>JAHEYU010000114.1 GCA_023251435.1 Bacteroidota bacterium
GCATATGCAACTTTTGGTTTGGTTTTCAGATTTGAATCAGAAAATCCTGAGAATTCATTCGAAATACTGCCAATAAACTCCGGAAACACAGATTGGTTGCCGGGAATCAGTAAAAGCGAAAAATATAAATTCGAAATTCCTTCGAAAGTTAAATCTGGAAACTATCTTGTGAAATTTAAACTGGTTGAACAATCGGATGCGGGCATAATCCCAATTCAAATAGGAGTAAAAGAAACTCTCATCGACCGAAATGGCTTCATCGAACTAGGAAGGATAAAAATCTGAAAATTCAATATTATGAGAAAAATAGTATTCTTTGGGCAGCTATTGCTTTTATCAGTGTTACTTACCAACTGTCGGCAACCAGTTCCAATGCCAGAACCCATTAAACTTCATGGTGAGAATCAGCATTATTTCAGCTATTCAGGAAAACCTACTTTGCTGATAACCTCGGGCGAACATTACGGTGCAGTGCTCAATCCACACTTCGACTATGTAACCTACCTGAAAACGCTTCAGACTAATGGACTGAATATGACCCGCACATTTGTTGGCGGTTATTTCGAACCACCGGGGGCTTTCAATATTTCAGACAACACTTTGGCACCGCTTGCTGCTGATTTTCTTTGCCCGTGGATACGCACTGCCGACAACACAAAATTTGACCTTTATAAATGGGATGACAAATTTTTTTCGCGCCTGAAAGATTTCATGGACGAAGCTCAAAAACACGGTGTGATTGTTGAATTGACCCTTGCCTGCCCTTTTTATGAAGAAATGCAATGGGAGCTAAGCCCCTATAATTCAAAAAACAATATCAACGGCATGGGCGCCATAGCACGTACCGACGTGTACACGCTCGACAAGAACGGTGAACTGCTCGTAATTCAGGAATCGCTGGTGCGTAAAATTGTATCAGAATTACAAAACTTTCCCAATCTGATTTATGAAATCTGTAATGAACCTTATTTTGGAGGAGTAACACTGGAATGGCAGGAACATATTTCAAAAATTATTGCAGAAACCGAAAAAGATTATCCTTACAAGCACCTTATTTCTCAAAATATTGCCAATGGTTCACAGTTCATCGAAAATCCAAATCCGCTGGTTGCTGTATTCAATTTTCATTATGCGACCCCGCCTGTTACTGTGGCGCAAAATTATCACCTCAACAAAGTAGTTGGTGATAACGAAACGGGATTCAAAGGTCAAAAAGACTCAACTTACCGGAAGGAAGCCTGGGAATTTATTCTTGCGGGTGGCGCACTTTTCAACAATCTCGACTATTCATTTACCGTAAAGCATCCTGATGGCACATTCCAATATCCGGAAAAACAGCCCGGTGGAGGTACTCCCGCGCTACGAAAACAACTGGGGTTGCTTAAAAACTTTGTGGAATCCTTTGTTTTTGTGTCAATGAAACCCGATACAGGCACATGTACCGGGGGAATTCCTATTGGTTTAAAATCCTATATGCTTTCAGAAGCGGGCAAACAATATGCATTTTACCTGATGGGAGGGAAACAGGTTTCTCCGGAGTTTGAAGTTCCGGCCGGAAATTATCATGCAGAATGGCTTGACCCATTACACTGTAAAACGCTTGATTCTTTGAATATTGCGCATAAGGGAGGAACGCTCACGCTTGTTTCTCCTGCCTATCTTGAAGATATTTCATTAAAACTGATTTTGAAATAAAATTGAGTTTTTTGTAAAAGACCTTTGTGAAAACCTATTGTAAACTAACTGTTATGAAAAATTCCGGGAAACTAAGTTCTACCGCATTGTTGTGTGTTTTTAACTTGTTTTTTTTTTTACTGCCAACGGTACTAATGGCACAAACAAATCTTATCATCGACCTTGTTCCCGGCGAAAAAATCTGGTCAGGGTCGGTAAAACAAGGCGACAAAATGCCCTTCGAAACAGGATATACATTCGACTTTTACGCCAACAACGAGTATAACCAGATTCAGCCTTTACTTTTGAGTAACAAGGGTTTATGGGTTTGGAGCGAAGAACCTTTTGCGTTTGAGATTCAGGCTAACCAGATTTTGATTACCAAAAACAAGGGTGAGGTAAAACATGGCAGGTCGGGGCAAACACTGGCCGATGCAAGCCGTCATGCTTCAAAAGAGTTTTTCTCACCTTCAGGTAAAATGCCCGATGAGTTGCTTTTCAGCAAACCGCAATACAACACATGGATTGAATTAACCTACAACCAGAATCAAACCGATGTTTTGAAATATGCGCAGGCGATTATCGATAACGGTTTTGAACCGGGCGTACTCATGATTGATGATACATGGCAGGAGGATTACGGCAAATGGGATTTTCATCCGGGCCGTTTCCCCAATCCGAAAGCGATGGTTGAACAATTGCACAAAATGGGCTTCAAGGTTATGCTTTGGATGTGTCCTTTTGTAAGTGGCGATCAGGCTTTGATTGTGCGCGATTTGATGAAGGAAAAAGCTTTTCTGATGCAGAAGAAACAATCCGGCGATACATGGGAAACTGCTAATACACCCGCCTCTATTACCTGGTGGAATGGCTATTCCTTATTGCTCGATTTTACCAATCCTGCAGCAGTTAAATGGTTTAATGGAGAACTCGACCGACTGGTCAACGAATTTGGGATTGACGGGTATAAACTCGATGCCGGTGATATGGATTTTTATCCACACGATGCCTTAAGCAAAGAACCTGCAACTCCCAACCGTCATTCCGAGTTATATGCACAATTTGGGCTTCGGTTTCCCTTAAACGAATACCGTGCCTGCTGGAAAATGGCCGGATTGCCCATTGCCCAGCGCTTGCACGACAAACTCCACCAATGGATTGATGTGCAAAAACTGATTCCACACATGCTCACCCAAGGATTAATTGGCTACACTTTCTCGTGCCCCGACATGATTGGTGGCGGCGAATACAAAAGTTTTATCGACAATCCGGAAATGGATCAGGAGCTGGTGGTGCGTTCTACACAAATACATGCTCTAATGCCAATGATGCAATTCTCCGTAGCCCCTTGGAGGATTCTCGACAGGCAACATCTGGACGCAGTAAAAAAAGCAGTGGATATCCGGAAAAAATTCACTCCAAAAATAGTTGAACTGGCAAGGCAATCAGCAATAACTGGCGCCCCAATCGTTAATTACATGGAATATAGCTTTCCCGGTATGGGGTATGAAAACATTATGGATCAGTTCATGTTGGGCAATGACTTGTTGGTAGCTCCGGTTGTTGAAAAAGGGAAAACACAGCGAAATGTAATCCTGCCCAAAGGAAAATGGATAGCCGATGATGGAAAAACCTACAAAGGCGGAAAGAGCTATTTGATTGATGTGCCTCTTGATCGAATCCCTTATTTTTACTTATTAAAACAGTAAAAAATGTTCAAAAAGGTATTTAATTATCGATCTTTGGATCCATCGAATTAACAAAAGGCAAAATTTAACAATTGTGAATTTAACAGATGAGACAAACATTTTTACTCTCCTACTTTCTTTTAACTATCTTGTTCACTTCAGCTCAATCATGGACTTGGAAAAGCGTGAATAATCAGGGAATGGGCTATGTAACCGGAATGGTGATTCATCCTGATATTAAAAATGCGCCTGACCTGATTTATGCGCGGACAGATGTTGGCGGGGCATACCGTTTTGATCCGGCAAATCAGAAATGGATACAACTGATGGATTTTGCAAACTCTTCACAGACTGGCTATTTCAGGATAGAATCTATTGCTATTGACCCAAATAATCCAGAGAAAGTATATGTTGCAGTAGATGGTTCAAATGGCGGCGGAGGCGATATTCTTCTTTCAACCAATCGCGGATTAAGCTGGAAGACCACAGGATTTACTTCAAAAAATGTTTATGTTGCCGGGAATGATCCATGGCGCGGGTCATCAGGCGAGCGCTTGTTGGTTGATCCAAACAATTCAGAAATCATTTATTTTGCCAGCAGAAAAAACGGTTTATGGAAAAAAGAAGGCACTTCTGACTGGAAAAAAGTTGAGGGTGGTCTGCCAGCGACAACTTTAAACCCGGGTTTTACTTTCATTTTATTCGATAAGAATTCAACAGACGGACAAAAATCGAAAACTATTTATGTTGGTTGTACTGGCACCGGAGTCTGGAGATCTGATGATTCCGGAGAGAATTGGATCAGTCTGGCTGGAGGAAACAACTGCCTTCGCGCCAGTTTGGCACCCGACAGTACTTTGTATGTGACATTTGGTGGTCACGAACAGGATTACCAGGGACCAGGTAAGGTTGCCAAATTTATAAACGGTTCATGGTCAAACATCACTCCCCCTTCCGGAACCGCGGCTAGTTACAGCGGAATTTGCAGCGACCCTGAGAATGAAGATATTGTTGTTGTTACAACACATCAGCGGATAATGTACTATTCGAAAAACAAAGGGGCGAACTGGACTCGAATTAGTTCAAAATTCAGCTACTACCCTCCCTATTACAATTCTGGTGAAAATTCATTCAATTGGGGAACAGCCGCTCTTATAATTGATCCGAATGATACTAAAAGACTTTGGAGTACCAATGGGTACGGGGTAATCAGAAACGAAAACTACTTGGCTCCAACTTCAACATGGACAACAGTGATGTACAATCTTGAAGAGTTATGTGCAATTGCAATTTCAACACCGCCATTGGCCAATGGTGCCGATCTGTTTACAATTGGAATGGATATGGTTGGCATGCGGAATGCTGCTAGAGATGTTATTCCGACAAATAAAATTGCAACTTTTCAATATGTTTCGCGCGGAACTTCGATGGAATATTGCCAAACCAAGCCAGAACATATCGTTTTCCTGGCAGTAGCCCAAACCAACGAAACCGAGTCTTATCACGGCTACTCGATGGATAATGGCCTGACCTGGAACAAATTCAATGTTACACCCGGGAAAGGTGGCAAACTGGTGATATCTGCCACCGACGAAAAAAACTGGGTATGGACTCCAGATAAATCTCAGCCGCAATTTACAATGGATGCAGGGAAAACCTGGACCGCGTGCAAGGGTATATCCCGAGCTTCGCACGAGAGTGGCTGGGGGCCGATGAGTTGGCTGGCAGCCGATAAAATAAATGGCAACAAATTTTATTTTACCGACAATGGAAGGTTATATTATAGTGAAGATGGCGGCGCTAACTGGAAAACAGGCTATTCAGGTCTTCCCGGATGGCCCCATAAAATGTTCCTGAAAGCACATCCTTACCGAGAAGGAGAACTATGGTATGCGGCCATGCCGAATGGAAACGATTCGAAAACAAAAATCTATGTTTCTAAAGATGGGGGCAAGTTTTTTTCCATCCTTACCAATATCGTTTTTGCCAACAATATTGCATTCGGGAAAGGTGAGAATGATTTAACTCCATTTGTTTATATGGCCGGAAAAGTTGATAAAGATGGTGCTGAAGGCATTTTTAAATCTAAGGATGAAGGAAAAACATGGGAGCTGATAACTGATCCGGCAGTGATGCAACTTGCAATTGTTCTGGAAGCCGATATGCGCTACAAAAATCTTGTATACACCAATGGTGGATCGTGCAGAGGGGTAATCTATGGCAGCACTGATACCAATGTTGGGATAAACCCATCGAATGAAAAATCTGATATAGACATTAAAATCTTCCCAAACCCAGTAAAGCATATAATTACAATTGATGCAGCAGGCGAACAGATACATTCAGTAGCAATTTATGATATGTTGGGTAAAAAAATCAAAGAATTACAACCTGAAGAATCATCCACAATAATCTCTTTATCAGATTTAAAAAGAGGCTGTTATTTAATGAGAGTTGCCACAAAAAAAGGATTTCAGGTCGTTCAAATACTCAAAAATTAACAAACAAAAAAACTAGTTTCATCATGCACATTAAAACCAACATCAACTTCTTTTTGGCCTTTATACTCGTACTTATTGGCTGTCAACCTTCTACAAAAAAAGAAGTAAATCAGCCCGTTTCAGCAATCAGCCAGATTGCAAAAATAGCTTTAACTCCGCCAATGGGCTGGAACAGCTACAATTGTTTCGGTGGAAATGTGACCGAGGCTGAAGTAAAAGCCAACGTCGATTACATGGCTCAAAATCTAAAGCAATATGGATGGGAATATATCGTGGTCGATTTTCTCTGGTATTGCGACGATCAGAATTCAGCAGAAAAATTCGCCAATCGTCGCCCACATCAATACATCGACGAATTTGGAAGATTGATTCCGTCTGAAAAACTTCATCCTTCATCGGCTGAGGGAAAAGGACTAAAACCGCTGGGAGATTACATTCACGCCAAAGGACTGAAATTTGGGCTGCACATTATGAGGGGTATTCCACGTCAGGCCATTGCTGGTAATACACCGGTAAAAAATTCGACGGCCAAAGCTGCTGAAATTGCCAATCTTCCAGACACCTGCGTGTGGTATGGCGGTCTTACAGGGGTAAACATGAGCAAATCCGGATCACAGGAATACTACAATTCGTTGTTTGAAATGTATGCAGAATGGGGAGTGGATTATATAAAAGTTGACGATATCGTATTTCCATATCATGCTGACGAAATTGAAGCCGTACGAAAAGCAATCGATCATTGTGGAAGGCCAATTGTACTCAGTCTTTCGCCTGGACCGGCTTTCATAGGAAATCCAAAACATCTGCGCGAAAATGCCAATTTATGGCGAATTTCAGGAGATTTCTGGGACAAATGGTCGGCCATGAAACGCCAGTTGGAGCTTTGCCGCGATTGGGCGCCAATGGTTACTGAAGGGCACTGGCCCGATGCCGATATGCTGCCGTTGGGAAAACTAAATATCAGAACCGAGTTAAAAGACCATTCAGAACGATGGACCAACTTCACCAAAGATGAATCGTATTTCCTGATGACCCTTTGGGCTATTTTCCGCTCCCCTCTCATGTTTGGTGGCAACATGCCCGATAACGATGAGTTTACCACTTCCTTGATTACCAACGAAGAAGTGATCAGGGTCAACCAGCATACTACCGATAATAAAGAGATATATTTTGAAAACGGGATAAGTATTTGGACAGCAAAAGACAAAGAAAACGGGAAAATCTATATGGCTGTATTGAATATCAATGATGCAAATACAAAAATAGTCCTTCCGCTTGATAAGGTTGAAGTTTCAAAGGATGTTAAGGTTCGCGATCTCTGGATGAAAAGCGATGTGGCGAAAGTGGCTGGCGTTTACGTAGTTGAATTAGCGCCTCATGGAGCTATGCTTTTTGCTTTGGAATAGATCATAGAATATTAGATAAAAGCATAATGTATATGGTTAGATATTATTTGATTCACCTGCTCCTTAGGATATGCCCAAAATTTTGCAACCGCTGGTGACCCCGAGTAATCGGGGCATTTGTCACCTTTTAGCCAGAGTTTTATAATACCAAACATTAAAAGTTGATCGGAAATTTAGTTTGCCCCTTTGCCTGCAATGGCAAGGGGGTTTTATTTTCATGGCCAACCCACATTTTTATCGGCAAATATTTTCGCGACAATCCAATAGTGCATCATTTCATTTTGCCGGTTTCAGAATTTCCCTGCATTTACAAAATTACAGGCACGGAATTGATTCCGAATCGTGCAAAAGCACCTGCAAAATAGATGGGCAGGAAAATGATTTTTTCATTCTCCAATACATCTGTCTGGCCGGCATGAAAAACAACAGACCACAAAGGCTGGTAGGTTTCGCGGTAAAGATGCAAACTTCGAAGTTTTCCTGAAGGTCCGTCTTTAACTTCAACCGGATAAATCATTCCATCGAAAATCATAAGATAATCAATTTCGGCATTGCTGTTTTTGGCATCCCGCGACCAGTAATAAAGTTGGTTATTGGTTGCTGTGGCAAATTCCTGTCCAACAAATTGTTCTGCAAATTGTCCCCGGTAAATCGACAATAGATTTTTATGAGATAAAGCTTCATTGTAGTCAATTCCCATCACCCTGTTCATTAAACCAATATCAAGAAAAATGTTCTTGAATTTTTTGTCAGAAGCATAAACATCCAGCGGAATCCCGATGTTGCTCAATGATTTTACTTTTTTAGCTATACGCGCCAATAATAAACTTTCATACGCTTTTTTAATCGTTGGAATAGTGAAGTCGATGGCCAATCCTGTATATTTTATTTGTTTTCCAACATTTGCCGCAATGGTTGAAAAAACAGCATTGAGGCAATTTATATCTGTCTTTGGTTTGTATTTATTAAAATCCAACCGGTAAGTTTCACAAATTTCATCCTGAACTTCCGCCGCCTTTTTTAATGATTTTGTAGTTACATATTCATTGATACATTCCGGCATTCCGCCAACCAGCCAGTATATTCGAAGTTGTTCAAGCAGAAACTCATGGATCGATGCTGATACTTCGGATATTTGATTGTTGCAAATTTCTGCCGCTTTTCCGTAATTTGATGCCAGTAAAAATTCGGAGAAATTCATGGGATGAACCTCCATCGATTGAATGCGCCCAACAGGAAACGAAATCTCACTAAAAGCAAATTCCAAAAGCGAACCAGCGGCAATAACGTGTAAGTCAGGCATCTTCTCATAAAAATAACGAAGAGCTATAATCACTCTTGGACAAATATGGATTTCATCAAAAAAGAGCAGTGTTTTCCCTGCTATAATATCAATACCGGTTCTAAGTTCAAGATTAGAACATATTTTTTGAGGATTTAAATCACCACTGAATAAAGAAACCAATTCTGAATTTTCTTCAAAATCAACTTTCAGATAGAATTCAAATTGCTCCCGGGCAAGTTTTTCAACCAGCCAGGTTTTACCTACCTGCCTTGCACCTCGCAATAACAATGGCTTGCGTCTTTGCGATTTTACCCAATCAATTAAGTCTGAAAAAAAATATCTCTCCATGAGTATTTAGATTTTCAAGGCAAATCTATCTATTATTATTTAGAATACCAACCCAAAATAACATTGTGATATTTAGTTTTCCAATCCAACTCTACCCTTTCCGCAGTTTTTCCTGAAGGCTATTTTTACCCGGCAAACAAAATCCGAAATAATCCAGACTTTGCGCTGATATGTAAACCCTGTACCTATTAGCAGTGGTTATATAATCCCTCACAACATTAAAAGCTGATCGGATCTGTTAGTTTGCCCGTTTGCCAGAGTGATTAAACTGAATATTAAATCGAATGTTGTTCAGAGTGAAATAGGATACACTTTTTTTCGCTTCACTAATATTTACTATCATTACTAATTAATGGTAGAATCTACTGTTTTAATTAAGCTGGCGAAATTTAACAATAGAGCTGCCATCCAACGAAAAAGTTGTTAAATATGAAATTTTAAAAAATATAATAAAACAACTAAAATGAAGCGATTTATAGTCCTGATTCTGGTAGCAATTCAGTTGAATGTTTATTCCCAAACTATTCCCGGATTTAAGGAATATACCTATAAACAAATTGACACGATTGCCTTAAAGCTTTTTGTGAAAAACCCGGATAATTTTAACATTAAAAAGCGCTATCCAACCATCGTCTTTTTTTTTGGAGGTGGTTGGAATTCAGGTAATGTTACCCAGTTTAAACCCCATGCCGAATATCTGTCTTCGCGCGGAATGATTACTATTCTGGCTGATTATCGGGTAAAAACCAGACATCAGACAACTCCATTTGAAGCGGTGGCAGATGCCAAATCCGCCATCCGGTTTTTGCGACAAAATTCAAAGAAACTGAATATCGATAAAGAAAAGATTGTTGCATCAGGGGGTTCGGCTGGCGGTCATCTGGCTGCTGCAATTGCAACTGTTCCCGGACTCAACGATCCAAAAGACGATCTGAAAGTCAGCGCAAAACCCAACGCATTGGTTCTCTATAATCCGGTTTTTGACAATGGGTCAACAGGTTATGGTTATGATCGGATAGGAGAACGTTATCCTGAAATTTCACCCATTCATAACATCGAAAAACATACGCCTCCAACCATCGTTTTTCTAGGTATGAAAGATGATTTGATCCCCGTTGAAACTGCGAAACTTTACAAACAAAAAATGGAAGTGGCTGGCAATCGCTGTGATTTATTTTTATATGAAGATCAGAAACATGGATTCTTTAATTTCAGGGAGGATAGTAAAGATGGAAACAGGTTTTTCACCGAGACTTTGGTACAGACCGACCTTTTCCTTGAATCGATAGGTTATTTGCATGGGAAGCCAACGACGATTCGAAGTAAGAAATGAAAACCTGGCTGACTGAAGGAAAAACCATTAAATTTACACCAATAGTTGGGCATGGCGCTCCTTTTACTGCCAAAGTTGGCAAGAACGGGGCGGTTACTTTCGGGTTGCCCGAAAAAAAACAGGTATGTGCTTTTTGCTTATTCAGTAAACTAAACCAATAAATCATGGAAAGAAGAAACTTTATCAAAACAGCATCCATCGGATCAGCGGCTTTGCTCGCATCAATTTATGGACAGGCTTTACCTCAAGACCGGAAAATTAAAATCGGACTGATTGGCGCCGGATGGTACGGCATGGTAATTACCAAAGCAGCCTTAAAAGTGGGCGGGGTTGAGGTTGTTGCCATTTGTGACGTGGATACCGATCATTTGAAAAACAGCGCCGATGAAGTGGCCGCACTTCAGGGAGTCCGGCCAAAAACCTTCAAGTACTATCAGGATTTGCTTGACGTAAAAGGACTCGAAGCCGTTTTTATCGGCACGCCCCCACACTGGCACGCCCTTCAGTTCATCGCGGCCTGCGAAAAAGGGCTGGATATTTATTGCGAGAAACCACTGGCATACGATATTCGGGAAGGTTTGGCAATGGTTAAAGCTGCCCAAAAAGCAGGCAATATTGTTCAAATTGGTTTCCAAAGGCGGCAGAGCGCAGCTTTCAGAAAGGCCAAAGAACTGATCGATGGCGGAACCATTGGCAATGTCCACCAGATCGCGGCGCAGATTAATTACAATCCTGTACTTCAGGATACCACGATACAAGCGCCACCCGCTTCGCTCGATTGGGAAGAATGGTGCGGTCCGGCCCCAAAACTCGACTACCGGCCAAACATCGCCCATAAAGCATGGCGACTCGAAAAAGAGTACGGAAACGGTCATTTGGTCGATTGGGGCATTCACCTTATTGACGGTATCCGCCTGATAATGGGCGAAACGATGCCAACCGAATTTTATACCACGGGAGGTATTTTGGAATTAAAAAACAAGATAACCACTCCCGATACCCTAACTGCCAATATGGCTTTCCGGAAAGCTCCTGTTGTATGGCAGCACAGGCTTTGGGGCACAGGCGACCCCAATAAAGAGTTCAACAACGGTATTTTATTTCATGGTGAAAAAGCCTCGCTGTTTACAGGCGATTCCAAAATAATTCTTTATCCGGCTGGGAAAGATGCAAAAGTGGAAGAATTGTCTATTCCACAGGTCGCCATGCAGGAAAACCATGTGGAGAATTTCCTGAATGCGGTAAGAGCGAAAGATCAGAGCATTATTAACAGCACTCCTGAAGACGCGTTCCGATCAACCGCCACTGTCCAACTCGCCATGATTTCGCATTACACCGGATCGCTGGTAAAGTGGGATGCCGCAAAAAATGAGATTGTCGATAACAAAGCCGCTTTGTTGTTGATGAAAAGAGATTATCGGGGAAAATACAAACACCCGTAATGCCGATTGAATTATTATGTGTTCTTGCACTCATACAGCATAAATTGCTAGTTTTACAATGAAAAGATACAAGGTGGTAGAATTTGTATGACCACCTATTTAAAATGGTTGTCGCCCATTAATGTTCGATTTCGCCCGATGGTGATTTGGTGGGTTTTATGCGCAACAACAACTTGTTTGTTAAAAGCCAAGAGAAATTAATAGATGAACCATCCGAATTTCCAACTGAATATTGCTTCCCTTCGTAAAGGTGAAAAAAAAGCCTACGAAGCCGTTTACAACGAATTCTTCGGTGTGCT
>JAHEYU010000115.1 GCA_023251435.1 Bacteroidota bacterium
CAACAAAAGTCGCCCTGATCATGAGGTTTCGCTGAACAGAGAATAGACCAAAATCCCATTAGCCTTATCGGGTAATGGGATTTTTTTTTGCAAGGGATTTCGGCTATTCAGCTAAATGTTGGCAGCATGTGCTTTATTAAATTTGTTTTTGACATCCAAATTTGCAGTTGATTACATTTATTTGAAATAATTGAAGATATCTTCTGTCCAAATAATTGAGCATAGCAACGCAATAGAAACTATGATAGGCAAATAATAGCCCATAAGTCGAACAACACTATACTTGAATGGATTTAAAATAAAACCCTTACTTGCTCTCTTCTTAATTTCTGTTGATGGGTCATCCAAAATTTCATCTAACATATCCAAGTTAATTTTTAGTCTCCTTTGAGCTCTGCCTATCAAAAGGGTAAAAACAAGCTCAATAATGAACCCGCCAATAAAGATAAATCTTAATTGGTTCTCATTTTTTACATAAGGAATTGCGGCTACTATAAAACCAGATATGATTATGAAAAAATTGAATCTTTGATTTAGAAGTCCTTCCATGTGACTCCTTTCATCTCTCAAATGTTCTCGAAAGTTAGGATTTGAATTATTTGCCATGAAAAATATATTTAAAGGTTTTACAATTATGATTTTATTGACTTTTGCCCAAGAATTGTAAACAGTTTAGGCTACATTGCATTATTCTAGTTAGGTTGTCAGTCTTCTGTATTCTTCTGAAAATCTTGTTGCTTGGTCAGGGTCTTTTTCAATCGTTACATTTTCATCATTTCTAAATTCAGCATTGTTTGTCCAATTGTATGAGCCTGTAATTACAATTTGATTATCAATAACACAAAACTTATCATGCATTAATCCACCTCTTTGTCCTCTCTTAATCTTTTTGTTTGGCAATGACGAAATATCTACACCGTGTTTTTTATTTACACCATCATCATAAATGGCTATTTGCACGTCAATACCTTTTTGATGCTTTTCTATCAATTTGTCAACCAGCGTTTGATTTGTAAACCATGCCATTACTAATCTGATTGAAACCCGTGCAGTTTCCAGTGCGTTTAGAATTCGATTTTGAATATATTGAAAGTGTGCCTCATTAACAACTGGTTGTCTTTTATCAATAATTCCACCTTGAATTATATAAGCACCATTATTATCAATAATACCATAACTTTCTGGATTAATGAGCTCACTCATTTTTTCTGCTATACTATGTTTGTCGTCTGCTAAATTTACAATGTACTCTAATAACTGTCTCAATTCTTGTTTGCCTGAAAGCTCTAAAAGTCTTGCTTCAACATATTGCTTTCTTGAAGGACGATTTCCATTGGTCTTTTTTATATCAGGTAAACCAAGTTCATCATAAATGTCCCTACTTCCAAAAGAGTTAAATAACTTTACTAATTCTGGTCCTTTACGATAAGGAGGGTATTCGTCTCCTGTTATAAATGGCACTAAATTTCTAATGCAAAAATGTGATAGATTCATGATGTTTAAATTCAAGTATTTCGTACGGCTCGAAGTCGTTATAGCATTGCTGCCAACTATTGAATTGTGGAGAGTTTACAGTACTTTTTCAAAGGCTTAGTTGTTTCAAGCCCCGACTCATCCAGTTATTATATTTTGTTTTTCAAGGTTTTAAAAGTAACTTATTATGTTTCTAAATCAAAACTATTTATTGCCATTTTTCAATTTTTTAGGGATTAAATTACATTGTACCCAATTGTCAGGCAGACTGATACTTTTTTTTAACTGCCCGCCCCCACTGGTCTAGTTCAGATTTTCGCCGTCATGTTACTTGGGAAGCCGTCCTGCTGGCAGGAATCATCGTCCTGCTGAAAAGGAAGCCGTCATGTTATCAGGCGACCGGTCATGTTAACCATAGAAGCTGTTTCCCGATTTTTACCACCACCAGTCGTAACAAAATCCTTACATCGAATAAAGTCCTGCATTTATCGCCGGACTTTTCCTATTTTTGGGGCTCAATTAAATGTGTAAATGATAGCAGGATATATATTTCTGATAAACCTAAGCCTGAAAGAGATCATCGCGAAGCTGGCAGGTAATTTCGAAAACGAAACGCTCGGTTGGATCATCCTCATTCTGGCAATTCCCTATCTGGTGCTGCTTGCGGGGTTATCTTTCAGGAAAGCAAGAAATATGAAACCGTTCAAAATCTCGCGGCTTTTCAAGATCGTTAAACTCGTCATCGTACTCGAAAAAGACAAACCGTTGCGCCCGCAGGTGTTAACCATGACCATCAGGAATACCGGAAAGAACGAAGCCGACATTGATGCCCCGGTTTTGGAATTCAGGAAAATATGGACCAAACGAAAATTTAAACTGAACGGGATTAACGGAAATGCGATTTACCCGATGTACATCACTTCAGGAAATACTCACCAGTTAAGAATCGAAACCTCAACTTTTCACCAGTACGATCGTTCTATTAAATCGTTCTATTGGGCCCGGATTATTGTAACCGATGTTGATGGGCGCACCTGGAAATCGAATTCAGTAAAACTTCGCAAAAGCCTTGTTACTTAATCGAAACGCTCGACAAATAATTAGACTTTCCGAAGAAAAAATAAAAAATCAGAACCCGGATGAGAGATTGGAAATTTAATGACGTTGATTTTTCGTCGTTTCCGTATTACCATGGAGACGATCTGGGCGTTAGCTACACCAAAGAAAAAACCAAAATACGCGTTTGGGCACCAACTGCCAAAGAACTCGAACTACGCATATACCAACACAGCAACGAAGGCGAAGCCATCAGAATCGACCAATTTATTAAGGCAGAATATGGAACCTGGACCATTGCCATCAATGGCGATTTAAACGGTTATTTCTACACCATACGCGTTAACGATGGCGAATGGCTGAACGAAACGCCTGGAATTGACGCCCGTGCTGTTGGTGCAAACGGCAATCGCGGCTTATTTTTCAATCCCGAAGATACCAATCCTGAAGGGTGGCTGGCCGATCAGCGCGTTGAATGCGCCAACCCGGTAGATGCAATCATTTATGAACTGCATGTGCGCGACTTTTCCATTGCACCTTCATCAGGAATAATAAACAAAGGCAAATTTCTGGCATTTACAGAACAGGGAACTCTTTCGCCACAAGGTTTAAAAACCGGTACCGACCATTTGAAAGAGCTCGGAATAACCCACGTTCACCTGCTTCCCACCAGCGATTATTCTACAGTTGATGAATACGCGCCCGGGCAATCGTACAATTGGGGCTACGATCCGAAAAACTTCAACGCTCCGGAAGGAAGCTACTCAAGCAATCCCGACACTACTTCACGTGTTGCCGAATTAAAGATGCTGGTTCAGTCGCTTCATCAGGCCGGAATTGGCGTCATTCTCGACGTGGTTTACAATCACACCGCACTTACCCGCCGCTCCTTCTTAAACCAGACTGTTCCGGGCTATTATTACCGGCAAAAGCCGGATGGCACTTTCTCGAATGCCAGCGGCTGCGGAAACGAACTGGCCTCCGAACGGGCAATGGTCAGGAAATATCTTCTCGATTCGCTCCAATATTGGGCAACCGAATTTCATATCGATGGATTCCGATTCGACTTGATGGGAATTTTCGATATTGAAACAATGAACCTGATCAGGGCAAGAATGAATACTATTTCACCTGAAATTTTGCTTTATGGCGAAGGCTGGACAGCCGACACAAGCCCTCTGGACGAAACTAACCGCGCAATAAAAACCAACGTTACAAAGCTCGACCGAATCGCAGTTTTTAACGACGATTTTCGCGACGGAATAAAAGGGAACAATTTCAACCCACGCAGTAAAGGCTTTGTAAGCGGACAAACCATTCAGGAAGAAACCATTAAATTTGGAATTACCGCTGCCTGTTTTCACCCCCAGATTGTGTATGGCTATGTCGATCGTTCGAAATCCCCTTGGGCAAGCGAACCCTGGCAGTGCGTCAATTATGCATCGTGCCACGACAATTACACCTTGTACGACAAACTGATAATGAGCAGCCCGGAAGCCTCCGACAAAGAAATTGAGCGGATGGTAATGATGGCCGGGGCTTTGGTTCTCACTTCGCAGGGAATTCCGTTCCTTCATGCAGGCGTTGAAATGGCCCGGACAAAACTGGGCGACCACAATTCGTACAAATCGCCCGACCGTACCAACCAAATCGAATGGAACAGAAAACATACATTTTCTGAAGTTTTCAAATACTACCAAAGCCTAATCAGACTGCGCAAAAACCATCCGGCCTTCAGGATGACAAGTTCGGAACAAATAAGGGAACACTTAATTTTTTCGGACGATTATATGCCGGGAGTAGCTTCTTATGTGCTTGTGAATCGTGCGAATGACGATAACTGGAGAACGATTTTAATCGTCTTTAACGGCAATAAAAACAGCATTCAATTTCCGCTGGCCGGACACATAAAATGGAGACTCGTGGCCGAGAATGCCACTATCGACGAAGAAAGCACTATCTATCCTGAAGGAGATGAAATAGAAGTGCCGGGAATTTCGATGTTGATGCTTGTGGAAGATTAATAAACTGTTTAATTTGAATTGATGCCCAAAATCAAAAAATTTACCCCGGCCCTTAAGGGTGATTTTTTGATTTTTCGGGCTCCCTTCAGGGTTCGGGGTAACCCGAAAAATCAAAATGGACTAATTTCAAACAGTTTTTAATAAACAGCCAGCAATAAATCAAGATCTTTATATGGGAGATTGAATTTTTCGGCCAAAGCTGAATTGGTTAAAATGCCATTATAGATATAAACTCCTTTCCTGAAGCTCTTTGAATTTTTGATGTAATTATCGATTCCGCCAATTTCTCCAATTGATATTAATATCGGAATCAGAATATTGCTCAACGCGATGGATGCGGTGCGGGATACAATTGCCGGCATATTGGGCACGCAATAATGAATTACGCCGTGTGTAATAAATGTCGGATTATTCAGATCGGTGCAGTGCGATGTTTCGAAACATCCACCCTGGCTCACATTTAAATCAATTATTACGGCGCCCTGCTTCATCTTTTTCACCATATCTTCGGTAATTCGCAACGAAGGAGCACTTGCAACAGGCATTGCCCCCAGCACAACATCGGCCGATTTAAGCGCTTTACTCACCACCTTTGGATAAAACACCGAGGTAAAAATCCGTTGCTGAAGTTTTTCTTCGAGTCTGCGCAACGAGCTAATATTATCGTCGAAAACCTTCACAATCGCACCAAGTCCCAAAGCAGCGCGGGCAGCGTATTCGGCAGCAGTTCCCGATCCGAGTATAACCAATTCTGCCGGCGAAATTCCGGTTACACTTCCAAGCAAAACACCTTTCCCATCGCGGGATTTACTCATATATTCGTTGGCAAGAATTATAGAAGTACTGCCCGAAATCTGGCTCATTAACTGAACAACCGGCTTGCTTCCATCTTCATCTTCAAGATATTCATAAGCAATGTTGATCACTTTCTTCTGCATCAGCTTTGCTATTGAACCCGGACAATGAGCATTGATCTGCAAATTCGAGATCAATGCCTGATGACCTTTAAGCAGGTCGATTTCTGATTCATCGAAAGGAGAAACGCGCAGGATAATATCGCATTCAAAAATTTCTTTCCGGTCGTCCATCACCAAAGCGCCTGCATCACTGTATTCCTGATCGGTATAGCTTGCAGCTTTTCCAGCTTCTTTTTCAATCAGTATTTCATGACCGTACGAAACCAGTAATTCAACAGCCTGCGGCGTCAGCGGAACGCGGTATTCAACCTTTTCCTTGTCGGAAGGAATTCCAATTCTGATTTTTTTCCCTTTTCTGCGTATCTCAAGCATTTCTTCTTTGGGCATCAGAAACGTCGATCCGGCAGTTGTTTGTTCGGTGTTTTTGTCTTTTGGGGTCATAATGCAGAATATTGAGATTGAAAGTAATTTCTTGCCTGTTTCATGTAATAAATAAATGTGTGTGTGCTCAAATTCTCTGGGCACCCAACTTCGGTCTTACGTCATATTATTTCCCAGCAACCACAAGCCTTGCACCTTTCTCAACTTCAGTAATTCTCACTTCCACAATCCCTTCAGGCAGCAAAGAATCGATCATTTCGGGCCATTCGATAAAACAATAATTCCCACTGTAAATGTAATCTTCGTATCCCAAATCATACGCTTCTTCCAATTTTTTAATCCGGTAAAAATCAAAATGATAAATAACAGCACCCTCATCGGCTGAATATTCGTTAATGAGAGCGAAAGTAGGGCTGGTAATATTATCGCGGGAACCCAAACTGCGGCAAAGCGCTTTAATAAAAGTAGTCTTCCCCGCTCCCATCGCACCGTAAAAGGCAAAAATCCGTTCGTCAGGGAAAGAGGTAAGCAACTGTTTTGCAGCATCCTGAAGAGCAGATAAGTCCT
Source organism: Bacteroidota bacterium (assembly GCA_023251435.1). Lineage (GTDB taxonomy): Bacteria > Bacteroidota > Bacteroidia > Bacteroidales > Prolixibacteraceae > Aquipluma. The sequence goes on from JAHEYU010000115.1 coordinate 6,419, forward strand.
TAATTTGAGTCTGAAACATCTGTAATGATTTTAGTTGTGCTAAATTAATAAACTTCGGTGAATATGCATAACACTGACTTTTGTTAAAGGTTTGAATAGAAAAATGTATTACTTTTGATTCAGAAAAACCGAATAATATAATAAAAATATGAAGCTGCCACAGAATTTAAAGTACACCAAAGAACACGAATGGATTAGTTTGGAAGGTGATCATGCTGTTATTGGAATTACCGCTTTTGCCCAGGGTGAACTAGGCGACATTGTTTTTGTTGAAATCGAAACTGAAGGCGAAACCCTTGAAAAAGGTGAAACTTTTGGAACCATCGAGGCCGTAAAAACTGTTTCTGATTTGTTTATGCCGGTCGGCGGAAAGGTTTTGGAAGTAAATCCTGACCTCGAAAGTGCCCCTGAACTGGTGAACAAAGATGCTTATGGCGCAGGCTGGCTGATTAAAATATCAATTTCCAATCAGGCAGAACTCGAAGAGCTGTTAAGCGCCGAAGAGTATCAGGCGATGCTCGAAAGCTAACAACGCAATTCCCGAAAAATCTACAAAAGCTATCTGTTTACAGGTAGCTTTTTTTATGCCTTTATTCAGCAATTTTCTGAACCACCATAATACCGTCCCTCACCGGAAGAATAGCATTCTTTACACGCGAATCACTCTGAACCATATCATTAAACTCAATAATACCGCGAGTTTGAGCATCATCGGCAGCTTCAGGACTGGCCACTTTGCCATTCCAGAGAATATTATCGGCCAGTAAAAATCCGCCTACAGTAATACGGTCGAATACCAACCGGTAATAATCGCAATATTCACGCTTGTCGGCATCAATAAAAACCAGATCGAACGGATCAGCAATCGATGGAATAATCTGGCAGGCGTCACCAATATGCTGAACAATCCGATCTCCCATGCCCGATTTCAGAAAATATTTTCGGGCGATAGATTCCAGTTCATCATCAATTTCGATGGTATGCAATTTCCCGCCATCAGCCAATCCCTTGGCCAGACATAAAGCCGAATAACCCGTAAAAGTTCCGATTTCGAGAATGCAATGCGGACGAATCATCGAACTGAGCATTGTGAGTATTTGTCCCTGCAAATGACCCGACAACATGCGGGAGTTGAGCACTTTCAGTTTTGTTTCGCGTTCGAGTTCGTACAAATAATCGTCTTCAGGCGAAATATGGTTGTGAATGTATTGATCGAGAAGCCCTGAACTTGTCATGTTACTGATAAATTAAAATACTGCTTTGCGAATCATCAAAAAGCTCGTTGGCAATTTCAAGAATTTCTTTGGGTTCGATCTGTTCAATCTTCCTGAAAATCGTTTCCAAAGTGTCGACACGATTGAAAAACAGCAGGCTTTTCCCGATCGAGAGCATCAAATCTTCCCTGTTTTCGGTCGAAATAGCCAATTGACCAATCAATTGCTTTTTTGCTCTGCTCATTTGCAGAATACCCATCGGCTGTTCCTTAATTTTCCTGAATTCCCGGTTTACCAACCGAAGCGCCTGATCAATATTTTCCTTGTCGGTACCGAAATACACGCTGAACTCGCCCGTATCGAAATAACCGGTATAGCTCGATTCAACATTATAGGCCATTCCGTTACGCTCGCGCAACACCATGTTTAACCTCGAATTCATCGACGATCCGCCCAAAATGTTATTCAGCAAAATCATCGACATTCGATTTGGGCTGAAGATAGACGGCGAAATATTTCCAATTATACAGTGGGCCTGAAATGTATCTTTCTGAACAATTCGCTTTTCTGGCTGGTAATTATATAAATTCGAGCGCTCTTTGGTTCTGGTTTTCTCCGGAATCGCGCCAAAATATTTCTCGGCAAAATAGATGAATTTCGACATGGAGATATTGCCCACCGAACTTAAAACAATTTGATCGGTATGGTAATTTTCATCCATAAATTTGAGGATGCTTTCTTTGCTAAAGGTCTTCAGAAGCTCGGGAGTTCCCAGAATATTTCGGGCAATCGGGTGTCCGTCAAACAGAATCTCTTCAAACTCATCAAAAATCAATTCCGAAGGATTGTCTTTGTACGAGTTGATTTCTTCAATCACCACTTCTTTCTCACGTTCAAGTTCTCTGGCCGGAAAAGTGCTATTGATAAGAATATCGCTTATCAGTTCCATCGACCGTTGGTAGTATTCGCTCAGGAAAGTGGCATAAACAGCCGTTTCTTCCTTTGTAGTATAGGCATTCAGTTCACCGCCAACATCCTCAATCCGGTTTAAAATATGAAAAGCCCTGCGTTTTTGGGTTCCTTTAAAAATTACGTGTTCAATAAAATGAGCAATGCCCTGTTCGTTTGCTTCCTCATCTCTCGACCCGGTATTGATAAGCACTCCAAAATGCGAAACCGGCGATTTCGCTTCCTGATGAATAATACGGATCCCATTCTTTAATACGAATGTTTGCATCTATTTTCCTGAAATGTGTAAAAAAATTTGGTCTGCAAAAGTATGAAAAAGAAATGGTTCGAAACCAAATGCAAAAAAAATGCAGCCGATCAATTCAATTATTTTTGTAGTTTAAATAATTGGTCTATATTTGCAACCCGAAAGCGAAACGGAACAGCGAAAGTGACTACGAAAAGCAATCGAAAAAAGTCCGCACCGGACTCAAAATGGTGCCATAGCTCAGTTGGTAGAGCAATGGACTGAAAATCCATGTGTCCCCGGTTCGATTCCTGGTGGCACCACAAAAACCGGACATCAGATTAATGATGTTCGGTTTTTCTTTTATACGCGGATTGTAGCGGGTGAAACAGTTACTAATGAAAAGTGTAGAAAATTATTTATCGAAGTAGTGGCCGCGCAAAGAATGGATTTCAACGGTTTTGCGATCTTCGTAAACCCTGTAAATAATCCGGTGTTCTTTGTTTAGGCGGCGCGACCAGTACCCGGTTAAATCGTATTTTAACGCTTCGGGTTGCCCGCTTCCGGTGTATGGGGTTTGGCTGATTTCTTTGAGCAAAGCATGTATTTTACTTTGTGCCGCCTTGTTTCCCGAATTTTTCCAGTATTTCAGGTCGTTAACGGCTTCGGGTTTGAATATTACTTCCATAGATTGTCTAAATCTATTTTTACGCCGGGTTGTTTTTCGCTTCGCCTGATTTTTTTAACAAACTCTTTATTGTAAGGCGAAGCTTCTTTTTCTTCTACCGTAGCGCCAGCTAATATTGCGCTATTCAAGATGCTTTTAATCAAAGGGTTTTTTGCATCGTATTTTAAAGTAATTGTTGCCATAGCTATTGTTTTTTGATTGTTACAAATTTAATGATTTTTAGATTAAAACAGTCGGCTAAAGCCAGACGGCAAATGTGGTTCCGGCTGTTGATTTGTCAGGGCGCTTCCCTTTGTTTTTACCCCTCCAAAAACCTCAAATTCCTTTTCAGTCCTTCAAACCGTGTCCGCTTTACTGCCGAATTACTGAATAGTTCGTTGAACTTTGGTTTATCCATGCTGTTCCATTCACCTTTTGTCAGATTCATCAGTTTAAAAGAAGGAGTAAAGGCAGGTTCGTGGTGGGCTTCCGATTTTAAATTCCAGGGGCAAACATCCTGACAAATATCGCAGCCAAACACCCGGTTTTCGAATTTTCCTTTCAGCTCCGGATCAATTTCTCCATGGTTTTCGATGCTTTGGTACGAAATGCAGCGACGGGCATCCAATATATATGGAGCAATAATTGCCTGAGTCGGGCAAGCATCGATACAGCGGTTACAGTTTCCGCAGTGGTTGCGAACGATTTTTTCGTCTGCATACAATTCCGCGTCAACAATCAATTCGCCAATAAAAAAGAAACTGCCATGTTCGGGCGAAATAAGGTTGGTATTTTTACCAATCCAGCCCAAACCGGCGCGGGCAGCCCAGGCACGATCCAAAACCGGTGCCGAATCAACAAAACAGCGTCCTTCGCACGGCACAATTTCAGACTGAATAAACCGCAACAATTCGCCCAATTTGTCTTTCATTACAAAATGGTAATCGGTGCTATATGCGTATTTTGAGAGTACCGGAGCTTCCGGATCTGACTGTTTTTCGGAAGGAAAATAATTCAGTAAAACAGAAACGACCGAGCGCGCATTATCAATCAAAAGCCGGGGGTCTAGACGCTTATCCATATAGTTGGCCATGTAAGTCATTTCGCCGTGCATCTCATTCTGAAGCCAATCTGTAAGTCGATCTTTTTCTTCGGCCAGAAAACGGGCTTCAGAAATGCCGCAATCCAGGAACCCGAGTTCACGGGCTTTGGCTTTGATCAGTTCTGATGCATTTCTGAAATTCTTTTCCATAAGCTGAATATTTCCAGATTCAAAAGTAGCTGATTAATCCTTATTTCTGAAACAGGATTCGCGATTCCGGGTTGCAACAAAACCAGCACAATATCTTTTTGTAAAATGCTGCCTTTAACTTCATATTCTATTTGAATTACCTACTTTTACAACTGCCAAAAACTAAACAAAATCAGAAGAAACCAAACAGTGAAGAATCCAGCCATTTCAATTTACCTGAAAATTATATTCACCTTCAGTTTAATCCTTATACTGAATACTGAACTTCATGCTCAGCCTATTCAGGAAAAAATTATTAACGGGAAATTCAGGGAAACCAGCCTTCAGGAATTTCTCGACACTCTCGAAAAAAACTACCAAATTCATTTTTACTATCAATCGGATTGGATTAAGACACATATTATCAATCAGGAATTTAAAGACATGCCGCTTATACAGGTGCTCAATCTGATATTCGACCGGCATCCGTTGACCTTTAGGTTTTTCCAGAATAATTCGGTGATAATTTTCCCAAAGGGAATCGACGGACGCCAAAAAATCGGATCAGAAGAACCGCAACTATTGGTTATTGGCGACCCGCTGAACGAAGGCCGGTACCACAGCGCCCGGATTATGGGGAAAGTGCTCGATGGAAAAAATACAGAACCACTGGCCGGAGCTGTTGTTTTTCACCCCCAGACCGGCATCGGAACTACCACCGGACCGAACGGAACTTACGAACTTGACCTGCCAACTGGCGATTACCTACTTCAGGTTTCGTTTATGGGCTACGAAGTACTGAACCAGAAAGTTAAACTAATTGAAAATGGCAATGCTAACTTCGAATTGTTTGAAGAAAGCCATAATCTGGATGAGGTGACCATAATGGGCGACGATACCAAAGCCTCGAAAGCACAAATGAGCATGGTGAAAGTTAATTCGAGAATTATGAAAGAACTTCCGGTGCTGATGGGCGAAGCTGATGTAATCAAGAGTGTGATAATGATGCCCGGAGTTCAGAGCGTGGGTGAAATGTCGTCGGGGTATAATGTCCGGGGAGGAAATAACGATCAGAACCTGATTTTGATTGACGGTGCGCCGGTTTTTAATACTTCGCACTTATTTGGTTTCTTTTCGATGA
>JAHEYU010000005.1 GCA_023251435.1 Bacteroidota bacterium
TCCTATTATCCGGAAGTAAACCCAAAACTCGAAAGTCATACATTCCATACCTGACGGAACAAATTGCACAATGCCCAACTGGTTTTCGAACGCGAAAAGAAAGGGCGTGTGGCATTTTTAGGCGGCTCAATCACACAGGGTGGAGGCTGGCGCGACAGTATCTGTGACTATTTGCAAAAGCGTTTCCCCGAAACACAATTCGAGTTCATTGCTGCCGGAATTTCGTCGATGGGCAGTACGCCGGGCGCTTTCCGGTTCGAGCGTGATGTACTGGCCAAAGGGAAAGTTGATTTACTGTTTGAAGATGCCGCGGTTAACGATCGCGCCAATGGTTTTGGTACTGAAACTCAAATTATGGGGATGGAAGGCATTGTCCGTCATGCACGCGAATCGAACCCGGCGATGGACATTGTGATGATGCACTTTGTTGATCCGGAGAAGATGACGGAATACCGCAAAGGAATTACTCCACCTGAAATTTTGAACCACGAAAAAGTAGCAGCGCATTACGGCCTTTCAACGATCAATCTGGCCAAAGAAGTGACTGACCGTATTGATAATGGCGAATTCACCTGGGAAAAGGATTTCAAAAACCTCCATCCTTCTCCATTCGGGCATCATATTTATTTTCAGTCGATGAAGTCGTTTATGGAACAGTGTTGGAGCGGTTTTGTGGCCGACGACGATAAACTGACTGCTTATCCCCTTCCGGCGAAACTGGCCGAAGCCTGCTATAATCGTGGAATCTTAATTCCGGCGGTAGAAACAAAACAGGTCAAAGGCTGGAAAGTTGATCCCAACTGGATTCCAGCCGATAAAACCGGAACGCGCCCTGATTTCATAAAAGTTCCGATGTTAATAGCCGAAAATCCGGGCAAAACGCTAAAGTTCGATTTTGAAGGAAATGCCGTTGGAATTGCAGTGGCTTCAGGTCTGGATGCCGGAATTATCGAATACCGCATTGATAAGGGCGAATGGAAGACCCAGGATTTATTTACCCAATGGAGTTCGCAGTTGCATTTGCCTTGGTTTCACACATTGGCGTATGGTTTAAAATTCGGAAAGCATCGCCTCGAAATAAAGGTTTTGCCTGAAAAGAACATTCAAAGCAAAGGAACAGCCTGCCGGATCAGGTATTTCTACGTAAATAAATAGGTATGATGCTGTAGAGACGCCTTACTAGGACGTCTCTACCACCACACAAATATTTATTTCACCAGTTTTGAAATCTCTTTAAATCCGGGAGCACCGGCGCCGCGGGTTAGTTCAAAAAGTATTGATTCACAGGATGTCATCATGATTCCTTCGTGCCGGAAGCGTTCCATGGCCAAATCAACATTATCGAACGAGCGCGACGAAACACAATCCATCACCACAATCGGTGTATAGCCAGCTTCTTTCAGATCGATTGCAGTTTGCAAAACACAAACATGCGATTCGATGCCACAGATAATCACATTTTTAGTACCCGACTGATCTAACTTTTCAGCAAAAGCTGGTTCGTCATAACAGCTAAAATCTTTCTTTTCAATATACTGAAAACCAGGAATTATGGATTTTATTTCGTCGATGGTTTCGCCCAATCCTTTTGTATATTGTTGCGTTACGAGCAACTGAAGTCCCAGAATTTGCATGCCCTGAATCAGTTTCACACAATTTTCTACCATTTGTTCGCTATCTTCCATTACCGGAACCAGCCGTTCCTGAATGTCAATTATCAATCCAATGGTATGTTCTTTTAAAATACGCATAATTAAAATAGTTTCAAGTTTCAAGTTTCAAGTTCAAAGTTCCAAGTTGCGTGCCTGTCATGTTTCCCTGCTCCATGCTCTCTGCCCCCAGTTTCAAGTTCAAAGTTCCAGGTTTCAAGTTGAGGTTTGGCACTGTAAAAGACTACTGCGACTGACCACTGGTCATTGAGACTGACCACTAGAGATTGCCTACTTTTTTATTCCTGCCTGCAGCCTCGATTTGTCACCCAAATATCCGCCGTGGTGGCGTTTGGCGTAATCTTCATTGCTGAAATTGATTCGCTTCATCATCATCACCACCAAAACATCGCCAATAACAGTCATTACTGTGGTCGACGTGCTGGGGGTGAGACCGAGAATGCAAACTTCTCTCGGGTTACCGGTTTCCAGACAAACATCAGCCAGCATGGCCAGTTGCGATTCCTTATTACTAGTAATCACAATCAAGGGTAAATCTTTATACAGATTTTCTGCCAATTCTACAAGCTCCAAAATCTCACGTGTTTTTCCTGAATTCGAAATCAGTAACAGCAAATCGTTGGGCTGAATTACACCTAAATCGCCGTGTTGTGCATCGCTTGGGTGCAAAAATACAGCCGGAGTTCCGGTTGAACTGAATGTTGTTGCAATGTTTAAGGCTATTTGTCCGGCTTTTCCCATTCCGGAGACAACCAGTTTGCCTTTGAGCCGGTGAACACGTTCTTCAATAAGAACAATGGCCTTTTCGTAAGCATCAGTAACCGGAATACTTTGAACAGCTTCGGCTTCCTTACGAAGTACTTGTCTGATTTCTTCGAGCATGTAGTTTGTTTTTAGGGCGGTAAAATTATTCTAAAAAACTAAAAATGCATCAAAAAGGATGGCTATTATTGACTGTTTCGATAAGAATTAAAGCAACAATTTTTTACAGAAACTGTTAATATGTTTTTAAAATGCAATTTTATTTATTACGATGAGTATATAAATGTGCATATTTAGATGTTTTAAAAAACCAATGTTAACTATTACTTAGTATTATGAAAATTCACGAATATCAAGCCAGACAAATTTTCAGGGATTATGGCATTCCTGTGCCCGATGGGGTATTGTGTTACACCGTTTATGAAGTTGAAAAAGCTGCCAGGGAGATGGATCGGATGGTGGTTGTAAAAGCCCAGGTTTTAGCTGGTGGCCGCGGAAAAGCAGGTGGGGTGAAGTTGGCTCGTACTGTTGAAGATGCTGTTGCTGCCGGCAAGCAAATTCTGGGAATGGACATCAAAGGGTTGACCGTTGAAAAAGTACTGGTAACCGATGCTGTTGATATTGAAAAAGAATTTTATGTTGGGCTGATCAACGATCGCAATACCAAAAGCATCACACTGATGGTGAGCGCTGAAGGTGGGGTTGAAATTGAAGAAGTAGCCAAAAATAATCCTGAAAAAATCATCAAGTATTCCATCAACCCTTTGACAGGCTTGTTGGATTATCAGGCAAGAAATGTTGCAATGGAATTGTTTGGCAATATTAAACTGGCCCAAAAAGCTGCTTCAATTTTTATAAAGCTGTACAAATTGTACATTGAAACAGATGCGACGCTTGCTGAAATTAATCCGCTTGTGCTCACTCCTGAAAATGAAATACTGGCTATTGATGGTAAAATGAATTTCGACGATAACGCATTGTTTCGTCAGCCCAAAATACTTGCCATGCGCGAGCCCGATGCAGAAGAACTTCAGGAAATAGCAGCCAACGAAAAAGGTCTGGCATACATCAAATTAGATGGCAACATCGGGTGCATGGTTAATGGCGCAGGATTGGCAATGGCAACTATGGACATGATTAAATTGTATGGTGGGTCGCCTGCCAACTTCCTCGATATTGGCGGAAGCTCTAACCCGCAAAAGGTGATTGATGCAATGAATATTTTGCTTAGCGATAAAAACGTGAAAGCGGTGATGATCAACATTTTTGGCGGTATTACACGTTGCGACGATGTTGCAAAAGGTTTGATCAAAGCTTTGGAAATCATCATGACCGATATACCGATTGTGGTTCGACTTTCAGGAACAAATGCTGAAGAAGGACTGGCTTTATTAAAAGAAACAGGTCTTCCAACTGTAAGTTCGATGAGCGAAGCCGCCCAAAAGGCGATTGAGCTAAGCAAACGGTAGTTTTTATTAAATATCCAATACTGAATATTGAATAATCAATTTCCAAAAGGGACAACTTGAAACCTGGAACTTGAAATTTGAAACTTTTAAATAACACATAAAATGAGCATTTTAGTCAATAAAGATACAAAGCTGGTTGTTCAGGGAATAACCGGTCGCGATGGTAAATTTCATGCCAGTAAAATGAAAGAATACGGCACCAACATCGTTGCAGGAGTTTCTCCCGGCAAGGAAGGTGAAACACTCGATGGTATTCCGGTTTTCAATTCGGTAGCCCATGCGGTTAAAGCCACAGGAGCCAATACTTCTATTATTTTTGTACCTGCCGCTTTTGCTGCCGATGCAATTTTGGAAGCTTCGGATGCAGGAATAGCACTGGTAATCGCTATCAGCGAGGGAGTTCCAATTCAGGATATGATAAGGATAACTCCAATTCTGAAGCTAAACGGAACGCTTTTAATCGGCCCCAACTGTCCGGGATTAATTACTCCCGGAGAAGCGCTGGTTGGGATTTTACCTGCCATGATTTTCAAGGAAGGAAATATTGGTTTTATCTCGCGCAGCGGTACTTTGACCTACGAAGTTGTAAATCTGCTCACACAGAACGATTTTGGACAGACTACCTGTGTTGGAATTGGCGGCGATCCGGTTGCCGGATTGTACTTTATCGATTTGCTCGAGATGTTCGAGAATGATCCTGAAACCAAAGCGGTTGTTTTAATTGGTGAAATTGGTGGTGATGCTGAAGAGCAGGCTGCCCAATATATTGCTGAAAAAATGACCAAACCGGTGGTTGCTTTCATAGCCGGACAAACAGCTCCTCCCGGAAAAAGGATGGGTCATGCGGGCGCCATCATTTCGAGCGGTTCGGGAACTGCAGAGGAAAAGATTGCAGCTTTCAACAAAGCCGGTGTACCGGTTGCCAAAGAACCCGGCGAAATACCTGAATTGCTGAGGAGGAGACTGGCGGAACAAAGTAAGTGATCCTGCCAAAAACGTTCCGAGTTGCGGGATACGGGTTTTGGTTTAACATCGCAATTCGTATCTCGTAACCCGCAACAATATATAAATCAATTTGATAAGAGGCAAACAGTTCGGTTTGCCTTTTTTTATTAATTTCGGGCATCCAATCAAACTGGCATGTTGAAAAACCTTAAAATAAACTCTGAATCGGAAGTCCCCAAATACAGGCAGGTAGTTGATCTGTTTATTTCGGATATCGAAGCCGGTATTTTCAAACAGGGACAGCGTATTCCGTCCATCAACGAAACCAGTGAAGAATTGCTCCTTTCGCGCGACACCGTTGAAAAGGCCTACGTTTACATGAAAAAGAAAGGTATTCTGTTGGCCGTTCGGGGGAAAGGTTACTACATTAATCAGGTGAATGTGAGCAGGAAATTAAAGATTTGCCTGATATTTAATAAACTAAGTAATTACAAGAGAAGTATTTACTATTCGTTTGTTAAGACAATGGGAACCAGGGCAAGTGTCGATGTTGCAATTTACAACTACGATCCCGATGAATTTGAAGCCATTATCGATAACAACCTGAACAACTACGATTATTTCGTTATTCTGCCACATGTGAGGAACGAAAATTCCAATATCAGCCAGGTAATCAAAAAGATTCCGCGCGAAAAAGTATTGTTCATCGACCGTTTTCTCGATGAGTTAAAAGACTATCCGGTGGTTTATCAGGAATACGACAAGGATATTCAGTCGGCATTAAGCTGCGGACTCGACCTTTTAAGAAAATACACCAGATTAAACCTTGTTTTTCCGCAAGCCGAATTTTACCCACCCTATATTGTACGCGGATTTCAGATTTTTTGCCAGGTACACGGATTCCCATTTACCATTATCGATCGGATGGAAGACACCGAAATCCGGCAGGGAGAAGCCTATATCATTGTTTCTGATGATGACTTGTATGCTTTTATCCGGAAAGTGAAACAGCAATACTGGACACTTGGAAAAGATTGTGGGGTAGTGGCTTACAACGAAAATCAGGTAAAAGAAATTCTGTGCGACGGTATTACCACCATCTCGACCAATCACGAAGAAATCGGGCAACTTGCCGCCCAAATGATCCTCACCCAAAAGTTTGAACAGATTAAAAGCCCATTTGAGTTTATTCGAAGAAATTCGTTGTAGAAGGAAAAGCCTCATCCCCAGCCCTTCTCCGGGGGAGAAGGGAGTCAGGCGACCGATATTTCAATTAGGTACTTATTAAAAGTTGATCATTTGCTTGGTGTCATTTTGGGCATTAGATTCGCGTCCTTTTAAATGACAATTAAATGACTACAAATGACCATCAATGACCTAGCAACCATTAACTACAGCAGATCCACTTGAAACCTGGAACCTGGAACTTGAAACTTTTTTACAGCGTCACCCCGGTTTTGAAAATCGAAATTTCCTTGAAGCCGCTTTCTTCGTGCCTAAGTTTTTTACCTGAAGAAACTTCTATTACGAACTGTATAAATTCTTCGAGCAACTGATCCATTGTTTTGTCTTCGAGCAACTGCCCGGCATTGAAGTCGATCCAGTTTTTCTTTTTGTTGAAAAGTGCCGAGTTGGTCGATATTTTCATGGTCGGTACAAAACTTCCAAAAGGAGTTCCTCTTCCGGTAGTAAAAAGTACCAACTGGCATCCGCTGAAACCCAATGCTGATGAGGCAACCAGATCGTTGCCCGGAGCCGACAATAAATTCAGTCCTTTCACTTTAATTGGTTCAGCATATTTCAAAACATCCATCACGGTAGCAGTTCCGCCTTTTTGGGTGCAGCCCAGCGACTTGTCTTCGAGCGTTGAAATGCCGCCCTGTTTATTGCCGGGCGATGGATTTTCGTACACCGGCAAATCGTGCTGCATGTAATATTCCTTAAAATCGTTGATCAGGCTCACCGTTTTGTCGAAAGTTGCGCGGTCTTTTGCCCTTGCCATCAGCAATGTTTCGGCGCCAAACATCTCCGGAACTTCGGTCAGAACAGTGGTTCCGCCCTGTGCGATCAAAAAATCGGAGAAGGCGCCGACCAGCGGATTGGCTGTAATTCCTGAAAAACCATCCGATCCGCCACATTTCAACCCAACTTTCAGTTCAGAAAGCGGAATGGCTTCGCGGCGATCGTTTTTCATCTGTTCGTAAATTTCTTTCAGCAATTCAACTCCGGCTTCAATTTCATCATCTACTTCCTGTGCCACCAGAAATTTAATCCGTTCAGGATCGTAATCGCCGATAACGGTTTTAAGTTGCGAAATCTGATTGTTCTCGCAACCCAAACCAAGCACCAAAACGCCACCTGCATTCGGATGGTTTATGATGTCGGCCAACGCTTTTTGTGTATTCTTATGGTCGTCGCCCAATTGCGAGCAACCGTAATTGTGCTTGAAAACCTCGATGGCATCAATGTTTTCAGGATTTACTTCTTTCTGAAAAAGATTGATGATTTGCTGAGCCTGACCGTTTACACAACCTACTGTTGGCACCACCCATATTTCATTCCGTATTCCTGAATTTCCGTTGCTGCGGCGGAATCCGTCGAAAGTTAAAGTGCGTTTCGAATACCTTATTTCATTAATTTTTTGGTTAAACGAATAAGTAATTGTTCCGGAAAGATTGGTTTTCAGGTTGTGAGCGTGCACGTGCGCCCCGATTTTAATTTCTTCGGTGGCATGACCAATCGGAGCGCCATATTTAATGACATTTTTCCCGTTTTCGATGGTTTCGAGCGCTACTTTGTGGCCAACCGGAATTTCTTCCAGAAGAATAATTTTGCGACCGTCAATTACTACAGTTTCTCCTTTTTGACCTGCTTCCAGGCACACCGCCACATTGTCGATTGGATTGATCGTTATGAATTTTGACATTTTTTTTATTGTTATGAGTTGCGGGATGCGGGTTTCGGTAACACGTAACTCGGAACACGCAACCCGCATCATTTCTTTACCCAATCTTCATCAGTGGGTTATTTTCGCTCAGCACTGCTTTTACCGCTTTTTTCATTCCAACCTGTTCAATCAGAAATAAATAGCAGGTTACTGAAATGGTGAGGTTGGGAACTTCATTCAAATCGCGTTTCCAAACTTTTTCAAGTTTCAGAACTTTTTCAACCAGTTTCTGAATAGAAATCGGACGTCCGTCGCATTCTTCCCAGGATTCCTTGTAAAAATCAAGTATCCATTGGTCATCCTGTATCTGGTAACTAACTCCATCGGCTTCGCCTTTAAAATAAGCGATCATGGCAGCCAGCGAAAATACCAGTTTTTGCGGAAGCATTTGGTGAGTCTCGAAATAGTTAAGCAGGGTAGGTAAGTTGCGGGTTTCCCATTTCGACATGGCATTCAGTGCGATGCTTTGCCACAGGTGACGAATATATGGATTTTTGAAGCGTTCCAGAATTTTATGGGCAAACGACTGAAGTTCTTTTTCTGTTCCGTCGAGTACCGGCAAAACTTCGTCGTACACCAGTTCTTTCATGAAACTTCCAACTTCGAGATTTTCAAATCCTTCGCGTACAGTTTCCAGTCCGCTAAGGTACGATACTGCGTAACTTCCTGTATGGCAGCCATTCAATACAGCAACTTTCTGTTCGCGGTAGCGGGTCATGTCTTTCACAAATTTCACATCCAATCCGGCTTTTTCTGCCGGAAATTCTTTCTGAACCCATTCCGGAGCTTCGATTACCCAAAAATGGAAATATTCGCCAACCACTACCAGCTTATCTTCAAATCCTATTTCTTTCTGAATCTGTAGGATTTCGTCTTTCGGAAAACCAGGTACAATGCGGTCGACAAGTGTGTTACAGAAAGCACACGACTGATTTACCCAGTTGATAAATTCGTCGCCTAATTCCCAGTTATCAGCATGTTGCAAAACGTATTTTTTCAATGTGTCGCCATTTCTGTCAATTAACTCACACGCGAAAAAGATTAATCCTTTATCAGTTGCACCATCGAATTTTTTAAACCGGTTGTAAAGCAACGAAGCAACTTTTGCAGGAAACGACTTTTGAGGCTGCATTTCCAATGTATCTGTTTCGTCCATCGCGATTCCGGCTTCGGTGGTATTCGAAAATACAAAGCGAAGATCGGGGTTCAGGTACGATTGTTCGTATTTTTCGAATTCAGAATAGGGATTGATGCCCACGTTTATACAGTCAATCAGCGAATATTCTTTTACCGGTTGGCCGTTTTTGATTCCTTTCAGGTAAACATGGTATAATCCGTCCTGGTCGTTTAACATGCCTGCCATTCCGTTTGGCAAGGGTTGAACCACATCAACTCCGGTATTAAACCCGATTTCCTTGTTCATTTTATCTACAATCCAATCGGTAAAGGCGCGTAAGAAATTTCCTTCGCCAAATTGAAGGATTCGGGTTGGATAGACTTTTGTTTGAGTGGCTGTTTTGCGATTAAGTTCCATTTTATTTTGTTTTTTTTATGTTTTTACGTGTTCGTACACGGAATTGAATTAAAAAAAAACGTGTTCGCACACGGTTCGGCCGCAAATGTATATTTTAATTTTTAGCCGCTGTATATTTCAACCCGCTATTGTTTGTTATGTTGCTGATAATGAGTGATACGTGTTTTATTATTAATGATTATTTAATAAATATAGTTTCACTGTCTGTTTTCGGTATTAATAATTTCTATTTTTAGCCTTTTAACAATTACAATCGATTGCAACATGATAAAAAAAGTACTCCTGGTTTGTTTCTGTTTAATGCTTTTTTCTCCCGTTTTTGCGCAAACATGGCGTAGTAGTTTATATCCTGAAAACTGGATGCCGGGATATAAAGATTCTCAAGGCAGATTTTTACACGATTTTTCATATTCCGGTTATCGAAGTGGAGATGTTCCTCTTCCTGAAATTACTGCCAATATTTTGGATGTGACCAAAGCGCCCTATTTTGCAGATAAAACCGGTGGAATTGATGCCCGTGCAGCCATACAGCTGGCGCTCGACGATGCCGGAAAAGCTGGTGGTGGAGTGGTTTTTTTGCCGGAGGGAACTTTCAAGATAAATGTATCGGCTGCGGCTAACAACCCTATAAAAATAAATTACAGCAATGTTGTTTTACGGGGCGCTGGTACCGGCAAAACATTCATATTTAATGAAAATCCGAATGTTCGGGGTCTTTCTGTTATTACTGTCAGACCAGTTACCGGAGGCGATTGGGTTTATTCCGGAACCAATACAGTAAATATTACTACTGATATTTTGGAGCCTTCAGAACTGATTCCGGTTACTTCGGTGGCCAACTTTAAGATTGGCGATTGGGTAGTTGTTCGTGCGGATGTTACTTCAGGATTTATTGAAGAGCACCAAATGGCTGGATTATGGGGAACTGCGATGGTTGGTCCCATTTTTTACCGGAAAATTGTGGCAATCGATCCATCGGCAAATACTTTAAAAATAGATGCGCCTACAAGATATTTTCTGAAAAAGCGGGATAATGCCAGGGTTTATAAAGTCATTCCGGTTTTAAGTGAAGTTGGCATCGAGCACTTTTCGATCGCGAACAAGCAAACAACAATTGCAGGACTCGGTGATCTCGATTTTGAAGTTGCCGGAACTGGCGCTTATGAGATACACGGATCGCAATTGATCGGTGTTTTCAATGCCATAAATTGTTGGATCAGGAATGTAAATACTTATAAACCATCGCAAAATACAGGTGATTTTCATCTTGTTTCGAATGGCATTTTGTTGCAGCGCACCCGTTTTATTACTGTTGAATCATGTTTTTTACAGAAACCGCAGTACGAAGGCGAAGGGGGAAATGGCTATATGTTTATTTTGGGCGGAAATGATTGTCTGATAAAGAATTCACACGCCAATCATGCAAGGCACAACTACGATTTTAAAACGATGCAGGCCAACGGAAACGTAATTTTACGCTGCCGTGGCGAAAATTCGAGACTGGCCAGCGATTTTCACATGCATCTGAGCATGGCCAATTTGTTCGATAATTTTACTGCCAATAAGGATTTTCTGGAAGCTAAATTCAGGCCTTACGGAACTTCTCCCTCAATGCACGGTCACCCAACTACCCAAAGTGTATTCTGGAATACTAACGGAGAGGCTTATTCTTCAGGAAAAACTGCAGTTGTTGAGTCTGTGCAATATGGCTGGGGCTATATAATTGGAACGCGCGGCGCGGCAAGTGCTGTTAAAACCACGCCTGTTTCGGGAACAACCAGTAACTATCCGTACAATACTTCTCCCGAAGATTTTAAGGAGGGAATCGGGAAAGGCGATCAATTAGAGCCGCAATCGCTATACGAAGATCAGCTCAGATTGCGAATTGCACGGAATTCGGTGCAATCGAGTCTGGATAATACAATTTCGCCCAATCGGATTTCTGTTTACCCAAATCCTTCTGTTTCATGATTACTCAATATCGAATCGGTTTACGAAATGGATGGTTATCAGTTGTTTAATCTGGCAGGGCAGGTTGTTGCTGAGAATCAGGAAAATCAAGGCAATTGCTTCGGTATTCATGTTCAGCAAAAGGGATTTTATATACTGAAGGTAACAGTTTCAGGAGAAACAATCAGCCAAAAAGTTGTTGTTAACTGATATTGGATATCCGTAATATTACCCATTGTCATAAAAGTCATTCAATAATCATTAAGTTGTCAGGAAATAACAACATAATGACTATAAATGACCACAACTGACCGACAAAAAATGCCAAATAGGTATTTAAACGGTCAATCATATAACTGATTTATGGCTCAAAAGCAAATCTTTATTATCACAGGTGGCCCCGGGTTTGGAAAAACCGCAATGATTGATGAATTGCGTCGTGCTGGATATTTGTGTTCGGGCGAATTTGCACGCGAACTGATTGACCACCAGCAGAAAATAGGTGGTGACTTGCTGCCATGGAAAAATCCAAAGCTTTTTCAGGAAGAAATATTACGGTTGCGACAAAAATTTTACGAATCGGTTCCGGACCAGCGTATTGCATTTGCCGACCGCGGAATACCCGATCAATTGGCGTTCGCGCGATACAAAGGGTTTGCAGCGTCGGAAGAATTGAAACAGAATGCCGAAAATTACCGTTACGCACCTCTCGTTTTTGTGACCCCGCCATGGCCGGAAATCTATATCAATGATGCTATCAGAAAAGAAACTTTTGACGAAGCAGTTTGTATTCATCAGGCTGTTTTGGAAACCTATTCAGGCTTGAATTATCAAATTATTGAATTACCTTTAATTTCGGTTAGCGACCGAATAAGTTTCATTCTTCAAACCATACTAAATATCTGATCATGAACATTAACCGACGTAATTTTCTCTGGAATGCCGCTTCAGGAACAGTTGGATTGGCAGCCATTCCTGCAATATTATCGGCATCAATGCCATCTGCTCCCAAAAAACAGAAAGGCATTTTGTCTTCACTGAATAAGGGCGATGTAATTCTTTTTCAGGGTGATTCGATTACAGATGCGGGACGTGAAAAAACGAAACAACTGGCTAATTCTGCCGGATCATTTGGTTCGGGATATGCTTTTCTGTCGGCTTCTTCCATACTGAATGAATTTGCTTCGAAAGAACTTTCGATTTACAATCGCGGTATCAGTGGCAACAAGGTTTTTCAATTGGCAGACCGCTGGCAGAAAGACTGTTTTGAACTGAAGCCGGGCTTGCTAAGTATTTTGATTGGTGTCAACGATTTTTGGCACACCCTCGATGGAAAATATGATGGAACCGTCATAAAATATGAAAATGATTTTCGCCAGCTTTTAACACTCACAAAAAAGATGCTGCCCGAAGTAAAGCTGGTAATTTGTGAGCCGTTTGCAGTTTTGGGATGTTCTGCAGTAAAAGAAAACTGGTTTCCTTCATTCGATTCGTACCGCATTGCAGCCAGAAAACTGGCCGAAGAATTCGATACTGTTTTTATTCCTTATCAGTCTATTTTTGACGAGGCACAAAAACATGCCCCCGGTAAATACTGGACCGGAGATGGTGTTCATCCGTCGATGGCCGGTAATGCACTGATGGCTGAAGCATGGATTAAAGCTTTGAAATAGTGAATTCTATATACTAAACCAGGGCAGGAACTCCTGCCCTGGAAAGGTTCTACCGGGAATTGATTGATTAGTTCGGAATACCGATAGATTTTTTTATGAATTACTAAAATCCAATCGCTAATAAAACTACATGCACGAGGTTTTAGTATATTGAAACAGTAATTATTTTTCGGAAGCCACTATTTTTGATACAACATATAAATCAAATATACTGAACAATTAAATAAAAATATTTATCCATGACAATTACAGAGCAACCCTTTTATTATAAAGCTACCGTAAAACTTTTATTGATTGGCTTAGTCGTGGCTTTCCTAATTTTTGCCAAAAATATACTGATCCCTTTTACAATTGCAGTTGTATTTACATTTCTGCTTTTACCAGTTTCGCGAAAACTCGAACGCTGGCGATTCCCGAAAGTTGTAGCTATTTTAATCAGTATAATACTGGCTCTTTCAATTTTTGTAGCCTTGGTTTATTTTTTTATTGCGCAGGTTTCAAGCTTTGTAAACGACTGGCCGATGCTCCAGAAAATATTGACAATCAAATGGAATATTTTTCAGGAATATATCAGCGAGACTTTTCATATCAGCAGTCATGAACAACAAGCCTGGCTGAAAACAAAAATTCAGGAAAATGCCAGTACCGGCGGGGTTCTGGTGATGGGAATTTTTTCTGCAACTACCACATTTCTGGCAAGTTTTGCCCTTATTCCGATTTATATTTTCTTTTTGACATTGTACCAGCAGAAATTTAGAGAATTTGTGCAACTGATAGTAAAAGACGATAAGAATGACCACGCTTTGCAGGTCGTAAAAAAAGTTTCGAAAGTTTCGCAGAATTACGTTGTGGGTATTTTTCTTGATGTTGTAATTCTTTCAGTATTAAACTCAACCGGCTTTTTGATACTTGGACTCCCACATGCTATTTTATTCGGTGTATTGGCTTCGGCTCTTAACGTCATTCCATACATTGGGGTTCTTATTGGCAGTATTTTGCCAATTACAATGGCTTTTCTTACCAAAGACTCAATGAGCTATGCCCTTGCTGTAGCAGCGATTTGTTTCTTCGTTCAGTTCCTCGACAATAATTTTATCACACCTTATGTAGTAGGAAGCAGTGTAAGTATCAACCCGCTTACGGCAACACTCGTTTTGGTTGCGAGTGCACTTATTTGGGGTATTCCGGGTATGATACTTTGTATGCCTTTAACGGGCATGGCAAAAGTGGTTTGCGACAATATTGAATCGTTAAAACCTTATGGATTTTTACTCGGGGAAGAGGTGAATTTCAGGGAAAAGGAACACATTCAGGATAAACTTGTGAGTCGCTTCCGAAAGAAGATTAAAAAATAAACTGAATTATCTGCTAATTGGTGTTTTTTGATTTGCAACGGAATTTATGCCGTTATAATTCTTAGTTTTTGACGCAAATCCGTGCCCGGTTTTCTTGGTTTTTCAACTGATTTTTGTTATATTGCTATAGCATCGAATTTAATAGATAATTATTGAATTCGGATTGCAGTTGTAGTCATAAACAATTAAAAATTAAAGCTATGAGTTCAGGAAAAGTGTTTTTAGGTGTATTGGCAGGTTTAGCCGCCGGTGCAGTGTTAGGAATCTTGTTTGCTCCAGATAAAGGAACTGAAACAAGAAAGAAAATTGTTGAAAAGGGTGAAGATTATGTCGATGAAGTTAAGGAAAAGTTCAATGGACTGATCGACGATTTATCCAAAAAGATGGACGGAGTTCATTCGAAAGCAAAAAAAATGGCTGAAGAAACTAAAGCTTAATGATTTTGTTTTGATCGGATTTATTCCTTTATTTCACAAAAAATCTAATCATGGATGAACAGCAAAGCTTAATTGAATCCCTTATTGAAAAAGGCGAACAATACGGCAAAACAACGATTGAACTGCTGAAACTGAAAACCCTCGATAAATCAGCAGATGTGGTTTCAACTTTAATTTCGTGGTCGATTGTGATTGTATTTGCCGTATTGTTCTTTCTTATCTTAAATATTGGGGTTGCTTTGTGGATTGGCGAACTATTGGGCAAGTCTTATTATGGTTTTTTTGCAGTATCAGGCTTTTACGCAATTCTTGGAATCGTATTCGGTATCTTCCGCAAACAGTTGGTAAAGAACCCACTCAATAATTCTATCATTACACAAGTACTCGAATAAAACTATGAAAAAACAAAATGCAGTTGCCTCGCTTAAAGAATCCATCCGGTTACTTGAGATTAAACAGGCGGAAGAAGGCGAAATTCTGAAAGAACAGTTTCGGATTACACTTGAAAGCTTTAAGTTAACCAATCTGATTAAGAATTCAATCAAAGAATTGACGGGCTCTTCTGAAATAAAAGCAAACCTTTTCGAAACCATTATTTCTATAATTACCGGCTATATTACCAAGAAAATAATGATAAAATCAGGAGGCAATCCATTCCTGAAAATTGTTGGTGTAATGCTTCAATTCGGTGTAACAAGTTTGATCGCTAAAAATGCCGAATCTATCCGAAATTTCATTACCGAACTGATCGAAAAATTTCTTCGTCCTGCTGAAGAAACGGTTCCCGAAACTGAAGTGTAAAGTTTCATCGCCTTATTTTACGATTCATCCGCTTCAAACTGCGATCCGGTAATTTTTTATTTTTTACCCCTGATCTTCGGCTTTCCTTTGGGCAAACAAATTCTCAAAGCCATGAGATCAATATTCATTATTTTAGTTTTTGCCCTGATCCAAAGCAATATCTATGCACAAGTACAAATTTCAGGGCAGGTTACCGATCCGAAAAAAAATCCGCTTTCAGGAGCAAATATTTTTCTACAGGAAACTTATGATGGAACGACTGCCGATAGCTTGGGCCGATTCAGTTTTAAAACCAACAGGAAAGGGATTCATCAGCTTTCGGTAACTTTTATTGGCTACAACCCATTTCTCCAGAAGCTTGATTTAGACAGCGCCCAGACAATTACCATGAACATTGTTTTACGTGAATCTGACGACCAGATTGATGAAGTAGTAATTAATGCCGGTGCTTTTGAAGCCAGCGACGAAAAAAAAGCGGTGGTTCTTCGTGTACTCGACATTGCTACTACACCCAGCGCCCAGGGCGATATTTTTGGCGCTTTGGGCACTTTACCCGGCGTGCAAAAGGTTGGCGAGGACGGACGCGTGTTTGTGAGGGGAGGAGAGGGTTATGAAACAAAAACCTTTATGGACGGAATGTTGGTTTCGTCGCCTTACATGTCGAAAATGCCCGATCTGCCAACGCGCGGGCGGTTTTCTCCATTGCTTTTCAGCGGAACTTTATTTAGTACGGGCGCTTATTCAGCCGAATATGGTCAGGCGCTTTCTTCTGTTGTTGATATGAAAACAAATTCGCTTGAAAAAACTGATCAATCGAGCATTTCGATTATGACCGTTGGTGTGATGGCCTCTACCACAAAATGTTGGAACAAATCGTCACTTTCACTTAGTGGTAGTTATGTAACTTCGGGATTATCCAATAAAATCAACAAACAACTTGTTGACTGGACCAAAAGTCCCGTTGGACTCGACGCAACTTTGATGTACCGCCTGAAAACAAGCAAAACCGGAATGTTCAAGATGTTTGGAACCTTTAATAACAGCAGCAGTGGAATTCTCTATCCCAACACGCAAACAGGTGTAAATCAGAATATTTTGCTGAATGGTAATAATGCATTTCTGAACAATACTTATAACGAAATGCTTGGCGATAAGTGGATGATCAAAACGGGTATTGCTCTGAATTACGACCAGCAGAAATTCGACATTGACAACGATCAGCTTATCACGAACAAAAAGATGGTTCAGGCAAAAATGGCATTCACTCATTTCCTGAATGAGCAAACCGAACTGAAATTCGGCGGTGATTTTATCAGTTATTCTTATGAGCAAAAGATCCAAATGGACGGAAATTTCCGGTTACCATTCAGTAACAATCAAACCTCCGGATTTGCAGAATTGGAATATAAGCTGTCGAAGAAATTTGCGACCCGATTGGGTGCCCGGCTCGAAAACAGTTCACTACTGAATGAAACTACAATTGCACCAAGGTTTTCGGGAGCATACAAAACCGGAAAACATAGCCAGGTTTCGCTCGCTTTCGGCCAATTTTCGCAAAATCCGGAAGACGATTACCTGAAATTTGCACCCCGGTTAAAACCCGAGAAATCGCAACATACGGTGATGACCTGGCAATATATGACCGATCTGAAGACCTTTAGAATTGAAGCTTACTCGAAAAAATACAGCAATCTTGTAAAATTCGATCAACCATTTGCAACCAATCCGTTGGATTACAACAACTCCGGAAGCGGTAGTGCCGAAGGTATCGACATCTTCTGGCGCGATAAAGAAACCTTCAATTTAAACGATTACTGGATTTCGTATTCATGGATTAATGCCCGACGTAATTACAAAGATTACCTGATGGAGGCCACTCCAAATTACTTGTCTGAACACAATCTGTCGGTAGTTTACAAACGGTTTTTTGTGCCTTTGAATACGTATGGATCGATTACCTATTCGTTTGCAAGCAGCAGACCATATCACGATCCAAATCTTTCAGGGTTTATGAATGCCAAAACACAATCGTACAACGACATAAGTTTAAGCCTGACTTATCTTACGCAATTGTGGGGAAAACAATCGGTTTTACATCTGATGGTCAATAACCTGGCAGGATTTGATAATGTGTATGGTTACAATTTCTCGAACAAACCGAATGCTACAGGAAAATATGAATCAACACCCATTAAATCGCCTTATGTGAGGCAGATTATTTTTCTGGTTTCAATAATGTTGTAAAATTATTTGTATTAATTCTGTAAATTCGAAAAATCTAACAATGCCATCCGACCAATGACTGACAAACAATTCCAATTTAAAAAGCTTATCTGGCAGGTTCCAGCCTTTTTGCTGCTCCTCGTTGCAATGGGAAATAGCATTATGCTCCTTGTTTTTAGGGGCCAAAGGTTTACATGGGAGATGTTTTTATATAGTTCTGTAAATTCGGTGGTGGTTGGCGGAATATTTATGATTGGCTTAACAGTTATGATCGCTGTTCTCGACCGGAAACTACCCTGGTTGCATTTCCCACTCAAGCGGTTAATAGTGCAAACTCTGGTCACGATTGGCTTTTCGCTGTCAATCATAGTGATCACAATTCTGCTGAACGGTTTTTTTTCGCATGAACAAATTACCACCGGATATTTTCTCGACCGGGGCTTTTTTATGATTAAAATTGCTTTCTTTTTTATTGTTTTAGGTTCGTTGATCTCTAATGCGGTGATGTTTTTCAGGAACTGGAAAGAGGTGGCAATTCAGCAGGAGAAACTCAAACGCGAACAACTGGCCTTGCAATACGAAACCCTGAAAAGTCAGGTGAACCCTCATTTTCTTTTCAATAATCTGAATTCGCTGACATCGTTAATCAGCACCAATCCTGATAAAGCCATCGATTTTGTAAAGAAGCTGTCGGAAGTTTACCGCTATGTACTCGATCAAAAAGATCAGGAATTGGTGTCGCTCAATACTGAACTGAAATTTGTTGAGTCGTACATTTTTTTGCAGAAAATAAGGTTTGGCACCAATCTGGAAGTACAGATGAATGTTGACCTTAGAAACTTCCGAGTTATTCCGTTGTCGATACAAATGCTGGTTGAGAACGCGATCAAACACAACGAGATCTCCGACCGTAACCCATTGCAAATAAGAATATTTGTGAGCGACGATCTGTATCTGATGGTTGAAAACCGGCTTCAGAAGAAACCGGGATCGGAAGGAACCGGAAGTGGAATTCAGAATATTAAAAGTCAATATGGATTTTTTACCGACAAAAAAGTGATCATTTCTGAAAATGGGGAGAAGTTTCTCGCAGGCATTCCTTTATTAACCGATTAATCCATGTATAAAGTACTCATTATTGAAGACGAAAAGCCGGCTGCTGATTGGCTAAAACAGTTAATCCTGAAGTTTGATCAGCAAATTTCGGTATTGGCTGTGCTCGATTCTGTTAGCGGTGCTGAAGAATGGTTTCAGCATCATTCGGCGCCCGACCTTGTGTTTATGGACATTCAGCTGGCCGACGGATTGAGCTTCGAAATTTTCGAGCGGGCAAAAATAACTTGTCCGGTGATTTTTACCACAGCTTACCAAGAATATGCTGTAAAAGCTTTCAAGGTAAACAGTATTGATTACCTGCTAAAACCGATTGCATGGAGCGAGCTGGAAGCAGCCATGCAAAAATTCGGGCAGCAGTTTCAGACTGTTCATAATCAGCCAATTGTTACTGTCGAGTTGCTGAGTAAGGTAAAGGAAATGCTGCGGAAACAGTACAAAACACGGTTTATTATCAAAGTTGGTGAGCATTTGAAATCCATTCCGGTGGAGGAAATCCTCTATTTTTACAGCCTCGAAAAAGCAACTTACCTCTGCACTTCCGATTTCAGAACCTACCTTGTTGATTATTCGCTCGACCATATTTCTGAAATGGTTGACGAGCAAAGGTTTTTCCGCATCAACCGAAAATATATCCTTAGTAATTTGTCGATTGCCGACATTGTTGTTTATTCAAACAGCCGCCTGAAAATTAAACTGAAGAAAGCTGATGAGGAGCCTATCATCGTTAGCCGCGATAAAGTTCCGGGTTTTAAAGAATGGCTGGATTTGTAAAGTAGCTTTCTGGTTAAATTCTGCTTGGCATAATAATTTGGAACGCACACCGTTCTAAATAACATCACCAAACTTTATCTAACCCAATTCAATGATTCTTCCAAATCCAAAGTGCATCCTGCTGGTCATCTGTTTGTTCTTTTCATCATCACTTTTTTCTCAAAAATTAACTCTGTACGGATCTGTAAAAGATGCTCTTTCCGGAGAAAACCTGATTGGAGCTGTTGTTATAATAAAAGAAACCAATCAGGTGGTAGCGGCCAATAAGTATGGGTTTTATTCCATCTCACCCAATTCGGGAAAATGCACCATCGTATGCAGCTATCTGGGGTATTCCGTTTTTACCAAACCCATTGAAATTGAAAAAAGTACCAAACTGGATATTGAACTTTTGCCGCAAATAAAGTCGCTGGATGAAGTTACAGTTCAGGGAAATAAATCGACACTTAATTCCACGTCGGTTAGTAAAAACGTAATCGGGATAAAACAGATAAAGTCTATCACTTCGATGACTGGCGAACCCGATGTTTTGAAGAGTCTGCAACTGTTGCCCGGAGTGCAAACTGCCGGCGAAGGATCTACCAATATCAATGTCAGAGGGGGATCGTTCGATCAGAATTTGATTATTCTTGATGAAGCCCCGGTTTATAATCCGTCGCACGCTTTGGGCTTTTTCTCTACTTTTAATACCGATGCCCTCAACAATGTTTCGTTTTACAAAGGAGCATTTCCGGCACAATACGGCGGACGTTTATCTTCGATTGTGGACATTACCATGAAAGAAGGTAATTATAAAAAGTATGCTGCCAATGTGGGTATTGGTCTGCTGGCAAGCCGTTTAACGCTTGAAGGCCCAATTGCAAAAGATAAAGCCTCTTTCATTATTTCAGGGCGTTACAGTTATGCAGGGCAGACTCTGAATCTTCTGGCGGGGAAGTTGGGGCGTGATGTCCTTGGCATTTGGGAGTTGCGTAATTTTAACGATAAAAACGAAATCAACTTTTACGATCTGAATGCAAAATTCAATTACCGGATCAACGATAAAAACCATCTTTATCTTTCAACCTACACCGGAGGCGACCGGTTTTACAGCTATTCGCTAAATAACGACAACTCATTGAATTGGGGAAATACCACTTCTACACTGCGTTGGAACCACATTTTTAACAGCAGTCTTTTCTCCAATTTCACAGGCTATTACAGCAATTACAATTACTCATATTCTATCAACGACGATCTGAAAAATTTCGATTGGAAATCGAACATTCAGGAAGCCGGCCTAAAGGCTGATTTTACGGCCTATCTGAATTCCTCGAATCATATCAGGTTTGGTGCAGCAGCTGTTTATCACTATTTCGAACCAGGCCGGATTATGCCCCGAAGTGATCGTTCGAGTATAAAGCCTTATGCGATGAGCCACAAAAATGCAGTAGAAGTTTCGGCGTACATCAGCAACGAACAAAAAATTACAGACAGGTTGAGTATCGATTATGGCTTGCGATACGCCGGTTTCATAAACATCGGAAAGGATACTGTTTTTCAGTACAACGAAGAGAAAACACGGGTTACAGGTTTCGAAGCATACAAAAGTGGTGAGATTGTTCAGTTTTACCACAGTTTGGAGCCACGTATTTCGGCACGCTACCTTTTGGGAAACCGTAATTCGGTAAAGCTGGCTTACGGGCGCACTACTCAATTTTTACATTTGCTAAGTAACTCTGCTTTTGGTTTGCCTACTGATGTCTGGATGCCTCCTGACAAGGATATCCGTCCCCAATCTTCCGGCCAGTTTGTATTGGGTTATTATCATTCTTTCAACAACAATCAATATGAGTTTACTTCCGAAGTGTATTACAAAAACTTACGGAATATCATTGACTTTAAAGACAATGCCAATCTGTTTCTGAATAAGCACATCGTTACCCAAACTTTAAGCGGAGATGGTTATGCGTATGGAAACGAGTATATGCTGGAAAAGAAAACTGGTGATTTAACTGGCTGGGTTGCCTATACTTTTTCGAAAACCCAATACCAGATTGATGGGGTAAACAACAACGTCTATTTTTCGCCACGTTGGGATATCCGGCACAATCTTTCCATTACCGGAAACTACCAGCTCAACCGAAAGTGGAGCGTTTCGAGCACTTTCAAATTTTCTTCGGGCGGTTTTGTTACTGTTCCTGAAGGTTCGTTTGTGTATAACGGAGTGTCTTTCAGCTACTACTCAAAGCGCAACGGTTACCAAATTGAGCCTTATCACCGATTGGATCTTTCCTTCACTTACAAGTCGCCGAAAAATGATACCCGCAAATGGAAGTCGGAATGGGTCTTTGGAATTTACAATGTTTATGAGCAGAAGAACATTTATATCCTTTTTGCCCGTCAGGAAGGAGATATGACTTCAAGTCAGTTCACTAAAATGTACCTATTCGGTATTGTTCCGTCGATCACATACAACCTAAAATTTTAAGCCATGCGAATCAGATTTATAGCTTTCATCCTAATAATCGTTTCATATTCTTGCACAAAAGAGTACGATTTACAACTGAAATCAAATGACCTTAAATTGGTAGTTGACGCAACGATCACCAATCAAAATGGCCCCTACTACGTACGTCTGACAAAAAGCAGTGCCGATTTTAATATTTATACCAGCGTAAGACCCGATAACGACACAACCTATTTATACAGCAACGACAGAGCCATTCCTGTTAAAGATGCCGAAATATACGTCACTGATAATAATACTTCATTTAAAGATACTTTGATTCCGTGTTCAGCCGGAAAATGGTATCATTATAAAGATAGCATCCACAATGTTGAATATTCACGTTTTGAAATTCCGCAAAAAACCATTCATACCGGTTATTATGAAACTTCTAAACTCAAGGGAGTTGCAGGTCATACGTATTCGCTGACCATCAAATGGCAAAATAAAGAATACCATGCTACCAGTTACATGCCGCCAGTACCTCCGCTTGATTCGGTTAATCTTGATTTTACGTTAGGAGCAGAGGGAAAACCAGATTATTTAATTCCTCTTATTTATTTCAAAGAGCCACAAAATGAGCGAAACTATTATTTGTTCATCACCCAAAATGCGGCATATACATGGCCATATTCTGTGTTAAGTGATGAGTACCTGAATGAATATGTGAACGGGCTGGATGTTTGTAAAGGTGTTTCACCTTATTACTGGAGAACTGCTTATCCGTTTATAATAGGTGGAAGAATGTTTAACGATTACTTTATTGAGATGCACTCCATTACAAAAGAAGCCTACGAATATTACAAAGCCTTACTTCAGCAATTTAAAACCGATGGCGGCGGATATTCTCCAAGTCCGGCATCGCCACCAACCAATCTGGATAATGGGGCATTGGGTTTTTTCAGGACTTCGGCCGTTGATAGGGTTGATTTTAAACAGGATAGAACAAATTAGAGTGTGACGTTTAAAAATCGCTTTCGATTTTCTTAATGGTAAAAACCGTTTCGCTTGTTTTAATGTTTAATAACTGTTTCCCTCAAGTAGGGTAAATGTTATCTTTGAAATCCAAACTTGAAAAACTATTATGAAACGAGCCGGTTTAGTATTCCTGATTATTACTTTATGTTCTTCGCTGATTCTGAATGCCCAAAAAGTTGATAAAAAACCAATTACAATCGACGACTTTGCCAAATGGAAAGTATTGGTAAAACCCATTGTCTCGAATGATGGCAAACTGGCCGCTTATGAATTGAACCCGCAAAAAGGAAATGGTAACCTGATTATTAAATCGACCGACTCGAAAAAATCGGATACCATCAGCCGTGGATTCGACGCACGCTTTTCTCCTGAATCAGATTACATTGTTTATAAACTGAAACAACCCGAAGACACCATCAGGAGCGCAAAAAAGAAAAAGCTTAAAAAAGAACTAATGCCCAAAGACAGCCTGGGTGTATTGGTTTTCAGGCATCACAAGGTTTTCGCGTTTCCAAATCTGAAACAATATTCACTTCCGAAGGAAAATGCCAAATGGGTGGCTTTTTTAACCGATATGAAAAAGCCTGAAAAAAAGAACGGAAAAGAGGAGGATACAAAAGGGGAGAAGTCAAAACCTAAAATCAACGATCCGCTAAAGGATTCGAAAAGCCAGTTGGTGCTTCTGAATGCATCTTCGGGCGATACGGTTTGTTTTCAGAATGTTACCGAATATTATTATGCACCGCTCGGGCACAGCGTAACATTTGTCCGCCATTCAAAAGATTCGCTCGATCGTTCGGAAGTGGTAGTTTTTGACACAGACAAACGAAAAGCAACTGTTATTTTCAGGCAAACAGGGATTGCTAAAAAAATCGCCTCCGATCAGCAGGGAGGTCGGTTCGCATTCCTGTTTTCGACCGATACAATCAAGGCAAAAGTCTTCAGTTTATATTACGGATCGCTCACAACAGGCGAGCCAAAAGCCGCTGTAATTCCTGAATGTCCGGGTATGCCGCTAGGTTGGTCTCCTTCGGAAAATGCAGAGCTTACTTTTTCAGACAATGGTCTTCGTGTTTACTTCGGTACCAATTCCAAACCAATTGCAGAGCCAAAAGACACCTTACTTGATGAGGAAAAACCGGTACTCGACATCTGGAGCTGGAAAGACAAAGAGCTGCAACCAGAGCAAAAGAAAAACCTCGACAGGGAGATAAAGCGAACTTATCGGGCAGTATATTTGGTTGACAAAGACAAATTTGTTCAGCTTGGAGACCCGACCGCTCGCGATATCCGGACGATTCAGAAAGGAAATGGTCGTTTTGCATTAGGAATCGATCAGTCGCCCTATAAGCTGGAGTCTTCGTGGACAGGCAACTCAAACGCCGACTATTATCTGATAGAGATCGAAACCGGCAATAAGCGTCTCATGGTTAAAAATAAGCAGATGGCATACTTGTCGCCTGGAGGGAATTACGTGGTTTGGTACGATTCCGCTGATAGTACCTATTATTCGCGGTCAACCGATGTGAATTCAGTTGACATTATTGACTTAAGTTCAAGTATTCCGGTTTCATTTTGCGACGAACGATGGGATATGCCCGGAGAACCTAATCCGTATGGCATTGCCGGTTGGTCGGAAAGCGAGAAATACCCCTTCCCCGAAAGCGATAAATATTTGTTTTTGTACGATCGATACGACATCTGGAAAGTTACTTTAGATGGATCGAAAGTGCCTGTTAATGCTACCCGCAACTACGGAAGGAAAAATCACCTGAAGTTTCGCTACCAAAAACTTGATCCGGAAGAAGAATTTATTGATACAGGCAAACCGTTTATTGTTCATGCTTTCGACGAGCGAAACAAGTCGGAAGGTTACTTTAATGCAGATTTCCGCAATTATACCGATCCACGTTTATTGCTGATGGAAGATTTCAAATTCGAAAGTCTGGCAAAAGCCAAAAATGCTGAAACACTCATTTGGACACGCGAAAGTTTCACTGAATCGCCTGATTTGTGGAGTGGAGAGTTGACGTTTGAACATCGTCGCCGGCTTTCTGATTCCAACCCGCAGCAAAAATCTTACGTCTGGCCGGTTGTTCGTTTGGTTCACTGGGATACTTTCTCCGGAAAATCGCTCGAAGGCTTATTGTATTTTCCTGAAACAATCGATCTCGACCGCAAATATCCGATGGTGGTTTATTTTTACGAGCGCAATGCCGATAATTTGCATACTTACACAACGCCCGCGCCCACGCGCTCTACCGTTAACAGAGTGCATTACCCAAGCAACGATTACATTGTTTTTATTCCTGATATTACTTACGAAGATGGTTTGCCAGGACGTGCTGCTTTCGATGCCATTGTGAGCGGTACTCAGTTTGTGAGCAACATGTTTCCGTTTATCGACCGGCAACGAATTGGCATACAGGGACAGAGTTGGGGCGGATACCAAACAGCCTGGCTCATTACCCAAACCAATATGTTTGCAGCTGCTATGGCCGGTGCACCGGTTGCCAACATGACCAGCGCTTATGGTGGTATTCGCTGGGAATCGGGTCGCTCACGCATGTTTCAGTACGAGCAGACGCAGAGTAGGATAGGAGGTACTTTGTGGGACAGGCCTTTGGATTACATCGAAAATTCGCCATTGTTTTATGTGCCGAAGATAAAAACTCCGCTTCTCATCATGCACAACGATAACGATGGCGCTGTGCCGTGGTACCAGGGAATTGAGTTGTTTACTGCCATGCGCCGACTGAATAAACCGGTTTGGATGCTTACTTACAACAACGAAGAGCACAACCTGAAAGCCGAAAGCTGGGCCAACCGAATGGATTTAACCATCCGTATGAAACAGTTTTTCGATCATTACCTGAAAGGAGATCCTATGCCTTCATGGATGAAATACGGGTTGCCTGCTATTCAAAAAGGAAAAGAATTGGGGTATTGATGGGTTAAATCATCATTCTTAGCTGCTCGTAGCTTTTAATCACAGCATCGGCTTCTTTCTGGTTTTCAGGATTTGCACCGGTTCCCTGATAGGCAATGCACGACATTCCGGCCGCACGGGCTGCCTTGATGCCGTTGGCTGAATCTTCGATAACCAGGCAGTCTTTGGGTGAAATTTCCAATTTTTACGCCGCAAGCAAAAATATCAACAAGCACACCGTCCATATCGAAAATAATGGATTTTATCATTGGAAGGAAAATTTATTTGGCCGGTTGGTAAACAGATTCACTTTCAATGTAAACAACCGGAATATTTTTAATAAATGTTTTCAGCCACGTGGCGCAATACTCCATTCCGGCTTCTTCCGAAGGAATGTGGCCGGTGAAAATGGCCGCTTTTTTCATGCCCATCATCGAAGCGTCGGACACATACTGGTAGGTTTCCCATTCGCTGGCTTCTCCGGCTACCAATAGCTCGGTCGATTTGCTGTTGAGCAACCTGATGTGCGATTGCGAACCAGGCGCGCCAACTGCCAATGCAACTTTGGAGAACTTCATTTCAGGGTCGCCAACAATACGCAGTTGGCTTCCTTTTAGCTTTTCCTGAAGTTTTTTAGCAAAGTCGCCAACTGTTTGTTCTTTGAATTTGAAAAACCTCATGGATTCGTCAGCCTGATTGGTTTTCCAGCCAAGTTTATCAATCATCCCTACATAAATTCCATCGGGGACAGTTTGGTGCCAATGGTCGTGAAACCTGAAAATGATCAGGCGATATTGTTTGATATAGGATATTTTTTGCAGATAGACAGGGTCGTTTTTCAGCGATTCGGTATTGTCGAGATGGTTGTAGAAAGTGGGTTCGTGCACAATTATCAAGTTGCATTTGTTTTCAACTGCTTTGCGTAAAGTGGCCATGTCGGCAAACATACCGACGGCCATGCCGGTTACAGCATCTTTGGGGTCGCCACTTTTAAAGGTATCCACAGTTTCGTGGTTCCATGGGCAGGTAAGGTGGTTTTTCATTTGTTCTATAACCTGATTGGCAGTTGGTTTTGTAGTTATAGTCTGTTGTGAAAAAACTTGCTGTGCAAATATAATGAGGAACAGAAAAGTTAAAATAAACAACGATTTCATGGCTTATCCTTTTTAAATGGCAATTTCAAAAATATGAAAAGCTATTGTATTGACAACATATATTTAGGGAAGATTCCTACCTTTGTTTTTAATGAAAACCAACCCAAACTATTCAATCATGAAAAAAAATACAAGGCAACTTTATTTTGTTTTATCCATTCTGTTATTCATTTCCTGCTCGGAAAAAGAGCCACAATGGACTGAACTTTTCAATGGCAAAGACCTGTCAGGCTGGACAGCCAACGAACATTCCGAATCGTTTAAAGTGGAGGGCGGTTTGCTGGTGGCCAACGGGCCTATAAGTCACTTGTTTTATACCGGCGATTTCAAAAAGGGGGTTTTCCACAACTTCGAGCTAAAGGCAATGGTAAAAACCGAACCCAACAGCAATTCGGGAATTGTTTTTCACACCCAGGAACAACCTTACGGGCCATTGTTACGAGGTTACGAAGTTCAAATCAACAATAGCTATGAGCGACCAGGTGATTTTCAGGAGTTAAAGAAAACGGGTAGTATTTATGGCATCCGTAATATTTATTACAACACAGTAAACGACGGCGAATGGTTCGAGCTTTCATTCAAAGTTGTTGAGAACCGTTGCGAAGTGTTTGTCAATGGCACCAAAGTGGTCGATTATATCCAGCCTGACGAGCCGTACCGCCCTAAAAACGACAAACTGAAAGTATTCAGTACCGGACGTATTGCACTTCAAAGTCACGACGAACAAAGCAAAGTATATTTCAAAAGTATTCAGGTAAAACCGCTGCCAAAAGCTGAAAAATCTGAAATGCCGGTATCGAAGGAATGGGACGACAAAGTAACCAAAATGATGTTCGAAAACTTCCCGCTGATCGATTTTCACGTTCACCTCAAAGGCGGCCTCACCATTGCACAGGCTTGCGAAAACTCTGTAAAACTCGGCATCAATTATGGCATTGCGCCCAATTGCGGATTGAAATTTCCGGTTACCGACGACGCTTCGCTGGCCGCATATATGGACACCGTAAAGTCGCAGCCGATTTTCCGCGGAATGCAGGCCGAAGGCCGCGAATGGGTTACATTATTTTCTCCTGAAGCGGTTGCCAAGTTCGACTACGTTTTTACTGATGGGATGACCTGGACTGACCATAAAGGCCGTAGAATGAGACTTTGGATTAAGGAAGAAGCTTTTGTTGATGATGAACAGAAATTTATGGACGAGCTGGTGGGTAAAATCGAAAGCGTGCTTTCGCAGGAACCGGTTGATATACATGTAAATCCAACATTCCTGCCAGCCGTAATCGCCGACAAATACGAAGAACTCTGGACGGATGCCCGCATCGATCGTTTCGTAAAAGTTTTAGCTGATAATAATGTTGCATTGGAAATAAACGCCCGATATAAACTTCCGTCAGAAAAAATACTGCGTAAAGCCAAAGAAGCCGGGGTGAAATTTTCTTTCGGCACCAACAATACCGGAGCCGATTTGGGAACGATTGACTATTGTTTTGAAATAAAGGAAAAGCTCGGATTAACCTACAAAGACATGTTCATGCCTAAAAAGCACACCGAAAAACCAGTTTTGGTAAAAGGCCTTCCGGCGAAGATTACCGGATAGGCCCATCCCCAACCCTTCCCCAAAAAAGGGAAGGGAGTTTGGGTAACGAAGAATCTATAAATTTTCAACTTTTGAAGCGAATTTCTTTATTACTTACAAGGCCACAAGTCTCCCTTTTGTTGGATTTTTGAGTTTTAAAAATTTGCTTTTTTCTTTTCATTTTATACTTTTGCAGACCAGACCAGACCAGTACAATTAAATCAACAATTCATGAAAATCTTATCGTTTATTTTGTTGCTGATAGCCCTGCCAATGCTTTCAGTTTCTCAACCCAAATTTCAATTTCAAAACACCAGTTTATCCACACAGGAGCGGGTTGAGTACCTGCTTTCAGAAATGACTCTTCAGGAAAAAATTGAGCAAATGCGCTACCAATCGCCGGCTATCGAACGGCTAGGGGTACCTGAATATAATTGGTGGAACGAATGTTTACACGGAGTTGCCCGGGCCGGTTATGCTACTGTATTTCCGCAGTCGATTTCGATTGCTGCTTCGTGGGATACCGATTTGATCCATACCGTTGCCAATGCAATTTCGGACGAAGCACGCGCCAAACACCACGAATTTGCACGCCGTGGACTTCGGAAGATCTATCAGGGATTGACATTTTGGTCACCCAATATCAATATTTTCCGCGACCCACGTTGGGGACGTGGACACGAAACTTATGGCGAAGATCCATATCTGACAGGACAAATGGGTCTTCAGTTCGTAAAAGGCTTGCAGGGCAACGATCCGAATTACCTGAAAGTAGTGGCAACAGCCAAACATTTCGCGGTTCATTCAGGTCCGGAACCACTGCGCCACGAATTTGATGCAAATATCAGCGAACGTGATTTTCGTGAAACGTATTTGCCCGCTTTCCGCACTTTGGTGGTCGATGGCAATGCATGGTCTGTGATGGGCGCGTACAACCGTTTTCGTGGAGAAGCGTGTTGCGCCAGTACCGAACTTTCAGGAATTTTACGCAACGAATGGGGTTTTCAGGGGTACATTGTGAGCGATTGCTGGGCTATTTCTGATATATGGAAATACCATAAAATTGCAAAAGACGAAGCAGAAGCTGCTGCTCTTGCTGTATTGCGCGGAACTGACCTCGAATGTGGCGACACATACAAAGCTTTGCCTGAAGCTGTGAAACGTGGATTGCTCACCGAAAAAGATCTCGATGTTTCGGTAGCAAGACTGATGACTGCCCGTTTTAAACTTGGAATGTTCGATCCGGACGAAAAAGTTCCGTTTGCGCAAATCCCTTTTTCGGTAAATAACAACCCTGCCAACGATCACCTTGCACGTGTTGCCGCTCAAAAAAGTATCGTTCTGCTGAAAAATGCCAATAAAACTTTACCACTGAAGAAAAACCTCAACCGTATAGCGGTTATTGGTCCGAATGCCGACGAAATTGAATCACTTTGGGGCAACTACAACGGAATTCCTTCAAATCCAATCACAGTACTTCAGGGAATTATGAATAAAGTTGAACCGCAAACTGATGTGATTTATGCACAAGGCAGCGAATTGGCCGATGGTATTTCGAAGCTGGTTCCGATTCCATCTGTTTATCTGGAAACTGAAGATGGCAAACAAGGCGCGTTTGGCGAATATTTTGCAAACAATAAATTAGAAGGACAGCCACTCTTTACCCAAATCGATGACAATATTGATTTTTACTGGGAGGCAGGTTCACCCGATCCACGTTTGCCGGTTGACGATTTTGGGGTGCGCTGGACGACTTTCCTGAAAGTGCCGCAAACAGGCGATTACGAAATTGGCGGCTGGAGTATGCCATCGTTCAAAATTTATTTAGATGGGAAGGAACTTTTAGCCGGAAATAACGAGCATCATGCTTTTCATGGTTCAAAAAAAATAAAACTGGAAGCCGAAAAACGCTACAAACTGGTATTCGATTACCGCAATTATCATGGCGATGGCGATGCCCGTTTGTTGTGGGCAACACCGCAACCCAACATGCTGGCACAAGCAGTTGAAGCAGCCAGTAAATCGGATGTTGTAGTGCTGGTATTGGGACTCAACCAACGTTTGGAAGGCGAGGAAATGCCAATCCAGGTTGATGGTTTTAAAGGCGGCGACCGTACCCATTTAAACCTGCCAAAAACACAGAGCGACCTGATGGAAGCCATAAAAGCTACCGGAAAACCAATCGTTTTGGTACTGATTAACGGAAGTGCACTTTCAGTCAATTATGCTGCTGAAAATATGAATGCTATTCTGACCGCCGGATATCCCGGACAGCAGGGAGGAAACGCCGTTGCCGATGTAATTTTTGGCGATTACAATCCGGCAGGACGTTTGCCGGTGACTTATTACAAGTCGGTTGAGCAGTTGCCTGCTTTCGAAAATTACGACATGGAAGGCCGCACTTACCGCTATTTCCGCCAGGAACCGCTTTATCCTTTCGGTTTCGGATTAAGTTATTCTAACTTTAAGTATTCTGATTTAAATATCCCGGCTGAAGCAAAAGTGGGCGATAAAGTAATTGTATCGGTTAAAGTTACCAATACAGGCGATTGTGATGGAGACGAAGTGGTTCAGTTGTATTTGACTGACGAAAAAGCCACCAGTCCGCGCCCAATACGTCAGTTGGAAGGTTTTAAGCGTATTTCGCTGAAGAAAGGCGAATCACAAACGGTTCAGTTTACAATTGAACCACGCCAGCTTTCAATGATTAATAACAAAGATAAACAGGTAATTGAACCCGGCTGGTTTACAATTGCAGTTGGTGGTGAACAACCCGGATTTTCGGGCGTAAATGATGCCGAAACAACTGAAACAGTTTCTGGACGGATCAATGTTAAAGGAAAAATATTGGAAATTAAATAAGGTTGGTTTAGTGAATTGTTTGTGTGTTATCCCCTTCGGAAATTATTTTCGGAGGGGATTTTTTTAAAGGTTTTTGGTGGAAATTGGTAGCGTGAAACTGAAACTGCTTCCTTTGTCCGGTTCACTGGAAACAGTTATTCTTCCTCCATGTCTTTCTACAAATTCCTTACAGATTACAAGGCCAAGGCCGGTGCCTTTTTCATTGGCTGTTCCGTAAGTGGTGAGGTTCGATTCTATTTTGAACAGTAAATCAATGGTTTTTTGACTCATTCCGATACCTGTATCGGCAACAGTAATCTCGGTATTTTCACCAAGGGAGTTTGCTGAAATAAGTACATTTCCACCCGGATTTGTAAATTTTATAGAATTGGTTACCAGGTTTCTTAAAACTGTGGTGAGCATATTGGTGTCGGCAAAAACCTCAATGTCAGTATTTTCGTTGATTAAAACCGATATGTTTTTTAAAGTTGCTGTAGGATGTAAATTCTTAATTACACTTTCTGCAATGTGTTTAAAATTTACTGTTTCCGGATTGAATGAGACATTGCCTGTTTGCGACTTGGCCCAATCGTATAAAGTTTCAAGAAGTGACAAGGATTCTGTGGCCTGCGATCCTATCATTTCTGAAATTTCAGCAACTGTTTCATAATCTTTCTTTTTTAGAGAATCTGGTAATAACTCTGTCATTAATACAATACTGCTAACCGGATTCTTCAAGTCGTGTGCAATTATCGAGAATAGCTTGTCTTTCGTTGCATTTATTTCATACAATTCGGTATTTTTCTTTTTCAAAGTCTCTTGCTGACCGAATGAATTATTTATAAGCTCTCCCAAGAGCTTAAATTCGTCGTTCCGGCTACTTAATAATTCTAAATGCTCTGTATTATGGGTATTTAGTGCAGTACTTATTTTTGATATCGGCTTTAGAATTAATATGTTGAAATAGAATAGGAATACGATAATAACCAATAAAGCTATGAAGGTTATAAGTACAGACATCACCTTGAAAAGAAACAAATCTTGTTTCAGCGGGTCTTCAAGGCTAAAAACAAGCGTACTGATAGTTTTACCCGAATTATCGGTAAGATGCTTGAAGATGTAGATTTTTGACGGATCTTTTTCCAACTCCGATAATTCGCTTTCGTTCATTAATCTGGTTTGATAACCTGTAGCTTCGGAATGTTCGGCTAAATATTTTTCGTCCCATTTTCGTCCTAAAAACAGATAACCCTGTGGCGGAGTAATCCGGTCATCCGAATCTGATGCAGGAACCACTATGGCCCCAAACATTTCGATTACATCGTTGCCGCAATACTGAAAAAAATGTAATAACGGAGTGGTGGAAAATGATGAGTTAATGAATGACCTATCGGGATATTGAAAATCTTTTAAACATACCGAATCGCCGAACTGATAGACGAGTTCTTTCTCTTTGTTATAGGCAAGTACAAAAGAAAGATTAAAAGAATTAACAAAAAAATCGACGTTATCTTTTGCCCATTCAGGGTTGGGATTTGCAAGAAAATCAATCATTTCATCCCAACCGGAATTGTCGTGTATTAATATCTCATATTTTAACCGGTTGATTTCCAGTATTTTTTCAATAATTGCCTCCTGATTTTTTCTGTTTTCAGAAGAATAAATCTGTTTTTCATTGATTCGAATATACTGGAATGTAAAAAAAGACAATAAGATGACTCCAATGATGATTGAGAGTAAAATCAGAATTTTAGATTGAAGTTTCATCCGGTTATATATTTTTGACGGCTAAAATTAGTAATAGTAAAACAAATTATGGAATTTACTTATAGAAAATGTTTGGATTTGCCCGGAAAAGTAAATTTTTGTTAAGCTTAATTTAAACTATTCAAACAGAGAGTAGTCTAATTGAAGAACTTAAAATTATCATTATGAAAAAATTATTTGTATTTGTTTTGGTGGCTGTACTGGCTGTTGGTTCAAGTTTTGCTCAACCCGGAGGTGATCCTGCTGAACGGCTTCAAAGAGAAATCGATGGATTAACCACTGCCTTAGGTTTATCGAAAGAAGATGTTGCCAAGATAACACCTATTGTAACAGAGGCGCAGAAAAAACAGTCTGAAGCATGGGCTAAAATGCGTGAAAGTGGAAACATGGATCGCGAAAAAATGCGTGAAGAGCGTACTAAAATGATGACAGAAACCGACAAAGCTTTAAAGGCAGTTTTAACAGCAGAGCAAGGTGTTAAATTAGATGCATTCCGCAAACAGCAAGCAGAAGAACGGGCGAAACGAATGCAGGAACGACAATAAGAGTTTGCTGAAATTTTATTCAAACAAGTATTAAAAGACTGATTTTTCTTTTAATACTTGTTTTTTTAGTCCTTAAACAACCTCGCAAATCCGGGATAAGCATTTAATGTCAACAAATCGAAGTCGATTAGTTTTTGCTGAACCAATGGCAGTTGGTCAACAATTTCTTGGGCGTGGGCTTTGTCGCGGGCTTCGAGTATCAGTACCGCGCAATGATCGTCGGTGAAATATAATTCGCGGATGAATCCTTCCTGATGAAGCTCCCAGGCTTTTCGGGCTTCGGGTTCCAGCCAGGGTTTATAATCCGAATTGGCCACTTCTGGCATTTCCTTTTCAATGGCAAGAATCTTCATAATTGTTTCCTGAAATTAATTGCCTGAAATTAATAAATCCTCCTTTTATTTGGTCAGGCTTTCAGCAGTTTTTCGATGTCAAATTTCTTCATTTGCAGAAAAGCGTTAACCACCCGTTCTGACCGGGACGG
Organism: Bacteroidota bacterium; assembly: GCA_023251435.1. Classification (GTDB taxonomy): domain Bacteria; phylum Bacteroidota; class Bacteroidia; order Bacteroidales; family Prolixibacteraceae; genus Aquipluma. The sequence continues at coordinate 34,416 of JAHEYU010000005.1, forward strand.
GTCGCTCATCAGTTTTTCCAGAATGGCCGGAATAATTTGCCACGAAACTCCAAACTGATCTTTCAGCCAGCCGCATTGTTCGGCTTCGGGCACAGCGGAGAGTTTTTCCCAGTAATAATCAATTTCTTCCTGATTTTCGCATCCAACCACAAACGAAACGGCTTCGTTAAAGCCAAATTCATGTGGCCAGGAACTATCCATTGCCATAAAAACCTGGTTATTCAGACTGAATTGTGCATGTTTTACATTTCCTTCTATATCCTGATCACCGGCAAGGTATTTCAGTATTCCCCGAATTGATGAATTGTCAAAAACACTGGTATAGAATTGAACTGCCTGTTCTGCTTTACCGGCCAATGAATTCGTAAACATGAGCGTCGGTGTAAATTTTTGTCCGACATCCTCCTTTTTCCCGAACGACAACTGCCAGTTTACGCCAAACTTATCCTGCACCCAGCCATACCTTTCGCTCCATTCGTATTTATCAAGCGGCATTAATACTGAACCGCCCTCCTGTAGGCTTTCCCAGGCTTTATCAACTTCTGCAATCGTTTCGCAAACCACAAAGAACGAAACCGATGGATTGAGCTTAAAATGCGGTCCGCCATTCAGGAGCATAAATTTTTGCCCGGCTGATTCAAAGGTCACCACCAATGGATTTTCTGTTGTGATGAGTGTGTCCGGAAAAACAGTGCAGTAAAATTCTGCAGTTTCTTTAGCCTTTCCGTCGAACCAAAGGCAAGGGTAAATATGGTTTTTCATTTTTCAGCGCAGTTGAACATCCATTGTACTCCAAATTTATCGTGGCAGCTTTCGTAATAATCGCCCCAAAACATATCCTGAAGTTCTTGTTGTACTTCACCGCCAGCCGAAAGTGCGTTGAATAACCGGTTGGTTTCTTCGCGGGAGTCGGGCTGAAGATTGATGTAAACATTGTTTCCTGAGTTTACTTTAAATCCCATCGATTCGGGTGCATCGGTTCCCATTAAAAGGTGTCCGCTGAAAATCGGTAACGAAACGTGCATGACCAGATTCTGGTCGGCTTCGGACAGAGGAGGCATTTCCGGGGAAGGAGGTACGTCTTTGAACCGCATGATTCCTACACCTTCAAACTCGGTTCCGAATGCAGATTTGTAAAAATTAAACGCTTCCTCTGTGTTGTTTGTAAAATTGAGATAAGTGCCTACTCTTGCCATAATTGTTAAGCTTTAAGATGATTGCTCGCAAATTTCTTTTAATTTATTCAGCGCTTTCGGCCAGGTGGTGAGGAAATAGGACATAAATTCCTGGTTGGCATCCAGGTCAACCGAAATTAATATTTTCCCATTTACTTTCTCAAAAGTATAGTTTTCTAGAGCGCCAGCCCATCCTTCAACTTCCGGGCCGCTGGTTATTTCTTCTTCACCCTGAATAATGCCAAGGTGTTCGATACTGATGTAGCGGTTGGGAATATTTTCTTTGATCTGGCTTACCATTCCGCCGATATTGCCGTCCTGATCGGTTCCGAGGAATAAAATTTTTGCTCCTTTTTCCCACGAACCTTTATATTGTGAGGTTGGACTAAATGCAGCAGTCCATTCCCGGTAATGTTGCTCGTCAGTCATTGCGCTATACACTTTTTCAATTTCGGCATCGATGATTATTTCAAAATGCAATGTTTCCATTTTTTTCAAAGTTTCCACATACCGTTTGAAATTGCTCACGATTGATTGCCAGCCAAATTGCTGTAATTCCAATGTGTTCTCCTGTTCAGCCTCAAAGGTTTCTGTAACCGTTGTTTTATCGACTTCAGCAACAAATAAGATTTGCACATTCCGTTCATCTTCAAGCGTATATTCTATTCTTTTGAGAGGCTCCACATTGGTGTAAGTTCCTATAAAGTCGAAACCAAAACTTCCATCTTTGGCTTCCATCCGTGAAAGAAATTTACCGCCAACGCGCAAATCGTTTTCTGCTTTGAGCGTATGCCAGTCGTCGGAGGCATTGTTCCAATTAATAATGTGCTTCGGATCAGTCCAAAAGTTCCATACTTTTTCAATCGGAGCATGAATGGTCACTTGAACGGTAAGTTTTGGTCTTTCAATAGTTTTCATGGTTGAATGATTTTCTGATTATTACTGATAGCAATGAAATTTCAAATTGTCTTTAACGTTGATTTGGGTGCATATTCAATACAAGTCAAAGAAAACAGATATCCTGTTTTCCCCGGTTAACTTTTAAAAGATTAAGGAGAATGAATTGGTTTTTATTCCTGCTTTGACTGAAAATCTTCAAAAAACAGATGGTACAGTAACAAATTAATTCTGCAGATTGTTGACGTCGCTGTCTTCGGATTTCGGTTTAAACCAGTTTTTAGGATTAAAATATGCTTTGTATTTGCCGAACAATTCTTTTCCAAGCAGCAATCCACCTGTCCAAAATGAGATTTCTCCAATCACAAACAGGATGGTTGACAGGGTGATTTTTGCACTGTTTTCAAGATCGAGAAAAGGAACAACGGGAATTGCAAGAAACGCAATAACGCAAATGATCAAGAGAATGATCCCGAGTTTAAATTTCCAGGTTTTTTCCATAAAGTCAGAATTATTGGTTTTAATTGACTTTAAACAGTTTAGATTTAATTAGGTTGCCTTCTTTCCTCAACAATATGCAGTTGCCGATTGAAGGTCGCTTCACTGTCGTGCAGCAAGGCTAAAAATGCGGAGCAGTTTATTCCACAATTGGAACGGATATATTTTTCTATGTGGTTATTTGTCTGTTAATCTACTCTTTAAATCCATTTGCTCATGTAGAATTCTGACTATTTCAATTTCATTATCTTCAATTCTGTGATAAAAAATTATGTGTCGGCCAGCTTTGAATCCTAACAAGTTAACTTTTACCATATAATAATCTTTGCCTAAATTAAGATTTATACCCAACTCATCGAAATTATCTAAAAGCATTTTGTAATATCTGTCTGCTTGATTCTCTGACCATTTGTCAAACGTGTAATTCCATATTTGAGTCAAATCAGCAACAGCTCTATTCGTTAAACGATACTTAGCCATTCATGCCTCTTTTAGCTTTTAAATTCTCTAAAAGTGATTCAGGATTGAAATCGTATGCAATTCCGCTTTCTATCCCTTCTTGTATTGCTGTTCTTAAAGCAATAATTTTATTTTCCTCTTCTTCTAAAAGTCGTAATCCAGCACGGACTACTTCGCTGGCATTTTTGTATCGTCCAGCAGAAATTCTACTTTGAATAAAGTCGTCAAAATAGTTTCCTATTGAAATTGATGTGTTTCTATTCATGATTTTTTTCTCAAAGTTACCAATAATTGGTAAAATTTACAAGTGTGTCACTTTTTTAAAATCCCACATAACGTTGCCGTATGTTTTCCAGAGTCCGTTTTTCAGTTGCCGTTTTCATCGGATTTACTGGTGTCGATTATCATTGTATGCTAATATTTTTGTTGCCGGCCAATCCTAATATGCCTAGGTAAAGTAGTTTGGCCGCATCTTCCATAATTTCAGGAGTCAGAGCATCGGTATTGTCGAGCGGATGGTGATAATAAACCGGTTTCACGGTTCCAGTAGTTCCCAAGCTGAGGGTTCGGTAGCCGGCTTTGTCGAAAACAGCAGCATCGGTGCGTGGCCGCCCAAAATTAACGCGGGTTTCGGAAGAGATTAAATCGCGGTGCAGGTATTTTTCATTGGCATCGGCAAAAGGACGCATCAGGTCGGGATGCGATTTTCCATTCGAGATTCGAAATCCCGTTCCGTTGCCCGCCATATCGAGGTTAATCATGCAAACCACTTTCTCTTTTGGCCAAACGGGCGACTGCACGCTTTTGCTACTTCCGTAGAGACCACATTCTTCGCCACCGAAAAATATAAAAATAATGGTGCGTGCTGGTTTAACTGCCGAAGCGGCCAATGCTTGGGCAGCAGCAAGTATGTCAACAGAACCAGAACCATTGTCGAGCGCTCCGGGAAATAAACAGCCCGGACTTCCCACCGCATCGAGGTGAGCACCCAAAATGATGGCTTCCGATTTCAGTTTTGGATCCGATCCTTCAATTATTCCCACTACATTGCACGAACGGCTGTCGGGGAAGTGTTTGGTGGAAGCCGAAATCTGCACTTTTTTGTTGAGCACAAACGAGTTGGGTTGAATATTTTTCTTGATTGCCGCATTGGTTTCGCTATATTTCCGGCCAGTTCCGTCAAAAAGTTCTTCGGCTACCGTTTCGCCAATGTGGGCATAAACAAAGCCTTCGAGGTAAGAAGTATTCGGGTTGGCAATTTTGCTGACATACAGAAACCCGGCTGCTCCCAGCTCTTTGGCCCGCTGAAATTTGTACCGGTGGTAGCTGTATTTCTCCCACTTTAATAGCGTGCTGTCGTTGCCAATATATGGCAGACCGGTTTCCATCAGCAGAATTTTGCCTTTTACATCCACATTTTTATAGTCGTCGTAACCCAGTTCGGGTGCCGAGATACCAAAGCCAACATAAACAATTTCTCCTGAAACCGTTCCTGAAGCAGAATTAGATCCCGGGAAATAATCGTCAGGAAATTTATATTCTTTACGTGGGTTGTTGTTGCCTGCCAGTAAAGTCACGCTTCCGGGATTTAGCACATCGGTGTATGCATTCGGAAAATACTGAAAATAGGAACCGTCGTTTAGTCCCGGTTTTACACTTGCCTGTTTGAGCCGATCGGCCACCCAAAGCGCTGCGGCCTGATAACCAGGTGATCCGGATAAGCGACCTCCGTATTTTGCAGAACTCAATTCGGTGGCATCGTTTAGCAAATCGTGACTAGAAATGGAATGGAAAGTTTTAAGAATTGCCTTTTCCTGATCTTGTGGATAAGCATTTAGAAACAATAAACAGAGTAAAATCAGGGACGAATATTTTTGATACATCGGTTATTTTTTTATTCGGGACATAAAAGTAAAAAAATGACTGATTAACCTGCCATTTTTCTGGCTTTTTCGTCCACAGTGCCGCCTTCGGTGATGCGGATTATCCGATGTGCAAGAGTTGTAGCCAATCCGGTTTTTTTTTGTTCATGTCCGGTTTTGTTTCAAAAGTTTGTAATAAAGCCCATGTAATGCTGTTTTGTTTTCTGTTTTAGTTTCTTATTAAAATGGTACGCTCTTTACAATACCTTTGCAATTATATTTAAATGTCTTGTCCAATGGATCAGTATCAGCAAAAGATACATACAGAATTAGTTGTCTGGCAGAAGCAAATGCTTCACCGGCCAACTTTTTTCAATTGGTTATCGAAAGAAGTTCAGACCAAAGTGAATACCTGGATACCAGAAAAAGTTCACAGTGCGATTACCTCCACCATGAAGCAAATGATACGCGGAGTGCTGTTTGGTGCAGCATATACTACCTCGAAACCTGTTGCCGGACAAAGCTTGCAGGCTCGTGAAGAAGCCGCTCTGCAAAGAATTGAGTTTTACAGAAACACAGCTGCCGTTGAAGGTGGCATAACAGGCGCCGGTGGTATTTTGCTGGGATTGGCAGACTTCCCGATTTTAATTGGCCTGAAACTGAAATTGTTATTCGATATAGCTTCCATTTACGGATTTAATGTAGATGATTATAAAGAAAGGGTGTATCTGCTACATATTTTTGAGCTGGCATTTTCGAGCCACATTCACCGGAAACGGATTTATCTCAAAATGGTTGATTGGGATAGAAAACGAAGATTGCTCCCTGAAGATATTCATCAGTTCGACTGGCGGAATTTTCAGCAGGAATACCGGGACAACATCGACCTGGCAAAAATGGCACAAATGATACCGGTGATTGGCGCACCTGTCGGGGTTGTAGTGAATTACCGCCTGATTGAAAAGTTAGGAGTAACAGCTATGAATGCCTTCAGAATGAGATTGCTTCCAAAGTAGTTCTGGACGAAAATCGATTAAAACTTATTCATTGCCAATAACTACTGTCCACTGACGGATATGCCATTCTAAAATCAATCCGTTTTTCACGTAGGGATCGTTAGCCACGAAATCTTCAGCTACTTTTGGGCTGTCGCCTTTGAATATTAGCATTGCTCCGTCAGCAGGATCGGCCAAAGCTCCACCCAAAACGAGCGAACCATTTTGATGGGCTTTTTGGGCAAGGCTCAAATGCTCATCGCGAAATGGAGCGCGTTTCTCGATGTAGTTGTCAACTGTCTTGTAAAATAGGATGTAGTACATTGTTTTGTTGTTATAGCAAATCAAAAATAAAACTATTTCGTTACCAGATTTGTGCTCTGACTGAATTCATTTTTTGTCTTCAGGTTAAATTCAAAATAGCTAAACTTCTTATTCATATTTATTTCCGTATTCATGGTATAGCCAGAAATGATGCTTTTGTTTATATCGAAGTACATTTCACCTTTACCTTGTCCGTTTCCGGTGAATGTGTTGTCCATAAACTCCGGCGTCATCCGGTAGGTTTGTGTTAGTTCGAAGGTGGCAACCTCTTTTTCAATGCTGATCAGTTTGTAGGTAGTGGTTATAATGGTTTCAATTTCCGATCTTTCCATTGGGAGGAAAGTGGTACGGTCGATCGAAAATTCATCGCCAATTTTAATCCGTTTTTCCGGGAAATTCAGTTGTTCGAATGTGCTTCTGACAGTTTGCAGAAGTTGCATTTTTTGATGATCGTCGAGTGTTTCGGCGCTTACAGTATGGAAGTTCGGGAGGTTTTCGGATATAATTTCTCCATGTATTTCGGTTCCTTCCGGGATTTCGTTTTTTCCGTCAAGGCTTAATGTTTCTTTATAAATCAGGCTGACGGGGAAACTCAGACTGGTAATTTTTTTACTGGTTACAAGTTCGGTGGTCGATTTTGTTTTTACCTTCGAGATGGTTGGGTTATTAATGTTCTTGCTCATTAATTTTTGCATGGCAACCTCTTCTCCTGAATAGGTAATTACAGTTTCAGTTCCTCTAATGGTTGAAATGCTGTAAGTCTTTTCGGGTTGGTACTGAATTTTCAGAATCAGCCCTTCAGGCTTGGGTTTACCGCATGAAATCAGGATCAGAGGCAATAAATAGGCGAATATTTTTCTCATTAAAAATGATTGCTCTACAGGCAATTTTTAGGTTTTATTTGGTTGGCGAATGGCTCTCAAGTCCAAACAAATCAAATGGTTTGATGCTAAATGATTCATGGAAGAAAACGACCAGCAATACTATTAATACGATGAACCCAAGAAGGATTAGCAATTGGGAACCTGAAACTTTTTGGATGGGTTGGCGGTCTTTCACTTCACAAATTTCGCCAGGGCAATATTGAGCTTTTTCTTTGTAAAAAATAGAATAGAACTTGCAACCGAGGCAAATGCCAAACACCGACTCGAAGAACAGGAAAATTAGGCAAAAGAGACAAATTATTCCGGATATTGGACTGTAAGAATTGACAATAACCATCAGCACAAACATGGTAGCAGCAAATACAATCCCAATTATCCATGCAAATTTTTTCTGTGCTGCTCCAACATATTCCGGGGTCTGATTTTTTACGATCAATCTACCCAGAATAAGGGTAGGTGAGTATTTTGGGTTAATTAATACCCGGATGAGAAAATCAATCAGAAAACCGGTTATCACATATTTGATCAGTGGAAAATAGCCCTTGAACATTATTGCCAGAAGTGCGGTATAAGTAAACAGAAAAAGGATGCCTGCGGCAGCTCTTACTTCGCGTTCGTTCAGCACCGGAATATTGTATCCGGGAACATCTTCGCCAAATTTGATAAGGTTTTTCATAAACGATAATTGGGTTGGTAACTATTTAATGGAACAGCTTAACTTTAATCAATAAACCTCCTGGTAATATCTCCATAAGCATCAATCCGGCGGTCACGCAGGAAAGGCCAGTTGCGGCGGACATCTTCCATCAGTGTATGATTGATTTCGGCCATGATGATTTCTTCCTTGTCGTGCGATGCTTCGGCCAGTATTTCGCCTTGCGGACCGGCAATAAACGAAGCTCCCCAAAATTCAATTCCAGCCGATGTTTCAACCGGTTTTTCGAAACCTACGCGGTTGCAGGCAGCCACAAAAATCCCGTTGGCCACCGCATGTCCGCGCTGTACAGTTCGCCATGCATCGTGCTGTTTTATACCATATTGCGCTTTTTCGTGGGGATGCCAGCCAATAGCAGTTGGGTAGAAGAGTACCTCGGCGCCTTGCAGAGCGGTAATACGCGCTCCTTCCGGATACCATTGATCCCAGCAAATCAGCGTTCCGATTTTACCCACTTTGGTGTCGAATGCCTTGAACCCGATGTCTCCGGGTGTGAAATAGAATTTTTCGTAGTAACATGGATCGTCCGGAATGTGCATTTTCCGGTACAAACCCGCCTGCGAACCATCGGTGTCGATGATGTAAGCCGAATTGTGGTACAATCCAGAAGCGCGTCTTTCGAAGAATGGAACAATCAGCACAACACCCAATTCTTTGGCAAGTGCGCTGAAAGCTTTGTATGAATCGTTGTGCAGCGGTTCGGCCAAATCAAAATAATCGTGGTTTTCGCTTTGGCAAAAGTAGAACGAACTGTATAATTCGGGCAAACACACCACATTGGCTCCCTGTTTGGCGGCTTTCCGTATCCATTCCAGACACTTTTTCAGATTCACTTCCGGAGTTGCATCCAGCGAAATTTGTGTCAATGCTATGTTATAGTTTTTATTCTTCATGGTGCTTTTATCGTTTTGACGGCAAAAATAATGAAATGATTGAAACCGTTCTGTATTCAGTGACTTTGGTTGTCATTTCTAGTCATTAGTCATTCTTTGTCATTTGTTGTAAAATCAGCAGTGTGCAACGGCAATAAATGACCATTCATGACGCGAAGCAAATGACCACTGATTATTGAGACGGAACACTTTCTACACCTCCTTAAAATACTCCTTGCTGGCGTTACAGATCGGGCATTTGTAGTCTTCGGGCAGGTCTTCAAAAGCTGTTCCGGGTGGAATTCCCACTGCTGGATCGCCTTCGTCCGGATCGTATGTAAATCCGCAGATCACGCAAACCCAGCACTTGCCGTCGAAAGTATATTCGTGTTCATGTTCTGGTTCTTTTTCTTCACCAATATTGGTAGTGGCTTCAGCATCAAGCACTGATTTGTCGATGTATGTAGGCGAATTCTTTGGCGAAAGCATTTTATACTTTTCGCGGTAATGCTTGTAAGTCAGCGGTTCGTCGTCCGAAATTTCATCGGCATCTAGCACTTCTCCAATGATCAGGTAGTGGGATCCGAGGTCGATGGAATTGGTGACTTTGCAGTCGAACCAGGCAACTGAACTGTCGATCACTATGGGAGCGCCTGTTTTAGCGGTGATCGTGTTTATCCCTTTGAATTTGTCGATGTCGGTTGACGACATGAAGCCAAAATCGCCAATGATTTTCATGTTTACCTCCTTTTTCAGGACAGAAACCGAGAAAATGCCCGAATCGAGAATTACTTGTGTTGTCTGGTTTTTTTTATGGCTGGAAATTGCCAGTTGCTCAGGTTCTGAAGTAACCTGAAAAGTAGTGTTGGCAATGTATCCAGACTTTTTTCCCTGATATTCGGAAGCTACCAGATACAATCCGTAGCTTAATTTATGGAATGCTTTCAGCTTCATGGTTGGTGTTTTTTTTCTTAAATATTTTTGCTGAACGAATTTAACCGATTGTTTTATACTTATCGCTTTTTCAGTGAGAAATTTGTTTTCAGTATCAATTGAAAGTTTACGTAGCATTTGGCCGGTAATTTTGTAAATCATACCTTTCGGCTTGCCAATTTATTGATCTAAACCCTAAAACAATCATGAAAAAAATACTCCTCATTTTTGCAGCATTAATTGTTGTTATCCAGCTTTTTGCACAACCTGAACGCCCGGTTGAAACCGAAAAGCAAATTGTTATCGAAACCAAACATTCAGCCCTTGTTTATTCCGTTGGAAAAAACAAAAAGCTTTATCAGGCATGGTTTGGCGAAAAACTGAACAATATTTCTGACTATTTATTTCAACGAAATACTCACGAAGCTTACATTCCTTCAGGAACTGATAATCTGTTCGAGCCTGCCATCAAAATGCTTCACAACGATGGAAATCCTTCTTTGGAACTGTTGTTCTCTGAAGAAAAAATACTGTTCGACGGCAATGTAACCACCACCACAATAGTTCTGAAAGACCCCGTTTATCCGGTCACTGTGAAGCTGATTTTTGTTTCCTATTTCGAGGAGGACATCATTAAAACATGGACTGAAATCATCCATCAGGAAAAGAATCCGGTAGTGATGAGCAATTTTGCTTCTTCAATGATTCATTTGAATGCCGATAATTACTGGTTGACACAGTTTCATGGCGATTGGGCAGAGGAAATGCGGATGGAGGAAAGTCAGCTGACCAGCGGAATAAAAACCATCGACAGCAAACTGGGTACCCGTGCAAATATTTTCCAGACACCGGTATTTTTTATGGCAAAAGACAACCCCGCCGGTGAAAATTCAGGAGAAGTAATTGCCGGAACTTTGGGCTGGACGGGTAGTTTTCAGTTGTTGTTCGAAATCGACAACAACAATTCTCTCCGTATGATATCGGGAATGAACCCGTTTGCTTCTGAATATCACCTGAAACCAAATGAGAATTTTGTAACTCCTGAATTTATTTTCACATACAGCGCTGAAGGAAAGGGATTGGCCAGTCGTAATTTTCACCAGTGGGCTCGCAATTACGGGGTGATGGACGGAAACGGAAGCCGCCTGACTTTGCTGAACAACTGGGAAGCCACGTATTTTGATTTTGATGAGAAAAAGCTGACCGAATTGTTCGGCGGCGCAAAAGAATTGGGTGTTGATGTTTTTCTGCTGGACGATGGCTGGTTTGGAAATAAATATCCACGCTCAAACGACCGTGCAGGTTTGGGTGACTGGCAGGAAACTAAAACTAAATTGCCACACGGAATTGGATATTTGGTTGAACAGGCCGAAGCCAAAGGTGTAAAATTCGGTATCTGGATCGAGCCTGAAATGGTGAACCCGAAAAGTGAATTGTATGAAAAACATCCGGATTGGATACTGAAATTGCCGAATCGCGATGAAAATTATTACCGCAATCAGCTGGTTTTGGATCTGACAAATCCTGAAGTTCAGGATTTTGTTTATAATGTGGTGGATGAAATGATGACCGAAAATCCGAGCATCGCATTCATCAAATGGGATTGTAACCGCATGATGACCAATACTTATTCGCCCTATATGAAGAACAAGCAGTCGCATGTTCAGATTGAATATGTGCGCAGTTTTTACAATGTAATGGAGCGTTTGCGTAAAAAATATCCTGATTTGCCAATTATGCTTTGCTCGGGAGGAGGAGGTCGTACCGATTATGGTGCACTGAAATACTTTACCGAATTCTGGCCAAGTGACAATACCGATGCGGTTGAGCGGGTTTACATTCAATGGGGATATTCGTATTTTTTTCCGAGCATTACTTCGTGCAACCATATTACTACCATGGGCAAACAATCGTTGAAATATAGAACCGATGTGGCCATGATGGGAAAAATGGGATACGATATACGTGTAAACGAAATGACTGCCGACGAACTGGAATTCAGTAAAATGGCTGTTCAAAACTACAACCGCCTGAAAGACTTGATCTGGAGCGGAGATATGTTTCGTTTGGTTTCGCCTTACGAGCACGAAAGGGCTGTTTTGATGTATGCCAATCAGGATAAAACAAAAGCATTGCTTTTCTCATACGCGTTACATCCGCGTGCATTTAACAAGTTTAGTCCGGTTCGGCTGGCCGGTTTGGATGCCGCAAAAAACTACAAGGTTCAGGAAATTAACAAGATGAAGGGTGTATGGAGTTCATTTCCATCAAACGGAAAAACTTTTTCGGGCGATTACCTTATGAAAGTCGGATTGTTGTTGCCAAACAACAATGCACTCACAAGCGCGGTAATTGAGATTATTGAGGTGAAATAATGCAATATAGTCCGGGTGTGACTTTAAGTCGCGCCCGGACTATACTTTCAAACTACCTCTCTGTCATCAATTGTCTTGCTTCCTGCTGTAATATTGCTGGTAAATGAATGTGTCTGCGCGAAAGGCTGGTCATCCATTTGCTGATTTCTTCAGTTCTGAGAGTATATAAAACTTCGCGTAATTCGTCAATTTGTTCGGTCGTCAGGTCGCTTTCCCGTATATTTCGCAAACGGTCGAGCTCTTCGTCTTCAAAATAAATAATTATTTCCTCGTTAAAATCAACCTCATCTAATTCGCATATTTCGTGCGCACCGCAACAATCAGATGCTTTCTGACGGGGAGTTTCCTCTTGTCCTGCCTGCTCTGTCTTGTTGTGTTCTTTTTTCGAAACCCAAATTATGACCAGAACAACAACTATTAAAATAGCAAATCCGATAATGTAATACATGGGTGCAAAAGTATAAAATGATAATTGATAAATGAATTCCGGCCCATTTTCATGCAAAATATGGTAAAGAATTTTTAACCATGCCGATGGGCATTTTGTTGGGAATTTTATTGTGCTATATTTGGTTTTTAACGGTTAGACTTCAGTTGCTACCTTGAAGTTCTGAAAATTTTAAACCTTAATTGAAAATCTATACGAATGAAGTACATTTTCCTCTTCCTCGCATTGTTGCTATTTACATATAAGTCTGAAGCGCAATTCAGTAAATTTTTCAAAGAAAAAACTTTAAGACTCGATTATTATCACTGCGGAAATTCCGGTTCGGAACAGTTTTTTTTCGACGAGCTGATTGAGGAGCCATTCTGGGCAGGTTCGAGTACCAATCTGATTGATACCAACGGTTTGGGAAGTCATTTTGTTGAAGTTCGTACTTTAGATACCAGCGAGCTCATTTTTTCGCGCGGATATTGTACCCTTTTTGGCGAATGGCGTACAACTCCGGAAGCAAAAACCACCAGTCGCTGTTATCCTGAATCGGTGGTGATGCCTTTTCCCCGCGAAAAAGTGGTGGTATCAATCACAAGTCGCAATCCGGATGGAGATTTTAAAAAGATGTTTGAATACACGGTCGATCCGAAAAGCTATTTCATAAAAAAGGAACGCGAAAATCTTCCGGTTTTTGACGTGGTTAATTCCGGAAATACTGCGGAAAAGGTTGACATTGTGCTGCTTCCTGAAGGATATACTGAAGGTCAGAAAGAACTTTTCGAGAAAGATTGTAACGAATTTGCGAAAGAATTCTTCAGGTATGCGCCATTTTCCCAAAATAAATCCAATTTCAATATTAGGGGAGTTTGGGCAGCTTCGAAGCAGGAAGGGCCCAGTATTCCGGGTGAAAATATCTGGAACAATACATGTTTCAAAGGTTCGTATTATACATTCGATTCAGAGCGTTACCTTATGGTTGAAGATTTTCAGGGAGTGCGCGATGTGGCCGGAAATGCGCCTTACGATTACATTTACATTCTCGCAAATACCGATAAATATGGTGGTGGCGGCATTTATAATTTCTACGGAATAAGCGCAGCCCATCATGTTGATGAAACCGGGAAAATTTACATCCACGAATTCGGCCATTTGTTTGCCGGACTTGGCGATGAATATGTTGGGGGAGTTGAGTATTCCGATTTTTATCCGGTGAATGTTGAGCCCTGGGAACCAAACCTGACAACTTTGGTTGATTTCGATAAAAAATGGAAAAATATGCTTCCCGAAGGAGCTTTGGTTCCAACTCCTGACAAACAGTGGAAGGAGAAAAAACTTGGTGTTTACGAAGGAGCTGGTTATGTAACCAAAGGTGTTTATCGCCCCTGGGTTAACTGCCTGATGAATAACTTACATACCATCGACATTTTCTGTCCTGTATGCGAAAAGGCAATTCAAGACATGATTAACTTTCATTGCAAGTAGGACATAAAAACCCCCTGAAGTACGAATAGAGAAATTTTAACCAAGGTTAAAGTTTTCAGCACGCCATGACAAACGTAAACTAGCCGTATTCAGGGGATTATTTTAATTTCTTTAATCAGAAAATAATAACAACCTGAATACAGAGTTGTTTACTCTTTGTTTTTATTTATTCGTAAAACGCGTTATTGGGGTAAACTGAATTTCTTCCCGGCGTTTATCAGTTGCGGGGCACAGCATAATTCAGTACATCTTCACGGGTAATTACTTTATCGCAGAGGATAATCAGTCGTTCAATCACATTCCTGAATTCGCGGATATTGCCAGTCCACCTCATTTTTTGAAGTTCGCTTATCGCTTCCTCATCTACAGATTTAAGAGGAACGCCGTATTCCGTACAAATCAGATCAACAAAATAGTCGCAAAGAACTGGAATATCTTCAATCCTGTCATTCAGGTCCGGCACATGAATCAGAATAACACTCAGGCGATGATATAAATCTTCGCGGAAATTATTGGCTTCAATTTCGCGGGTCAGGTTTTTATTGGTAGCCGCCACCACACGCACATCAACTTTTATTTGGGCGTCTCCTCCAACACGTGTAATTACACTTTCCTGCAAAACACGGAGTACTTTTGCCTGTGCCGAAAGGCTCATATCGCCGATTTCGTCCAGAAAAATGGTTCCGCCGGTTGCCTGTTCAAATTTTCCTTTTCGCTGCTTAATGACCGATGTGAATGCGCCTTTTTCGTGACCAAATAATTCACTTTCTATTAATTCTGAAGGAATCGCGGCACAGTTTACTTCGATAAACGGACCTTCGGCACGATTACTTTTTTCGTGCAGGCGGCGGGCAACCAATTCTTTCCCTGTTCCGTTCGATCCGGTAATCAAAACCCGCGCATCAGTTGCTGCAACGCGGTCAACCATGTCTTTAACCTTTTTAATGGCAGCCGAATTACCCACAATATCGAACCGTTTATTTACTTTTTTTCGAAGCACTTTGGTTTCGGTAATCAGCGTCGATTTATCCATTGCATTGCGCAATGTAATCAGTAAACGGTTCAGATCGAGTGGTTTTTCGATGAAATCGAAAGCTCCTTTTTTTATTGATTCTACGGCTGTATCAATATTTCCATGGCCCGAAATCATTATAACCGGTGTATCAGGTTTTAACTCTTCAACCTTCTGTAAAACTTCAATACCGTCCATTCCCGGCATTTTAATGTCGCACAAAATCACATCAAAATCGTTGGTTTTTAAAAGTTCCAGCGCTTTAAATCCGTCTTCGGCCAGTTCAACCTGGTATTTTTCGAATTCCAAAATGTCTTTTAATGTATGGCGAATGCTGCGTTCGTCGTCAATGACTAATATTCTCGACATGTTCCTGTTTTTTTACTGATAATAATTGCCCGAATTTAGCTGAAAATTCGCTCGTATAAAACACCTTCACGAAGTGCAAAATCAGTTTGTGCGATTTTTTGAATGTTTAACCGGTCAACAATCAGTTTAATAAAAATAACCGATGGAACTATCATCTCAATCCGGATCGATTCCATTCCTTTCATAGCAGTTCTTTCCATGGTTGTTGAGTTGATCAGCACATTGTATATTCTGCTGAAATCCTGTATTGTTAGTTCCTGATAAATTCTTGTTTTCGTCCCGGGATCGGTCTGGTCAATCAGATCGGCCAATGTGTCGAAGGCTCCTGAACAGCCTATTAGCCTGGAAATTTCTGTATTTCTGGTTTCATTCCAGAATTTTTCAAGTCCATTTTCAAAATAACTGATTATTCGGCTAATTTCTTCCGGAATAATAGGGTTGGAGGGAGGAATTTGTTCAATAATTCGGGCCATCCCCAAAGGAAAACTTTCTTTCCAGATTGGTTCACCAGCTTTTGTCAGGATAAATTCGTTGCTGCCTCCGCCAATATCAAGAATAAGCGAATGATTTTCTATTTCGCCAAAGGCCAGTTTTACGCCTTTAAAAATCAGGTCGGCTTCTCTTTCTCCTGAAATTACCAATAAATCAAGCCCGGTTTGCGATTTAATTTCCTGCTGAAACCAGTCTTTGTTGCTTGCATCTCTGATTGCTGAAGTTGCGATTATTAAAATTTCCGGAGTACCGTATTTACCAATTCGTTCCTGATGTTTTCTGACGGCGAGTATAGCCCGTTCCAGTCCATCTTCTTTCAGTTGATTCTTATCGATTCCGTTCTTTCCAAGTTTTACAACCTCTTTACCCTGATACAGAATTCGATAGTTTTTGTCCTGATATTCTGCAATTAACAAGTTGCAGGTATTGGTTCCGAGATCGATTACAGCGATTCGTTTGCTCATTTTTCTGAAAATATTTTTGTCAACCGAAGGTAGCATTTCGCGATCAATTCAGTTTCTTTCATCCTGAATAATATTCTTCAGGAAATAGAAAAGGCCGGTAAAAACCAGCCTTTCTCGATTAAAACAATCCTTCGATTGATAAATATCGTTCGCCTGTATCGTAGGCAAAGGTGAGTATCTTTGAACCAGCAGGTAATTCTGTTATCTTTTTGGCAACAGCTGCCAACGAGGCTCCTGAAGAAATTCCAACAAACAAACCTTCTTCTTTGGCGGCACGGCGGGCATAATCAAAAGCTTCGTCTTTCGAAACCTGAATTACTCCATCGAGCAATTCTTTTTTGCAATTAACCGGAATAAAACCTGCACCGATTCCCTGAATAGGATGGGGACCGGGCGATCCACCGCTAATCACCGGTGACAATTCGGGTTCAACAGCAAACGATTTGAGGTTTGGAAAGCTTAGTTTCAACACTTCAGTAACTCCGGAAATATGGCCTCCTGTTCCAACTCCAGTGATAAGGTAATCAAAACCTTCAGGAAAATCGGCGATAATTTCTTTGGCTGTATTCTGTTTGTGGGCAGTAATATTTGCTTCATTATCAAACTGCGATGGAATCCACGAATCAGGTGTTTCAGCCGACAGTTCAACAGCTTTGGCAATGGCACCTTTCATTCCAAGTTCTCTTGGTGTCAAAACAAGTTCAGCGCCGTAAGCAGTCAAAATTCTTCTCCGTTCAATACTCATCGATTCGGGCATTACCAAAATCAGTTTATATTTTTTTACAGCTGCAACTAAGGCCAGACCGATACCGGTATTTCCTGATGTGGGTTCAATCAATACGCTTCCGGGTTTCAGAATTCCTTTAGCTTCAGCGTCTTCAACCATCGAAAGGGCAATACGGTCTTTTATACTGCCGCCCGGGTTGGTTTTTTCCACTTTTATATATACTTCGTATCCGGCCGGATACAGGTTGTTGATTCGAACCAGGGGACTATTACCAATGGTTTCCAAAATGTTGTTTACTTTCATCTTATTGTCATTTTTAGGGTTATAAACAAAAAAAGCCTTCCGGTGTTCGGAAGGCTTCGACATATTATCTCTTTTTCTGAGTTTCAAATCTAACTTGAAAACATACCTTCTCCTGTCTGTTTATAACAGCAGCACATATACATGTATGAGAAGTTTGATTTCATTTTTAAATATTTTATTGTTGCAAGTATAAGAATAATATTTAAATAAAATACAATTTTATCTTTTATTTTAGTTTTTATAAAACAACCACTTAACAATTTCTTTAAATGTCACTTTTTTACCGTACATTAAAATTCCTGTTCTGTAAATTTTCCCTGCTACCCATATTGTTCCAAGAATAGTTGAAATTAACAAAACCATCGAGAGCACAATTTCCCAAACCGGAACACCAAATGGAATACGAACCATCATTGTTACCGGCGAAGTAAGCGGAATCATTGAAGCCCAGAAAGCAAGTGGTCCTTCAGGATTTTTAGCTACTGCAAAAAGAATAATAATTGAAAAGATGAGCGGCATGGTAACCGGAAGCATCATTTGCTGGGCATCTTCGTCGCTGTCAACAGCCGAGCCAATTGCTCCCATAAGTGAAGCATATAATATGAAACCACCAATAAAATAGAAGAACAAAGCGAAAATAATGAGCGGTATATTTAGGTTGCCAATCATTCCAAGTATTTCAATTACTTTGTTTTGAGCTTCAGGAGTGGCGGTTGCTATTTGCCCCATTGCTTGTCCCGACATGATGTTTTGAGCCTGCGCCGCAGTTTCGGCAGATCCACCTCCGATGAAAGCTGTTAATCCAGTGGTAATTGCGATGCCGAGTATTATCCATATTGCAATTTGTGTCAGGCCAACAAGTCCGATTCCAACAATTTTTCCGAACAACAATTGAAATGGTTTAACTGAAGATATTATCACTTCCACAATGCGGCTCGATTTTTCTTCCATCACCCCGCGCATTACCATAGTTCCGTATATAAAAACGAACATGTAAATCAGGAATCCTGCTGCATAACCAATGGCCATTGCAATTTCGGTAGAGCTTTTTACGGCTTCGCCTTCTTCGCCCAATTTGATGGTTTCGACTGTAATGTCTGTTTTAGTAGCCGAAAGTTTTTTTTCCAGATCGGGGACACCGGTTTCATCAATCACCTGCTTCCGCTTTTCACCTTCAATAATATTCTCGATACGCCGGGTGATCATATTTTTAATATCAAAAGTTACCTGCTTATCTGAAATCATTTCGGCTCTGTTGGTGCTTAAGATGTTCACCGGAATATGCAATACTGCATAATACTTACTCGATTTGAAATTTTTATTTAATTCATCAAATTCGGGAGCAGGAATGTATTGAAACTTGGTAAATTCATTGCTTTCAAGTCGATTCAGAATCAATCCGGTTGGGTCATAAACGGCAATTGTGCGTTCTTCCTTGTCATCCAATGTTGCCAGGTAGGCTGGCAGAATGGTCAGGGCAGCCATCATAAGCGGAACCAAAAGCGTCATTATAATGAATGACTTTTTCTTTACGCGTGTAAGGTATTCACGTTTTAAAATGAGGATAGACTTATTCATCTGGGTATATTTTTGTTTTTTAATGTTCACTTTTATAAGTCGCAGTATTTAGTCTCAGTGTTCAAATACTCCCTACTGCGACTGTGACTGTAAACTATCGGAGGATTTCGCGGTTATTTTGTTCTACTACATGGATAAAAACATCGTTCATGCTTGGGATTATCTCTTTAAATGATACGATTTCGAATTGATTCATGAGTAATTTTAATAACTCATTGTTAGAGTTGCCGTTCAAAAACTGAACTTTAATTTGTTTCAGTTGTGAGCTTTCGTCGTGTTCGAGCACGTTGAAATGCGAACCCAAATGATATTGTATATTGGGTGTTTCTCCACGGTAAATAATTTCGAAAGTATTGGTCTTGAATTTTTCACGAACCTGATCAATTTGCCCGTCGAGAATCTTTTTTGATTGGTTGATCAGGGCAATATGGTCGCATATTTCTTCTACCGACGACATATTGTGGGTCGAAAAAATAATCGTTGTTCCTTTTTTCTTTAACTCAAGAATTTCATTTTTAAGCAAATTGGTATTTATCGGGTCGAATCCGCTGAACGGCTCATCAAAAATCAGAAGTTTTGGCTGATGAATAACTGTGGTTATAAATTGCACTTTCTGAGCCATTCCTTTCGACAGTTCCTCAACCTTTTTGCCCCACCATGCCTGAATTTCAAATTTCTCGAACCAGAATTTTAAACTTTTCAGCGCATCTCTTTTCGACATTCCTTTGAGTTGGGCCAGGTATAGCGCCTGTTCTCCAACTTTCATCTTCTTGTACAATCCGCGTTCTTCGGGCAGATAACCAATCATGCTAATATCATCGGCTTTCAACGGTCTGCCTTCAAAATACAATTCGCCACTATCGGGCGCTGTAATTTGGTTAATGATTCGGATTAAAGTAGTTTTTCCCGCACCGTTTGGTCCGAGTAAACCAAAGATCGAAGCTTCTTTTACCGAAATGCTTACTGAACTTAATGCCACATGACCGGCATATTCTTTAACAACATTGTTTGCCTGAAATATTTCCATAATGAATGAATTGAAAACTTTAGTATAGGTGTTAAATGTAACCCAATTGTTACAGGCAGAATCGTGATTTCAGAAAATAAATTGCCGTTTAAAGGTACTATCCGAGGTTTGTTTCGGTTGTAAACAAACTGAAATGAACACTTCCGTAACGACGCAAATCCTTGAAATTCGGGTGTCCGGAATAGTCGAAATGTCCTGAATGTTCCAAAATGAACAGACCATCCGGTTTTAACAGTTTATTGTTGAAAATCAGATCGGCTACTTCGGCGAACTTTGGATGATCGTAGGGCGGGTCTGCAAAAATAAGGTCAAACTGTTCATTGATGCGTTTTGCAAAAACAAAAGCATTCGATTTTACAATCCGGATGTTTTTTTCACCCAATTTTTCGATTACTTCTTTAATAAAAACAATGTGTGCCGGGTTGATCTCAACGGCGGTTACATCCGGGCATCCGCGCGAGGTTAGTTCGTAGCTTATACTTCCGGTGCCTGAAAACAAATCGAGTGCACGAATACTCTCAAAATCGATTGAATTTTGCAAAACATTGAAAAGACTCTCTTTGGCCATGTCGGTTGTTGGCCGGGCTTTAAATGTTTTTCCGGGAGTAAAAACCCGACCTCTGTATTTTCCGCCAACTATACGCATAGATGTGTATTTAACAAGCTTACAAACTGGTGTTTCTGTACTTTCTGGAACAGGTTTCCGTAATTGATATCTGTTGAAGGCTTCAAAAACTGAACATTACTGATATATTTCTTCAATTGCCTGATATAGGCAGAGTCATCGGCTACGTAACCGCCAATTAAAATTTCATCACGTTCCGGGTTTATTTGCAGATTCTGGCAAATGTTTAGGGTGTAATACAAAAAATCTGATTCATTTTTGAAATAGAAGCTATTGTACAAGTCGATATTCATTCCTTTTAGAGCAATTATCCTCACATATTTCTTCTCGAAATTAATCAGAAGTGTATTTTCTCTTGCATTTCGCTGATTAACAGCAGAATTCAAAAAAGAAATTGATTTGTGGATAAATTTGAATTCTGTAAATTTTCGGTTCAGCAAATGCATTAATTCTTTTGGATAGCTAAAAATGAGTTGCTGATTAAACCCCGGCAATTCGTTCACGCAGATTTCTTCGTTTTTATTGATTTCGTTGGTGAGTTCGGTCACCTTGGTGTATAATTCGGCGTCGGAATATACTTTTGGAATGAGGGAAGCCCTGTTAGTTGAATAGGCAATTGTAATTGTCTGATAGGAGGTATTCAGCATATCTTCCTGATCAAAAATGGCTTCGATCTTTTTTGTCAGAAATTGCAGTTTCCCAACTATTAAAGGAATATGACGAATAACAAGCAATTTCTTTCGAATAATGTCGAGGATACAAAAAGAAAATCCATCCAGGCCAACCTGGATGGATAGTTGATATTCTGATGCGTGTTTTAAATCGAAATTATCGTCAATAAAATTTAACTCATGCATAAGGAAAATTTATTCCCAGTTACCTGCATTGTTGTTGGCTTCTTCCAATGAACCAACTTTAAGGCCCGGGTATTTGCCGTTTGTTCTTCTTGATTCGTTGAGGTTAATAATCAATTGTTTTTCGAGGTTTACAAGTACGGTGTTATTGTGAACTTTGGCTTCAAAAACAGGTACTTTAATTCCCGATCCTGTAACAATTACTCCTGCACCCAATTGGAACATAGCAACTGTATCTTTAACAGGAACAAATTTAATATCGTCAATTTTAAAATCTTTTCCGAAGATAGTATCTAAAACGCTAACATAAATAGTATCACGAATGATCTTTCCTTCTTTCAAAGCTTGTTTTTCAGTCCATCCGGCTTCAACCATACTGTCAGTTAACATACCAATTTTACGAACCAACGGAATTTCACCTGTTTTAACAAAATTGATTAAAGTATCCCAACTACCGGTAAATTTGCCATGAACATTTTTATATTCAATTTCTGCTTTACGGATATCTTTAAGGCGTTCAATAGTTGCATCATATCTTTCTTTCTTCGCTTCTTCAAAGTCTAACGGTTTTTCTACACTTGTGTATAGAAAATAAGAAAGTGTTATTACCAATGCAACAAGGACGATTTGTATTACTGTTTTCATCTTACAAGTTTTAAGATTAGTTTTTGATTGGTTGCAAATTTATAAAAAAAAATAATTTAGAATCTTCGGTTTTGTTTTATTTTAGCCAAGTATGATAAAAAATCACATCCAGTCTGAAATTCTTGAAAATCTGGGCAGGTTACCAACAACCGGACAGAATGAACTTTCGCAAAAACTCGCTGATTTTGTTGCAGAATCGGAGACTGACGCAGTTTTTATACTGAAGGGTTATGCCGGAACCGGTAAAACAACCATGTTAAGTTCTTTGGTCCGGACTTTCACGAAGTTTAAATTCAGATCGGTTTTGCTTGCTCCAACAGGTCGGGCAGCAAAAGTTTTGTCAAATTACACTGTTCAAAATGCCTATACAATCCATAAAAGCATTTACAGGCAGCAATCTTCAACTGATGGAGCAGGCAGGTTTGTTCTGAACAAAAACTTATATAAAGATACCTTCTTCATTGTTGACGAGGCTTCCATGATTTCAAACTCGAATTCTGAAACTTCGATATTCGGTTCAGGAAGATTGCTTGAAGATCTAATCGAATATGTCTATTCAGGATCAAACTGCCGTCTTTTTCTGGTAGGAGATACTGCCCAGCTTCCGCCTGTGGGTTTGGATGTTAGCCCGGCTTTGTCGAAAAATGAACTTGATTTTTATGACCGGTATGTTTACGAATACGAGTTAACTGAAGTTGTGCGCCAGGATCAGCATTCAGGAATATTGTTTAATGCCACTTTTATCCGCAACCTTATTACCGATGGAAATTATAATTCAGGATACTTCCGTATTGAATTCAAACAATTCGACGATATCCGGCGGCTTTCAGGAGCCGATCTGATTGAGGAAATTTCAACCTGTTACGATCGGTTTGGCCTGATTGAAACGATTGTGGTAACGCGGTCGAATAAGCGGGCCAATAAATTCAATGAAGGAATCAGAAGCACGATATTATATAAAGAATCAGATATTTCGGTTGGCGACCTGATTATGATTGTGAAAAACAACTATTTCTGGCTGGAAGCAAACGAGAAAATCGATTTTATTGCCAATGGAGATATTGCCGAAATTATTTCGATTTACAAACATGAGGAAATGTACGGTTTCCGTTTTGCCAATGTCAGTTTGCGCTTGCTTGATTATCCTGATATTGAATTCGACTGTAAAATAATGCTCGATACTCTAAATATTGAATCGGCTGCATTAGATAATGATCAAAACCGCAAATTGTTCGATGCAGTTTCCGAAGACTATCCCGATATCCGAAGCAAAAAGAAACGATGGGAGAAAATACGTGAGAATCCCTATTTCAATGCTCTGCAGGTAAAGTTTTCGTACGCTGTGACCTGCCATAAAGCGCAAGGTGGGCAGTGGAAAGCTGTATTTGTCGATCAGGGTTATTTAACCGAAGAAATGCTGAATACTGAATTTCTTCGCTGGCTGTACACTGCTTTTACGCGCCCGACAGAGCGTTTGTATCTGGTGAACTTTAATAAGCAGTTTTTTGAGGACTAAATTGTCAATCAGTAGTCATTCAATTTTCATTAGAAACTACTGTTTCAATAAATGACGCGCAGCTATCGATAACCAATGACTATGATTTTTTTTTCTCTACCTGAATTACATCGCCTTCTGAAATGGCTTTTGTTTCAGGAAAAATTTCCTGCGCTTCTTTTAATATAGGAAGGTTGTCTTTGTATCTGGCCGAAAAATGTCCGATTAGCAATTTCCCGACTTGCGCTTTTAAGGCTATTGTTGCGGCATCTTTACCTGTTGAGTGGAAGGTTGAGTGAGCCAATTCCTGGTTATCATGAGCAAATGTAGCTTCGTGGTAAAGCAAATCAACATTCCTGACCGATTCGATATACGACTCGTCGAATCTGGTGTCGCTGCAAAACGCAAAAGAACGCGACTTGAATCTGTGCGTGGTCAGTTCCGAATGTGGAATCACAAACCCTTCATTTGTTAAAAAATCTCCGCCTTCTTTTATTCTTTGCCTTTCGCGAATTGGGATATTGTATTCTTTGATCTTTTCAGGAATTAAATTGGGCAACCCTGATTTCTCTTCAAACCTGAAGCCGCATGTTGGCACCCGATGAGTTAAAGGGAAAGAATAGACCGAAACCTTTTTGTCTTCATAAATTAATTGTTCGCGCTTGTAATTGAGCGGGTGATATGCAATTTTAAAGGGAATTTCGCCGGGATAAATAAAGCTGAGCTGAGCTGAAATATATTTCTGCAGTTCGGAATATGAATAAATATGTAAATCCTTATCGCGCCCCAATAAAATCATGGTCGAAATTAGTCCGATTAATCCGAAAATATGGTCGCCGTGAAGATGGGTGATGAAAATGTGATCAATTTTAGAAAACCCGATTTTGAATTTTCGCATTTGCGTTTGGGTGCCTTCACCGCAATCGATCAAAAAAAACCGCCCAAGTACATTGAGTACCTGAGCGGTTGGATATCTGTTTGATGTAGGTAATGCTGAACTTGTACCGAGTATGGTCAGTTGAAATGGCATTGTTTGGTCTGACATTGTCAGATTAAATTTTCGCCTTCTCAAAAAGAATCTCTTCTGCTTCTTTGGCCGTTTTTGTAATAATTAAAACAGTATGAAGCATCGAAATCCTGATAATCTGTTCAACATCGGGACTGAGACCGGATAAAACAAATGTTCCCATCGAATTTTCGCATAAACGGTTGGCGACCAAAATGGCGCTTAACCCCGAAGAATCACAATATTCACATTCACTAATGTCAAGAACAATGTTCTTTTCACCGTTCCCATTTACCAGTACCAGTTCTGATTTTAAATCCGGAGCATTGTTAGTGTCCAATCTGTCGGCCAGAACTTTTACAAGTGTATAGTCTTCAATTTTATTTACTTCGAAATCCATAGATGCAATTTAATTAATTCTGATGGATTTATTGTATTCAAGACTAATTTTCTTTTTGTTCGTCAGCTTCCATCTGAGTCCGCAGAGCAGCGAGTTCAGAAATATCTCCAAGTGTGGTTTTTTCAGCACTGTTTTCCTTCACTTGTTTTACGGCTTTAGTGGTAGCTTTAGCCTGAGTTTTTCTTTTTGCTGTTTCTTCGGCTTTTTTCTCATCTTCGAAAACTCTTGAATGAGATAAAATGATCCGTTTGGCTGCTTTCGAGAATTCAATTACTTTGAATTCGAGTTTTTCTTCCAGTTGAGCCTGGCTTCCGTCTTCTTTTACAAGGTGACGTGGAGTTGCAAAACCTTCGACTCCGTAAGGAAGGGCAATAGTTGCTCCTTTGTCGAATAATTCAACCACAGTTCCTTCGTGAAGTGAATCAACCGAGAAAATGGTTTCGAACACATCCCATGGATTTTCTTCCAATTGTTTGTGTCCAAGGCTTAAACGACGGTTTTCCTTGTCGATATCCAAAACAGTCACTTCAATTTCAGAACCGATTGAAGTAAATTCTGATGGATGTTTGATTTTCTTGGTCCAGCTAAGATCCGAAATGTGGATCAGGCCGTCAACACCTTCCTGAATTTCAACAAACACTCCGAAATTGGTGAAGTTGCGTACAGTAGCTTTGTGTTTTGTTCCAACACCAAATACTGTATCGATATCTTGCCAAGGATCGGTTTTCAGCTGTTTGATACCCAGTGACATTTTGCGTTCGTCGCGGTCGAGGGTCAGGATCTGAGCTTCAACTTCGTCGCCAACTTTCAGGAAGTCCTGAGCGCTGCGAAGGTGCTGTGACCAAGACATTTCAGAAACGTGGATCAAACCTTCAACACCGGCAGCGATTTCAACAAATGCGCCGTAGTCGGCCATAACCACTACTTTTCCTTTGACTGAATCACCAACTTTTAGGTCAGCGCCAAGGCTATCCCATGGGTGAGGAGTCAATTGTTTCAGACCTAAAGCGATACGTTTCTTATCATCATCGAAGTCAAGAATTACAACGTTCAATTTCTGATCAAGTTCAACGATTTCGTTCGGGTGAGTAATACGTCCCCATGACAGGTCGGTAATGTGAATTAATCCGTCAACACCACCAAGGTCAATGAATACTCCATAAGAAGTAACATTTTTAACAGTACCTTCGAGTACCTGTCCTTTTTCGAGTTTAGAGATAATTTCTTTTTTCTGCAATTCGAGTTCAGCTTCGATCAATGCTTTGTGCGAAACAACTACGTTACGGAATTCATGATTAATTTTAACCACTTTGAATTCCATTGTTTTGTTTACGTACATGTCGTAATCGCGGATTGGTTTCACGTCGATTTGTGAACCGGGAAGGAATGCTTCAATTCCGAATACGTCAACGATCATACCGCCTTTAGTACGGCATTTGATGTAACCTTTGATTACTTCGTCTTTGTCGAGTGCTTCGTTTACACGATCCCAAGAGCGCAATGCTCTTGCTTTTTTGTGTGAAAGGATCATCTGTCCTTTTAAGTCTTCGAGGCTTTCAATGTAAACCTCTACCAAATCTTTTGGTTTTAATTCAGGATTGTAACGGAATTCGTTCAAACTTACAATACCATCAGATTTGTAGCCAATGTCGATAACAACTTCACGTTTGTTCATCGAAATAACTTTTCCTTCAACCACTTCTTTTTCCTGAACAGTGGTCAGAGTTTTCTCATAAAGAGATTCAAGATCTTGTTTTGTTCTTCCGCCGAATCCTTTGTCTTCTTCTACTAAAGCATCCCAATCAAAATCGGCTGCTTCGGCAACAACTTTTTTAGGCGCTTTTGCTTTTTTTACAACCGGAATAACAACTGGTTCAGCAAATTCAGCTGCTTTTTCTTCTGCCTCTGCAACAACTTCTTCAGTTGTAGCTTCTACAGGAGCAATAACTTCTTCAACCACTTCAACTGGTGTTTCGGCAATTTCTTCAATTACTGTTTCTTCGGGTGCAACAGTTTCTTCAACTACTGCGGTTGGTGTTTCAACAGTTTCCTGCTGTTCGAGTTCAACCTTTGGATCAAGGTTCTCATTGTTGTTTTCTACCATTTAATAATCAATTAATTAATGAGTTAGACTATATATTAAATAAATGCGCCGCAAAATTAAGACTATTCTGCTATAAAAAAAAGATTTTCAGTGATTTTTCCTGTTTTCCTGCTTTTCAGTTTGCATAATTTGAATTTTCAAATTTTTCCTGAATGAATTTAGGGTACTTTCAATTTTAAATTGTGAATTTTGTAGGTCTGAAGAGTTCTGCTTACTAATAATCCTTATTTTTGATTTCACCGAATTGTAAATTTTAAGCTTATAAATATGAAAGGAATTATTCTCGCCGGAGGATCCGGCACACGCCTGTATCCGATTACTAAAAGTATTTCGAAACAAATTATCCCGATCTACGATAAACCTATGATTTATTATCCGTTGTCGGTTTTAATGCTGGCCGGAATTCGTGAAATACTGATCATTTCGACCCCAAAGGATATTCATTTATATGAAGATCTTTTGGAAGACGGCAGTCAGCTCGGAATAAAACTCGAATATGCCATTCAACCCTCGCCCGATGGTTTGGCTCAGGCATTTATTATTGGCGCTGATTTTATTGGCGACGACAGTGTTTGCATGGTTTTGGGCGACAATATTTTTTACGGCTATAACTTTACATCGATACTCGAAGATGCTGCCGCATTGACAGATGGAGCGATTGTGTTTGGCTACTATGTGAACGATCCCGACCGGTATGGTGTCGCAGAATTCGATGAAAAGGGAAAAGTCTTATCGATCGAAGAAAAACCTGCTAAACCTAAATCGAATTATGCAGTTACCGGCCTTTATTTTTACAGTAACGATGTGGTTTCAAAAGCTATCGGTCTGAAACCCTCGCCGCGTGGCGAACTCGAAATTACCGATTTGAACCGTTTATATCTGGAAGAGGGTCGTTTGAATATGAAATTGCTGGGGCGTGGTTTTGCCTGGCTCGATACCGGAACCCACGAAAGTCTGATGCAGGCTTCTACTTTTATTTCTACCATCGAGCAACGTCAGGGATTAAAAGTATCGTGTATCGAAGAAATTGCTTTCAGCAAAGGATACATCAACAAAGATCAATTACTGAAACTGGCCGAGCCGCTGAAGAAAAACCAGTATGGCGAGTATCTCATCAAACTTGCAAGCGGGCAAATTCAATCTTATTAGCCTTTTTCGGGCAATGTTTGTATTTTTGTGCGCCAATTTTATTGGTTTTAATGGAAGTGAATTACCTAAATAATTAACAGTGAAGATAATTGAAACATCTATCCCGGGACTTCTGATTCTTGAGCCCCGGGTTTTTGCTGATACAAGGGGATATTTTCTTGAAAGCTACAATCAAAAGAAATTGGAGGAAGCGGGTATTTCTGTCTTTTTTGTTCAGGATAATGAATCAAAATCGGGGAGGGGAGTCATACGAGGCTTACACTATCAGCTCGAACCTTATGCACAAAGCAAATTGGTAAGGGTAATACAGGGCAGCGTGTACGATTTGGCGGTTGATTGCCGAAAAGGTTCACCGACTTTTGGCCAGTCTTTTGGTCTGGAACTGAGCGAAGAAAATAAATTGCAGTTTTATATCCCGAAAGGATTTGCCCACGGCTTTTCCGTTTTGAGCGAAACAGCTGTTTTCTCGTATAAGTGTGATGCTTTATACAATCCTGCCGCCGAACGAGGAATATTATACAATGATCCTGCACTTCAGATAAATTGGGGAATTGATGTTTCTGAAGCAATTGTTTCGGGCAAAGACACAATTTTACCTTTGTTTGCTGATGCTGAAATGAATTTCGAATTCAAGTGATATGACTAAAATTTTAATCACAGGAGCCAATGGCCAGCTTGGTTCAGAAATCAGAAAATCAAGTGTTTTATTTCCTGATTTTAGCTTTGTATTTACCGATTTGAATGAGCTGGATATTACCAGCCCATCGGCTGTTGCAGCAATGCTTGCTGAAGAAAAACCTCAGTGGCTGATCAATTGCGCTGCCTATACAGCGGTTGACAAAGCCGAGACAGAGGAAGAAACTGCCTGGCTGATCAATGCGGTGGCGCCTGCAATACTGGCCGAAAAATCAAAGGCAGTTGGTTGCCGTTTTGTGCAGATCTCGACCGATTATGTTTTCGACGGGAAAAATCACCGGCCATACATTGAAGATGATGAGGTTTGCCCTACTTCAATTTATGGAAAAACAAAACTGGAAGGCGAGTTGATCAGTTTGACGAATAATCCTGAAACACTTGTTATCCGCACATCATGGCTGTATTCTTCGTTTGGGAACAACTTTGTGAAAAGTATGATCAAATTCGGAAAGGAACGCGATCAACTCAATGTAATTTTCGATCAGGTTGGAACTCCAACTTATGCCGGTGATCTGGCGGTGGCAATTCTGGAAATTATCAGGAAAACAGAATCAGGAAAGAGGGAGTTTGTGCCCGGAAAATACCATTATTCGAACGAAGGAGTTTGCAGCTGGTACGATTTTACAATTGCAATTCATCAGATTTATGGTATCGATTGTATTGTTAACGCCATAGAATCAAAGGATTATCCTTCTGTGGTAGCCCGTCCTCCTTACAGTGTTCTGAATAAATCAAAAATTAAAAGTATTTTTGGAATTAGCGTGCCATACTGGCGCCAAAGTCTCGAAAAATGTATCATTGAAATCAAAAAACTTTAATTATGACAGCAAATAATGATGTTTTAAACATGGTAAAAGCCAAGGCAGCAGAATGGTTAAGCGAATTGTATGATGCTAAGACGCGTGCTGAAGTTCAAAGGCTTTTAGACAACGAAGATCCGACAGAATTGATCGACTCGTTTTACCGCGATCTGGAATTCGGAACGGGCGGTTTGCGCGGCATCATGGGCGTGGGAACCAACCGAATGAACATTTATACGGCAGGCGCCGCTACTCAGGGATTAAGTAATTATTTAAAAAAAGTATTTGCCCATCTTCCTGAAATTAAAGTTGTAATTGGTCACGATTGCCGCAACAACAGTCGTTTATTTTCTGAATCGAGTGCCGAAATTTTTGCTGCAAATGGTATAAAAGCATATCTGTTCGACGATTTGCGCCCAACTCCTGAAATTTCATTTGCTGTGCGCGAACTGGGCTGCCAAAGCGGAATTATACTTACAGCTTCACACAACCCGAAAGAATACAACGGCTACAAAGCTTATTGGGACGATGGTTCGCAGATTGTTGCCCCGCACGATGAAAATATTATTGACGAGGTGTTGAAAGTAAAAGTTGCCGACATCAAATTCAAAGGTGATAAAAGTTTAATTACCATATTGGGAGCTGAAATGGACAAGCTTTTCCTCGAAAAAGTGAAAACCGTTTCCATTTCGCCTGAAGTTGTCCAAAAACACAAAGATTTAAAAATAGTGTACACGCCAATTCATGGAACCGGAGTTCGCATGATTCCTGCTGCTTTGCGGGCATTTGGTTTTACAAACATATTTAATGTTCCTGAACAGGATGTTGTAGATGGAAACTTTCCAACTGTAGTTTCGCCCAATCCTGAAGAAACCGCAGCGATGGAAATGGCGATAGCCAAAGCTGTTGAAGTTGATGCAGATTTGGTTCTGGCTTCTGATCCTGATGGAGACCGTCTTGGTGTTGCCGTTAAAAACGATAAAGGAAAATTCGTTATCCTGAACGGTAACCAAACAGCTTTGGTGTTTATTTATTACATCATCAGCAAACGCAAGGAAAGTGGCAAATTAGCGGGCAATGAGTTTGTCGTGAAAACCATTGTGACCACCGAGTTGATTGCTAAAATTGCTGAAAAAAACGGAGTCGATTTTTATGATGTTTTTACCGGCTTCAAATACATCGCCGAAGTAATCCGCGATTTGGAAGGCCAGAAAGTTTACATCGGCGGTGGCGAAGAAAGTTTCGGATTTATGCCTGCCGATTTTGTACGCGATAAAGACGCTGTTTCATCGTGTGCGCTGATGGCCGAAATTGTGGCCTGGGCGAAAGATCAGGGCAAATCGTTGTACGAAATGTTGCTCGATATTTATGTGCAATATGGTTTCTCTCGCGAAAAACTGAAATCTGTTGTGCGCAAAGGAAAAGCAGGAGCCGAGGAAATTCAGCTTATGATGGTTAATTTCCGCACCAATCCACCAAAAGTTTTGGGTGGCTCGAAACTGAAAATCGTGAAGGATTACGAAACCCTGATTGCAAAGAATGTACTTTCAGGAGAAGAAACGGCGATCGATCAGAAAACCACCTCGAATGTATTGCAGTTCTTCACCGAAGACGGAACAAAAATATCTGTGCGACCATCGGGAACTGAACCAAAAATAAAATTCTATTGCGAGGTGGCCGGTGAACTTGCCAGCCGGGCTGACTACGATGCTGTTGCAGCAAAAGCTGACGAAAAAATTGATGCTATTTTGAAAGAACTTGACCTGTAAGTTTCAAGTTCCAAGTTCCAGGTTTCAAGTTAAAAATCGTTGTTCATCAGTAATGCAAGGAGGATCAATGACCACAAATGACACGAAGTGAATGACGACTTAATGACTATTGAAAGACAACCAAAGATAATAAATGACAAACAATCAATTAACTTAAACCAATGACAATGAAACATGTATTATTTTCAGCATTAGGAGTTGTGGCTTTTACTGCAATTTTTGCCCAGGGAAGAACCGATTTCCCGATGAAACCGGAAATGACTGAAATCTGGGATCCTGAAGTCACCGTGATCACTCCCGGTGAAACTGTTGTTAACGCACCGTCGGATGCCATCGTACTTTTTGATGGAGTAAACCTGAGTACTGAATGGACCAATGATGCCGGTGCAGAGCCCGGTTGGACTGTGGCCGATGGTTGTGTAACTGTTGCAAAAGGTAAAGGAACGATTAAAACCAAACGCGTGTTTAATGATTTTCAGCTGCATATTGAATGGCGTTCGCCATCGGTAGTTGTTGGCGAAAGTCAGGGTCGCGGAAACAGCGGAGTGTTCCTTCAGGGAATTTACGAAGTTCAGGTCTTGGATAATTTTAATAACAGAACCTATCGCAATGGTCAGGCCGGAAGTTTGTACAAACAACATCCACCGCTTGTAAATGCCTGCAAAGCGCCTGGTATGTGGCAGGTGTATGATATTATTTACACAGCACCACGTTTCAACCCGAATGGAACTTACTTTACACCGCCAACTGTAACCGTTTTGCACAATGGTGTTTTGGTGCAAAATCATGTTGCTTTGCGAGGTCCAACTCCATACATCGGTATTCCGGAGTATTTCGTAAAACCTCACGGTGCAGGTCCAATCAGTTTGCAGGATCATGGCAATCCGGTAAGTTACCGCAATATCTGGATTCGCGAATTGTAATCCAGTCATAACAAAGCTTTCTGCAAAACAGGAAGCTTTGTTTTTTACATGATAAACCGTTGACTTACCTATTTGATATTTTGTGACAGTCAATTGTGATCATTTGATTGTTATTGTGTTGTATTTTCTTGTCAACTTAATGACAATAAAATGACTTTTATGACATCGGGTAATATTGCGGATATTCATTACTTTTTTTAATCGAAGGATCCAACTTCTGAACACTGAACATTGACCACTGCGACTGTAAACTGCAACTTACCACTAACTTTTTTCAACTTTACCATTTCCTTACTTCTTTTTCTCCTGAAAGATGAGCCGATTCTTGGGAAAGTTTTTTGGTTATCTTTGCGCCAATAAAAAAAATAGTCTGATGCAGGAAAAAATTCTTATCCTCGATTTTGGTTCACAATACACACAGTTGATTGGCCGGCGCGTTAGGGAGTTGAACGTTTATTGCGAAATCTACCCGTATAACCATTTTCCCGCGATTGACGAAACCGTAAAGGGTGTCATTTTATCCGGAAGCCCTTTTTCTGTAAGGGATGCCAATGCACCAAAGCCCGAATTGTCGCTAATTAAAGAGAAATTGCCGCTGCTGGGCGTTTGCTATGGCGCGCAATACCTGTCGCATTTCTTTGGCGGCGAAGTTGCTCCTTCCGATTCGCGCGAATACGGACGTGCCAATCTTGGATTTGTAGATTCTGCAAACGTGTTGTTTAAAAATATAAGCGAACATACACAGGTATGGATGTCGCATGGCGATACCATTGTACGCATTCCCGAAAATTATAAAGTTATTGCCAGCACTGCCGATGTCGAATACGCTGCTTTCCAGATTGAGGGAGAGCAAACGTATGGTATTCAGTTTCATCCCGAAGTTTACCATACCACCGAAGGAACCCAGTTGCTTCATAATTTTGTGATTGATATTTGTGGCTGCAAACAAGACTGGACGCCGGATTCGTTCATCGAAACAACTATTAAAGAGCTTCAGGATAAATTGGGCGATGACAAAGTGGTACTCGGACTCTCGGGCGGAGTTGATTCTTCGGTGGCCGGTGTGCTTCTGCACCGCGCGATTGGGAAAAATCTTACCTGCATTTTTGTTGACAATGGTTTGTTGCGCAAAAATGAATTTCAGCAAGTACTTGATTCGTATCAGCACATGGGATTGAATGTAATTGGAGTTGATGCCCGTCAGAAATTCTGGGACGATCTGGCCGGAATTACCGATCCTGAAACAAAACGCAAAACAATTGGCCGCGACTTTATCGAAGTGTTTGATGTGGAAGCGCACAAAATACAGGATGTAAAATGGCTGGCACAGGGTACCATTTATCCTGATGTGATTGAATCTGTTTCGGTAAACGGACCTTCGGCAACCATCAAATCGCATCACAACGTAGGTGGACTACCGGCTAAAATGAACCTGAAAGTGGTTGAGCCATTGAATCTGCTTTTCAAAGACGAAGTTCGCAGAGTCGGGAAGGCTTTGGGCATTTATCCTGAATTGCTTGGCCGTCATCCTTTTCCGGGACCGGGATTGGGAATCCGTATTTTGAGTGATGTGACTCCCGAAAAAGTTGCCATCCTTCAGGAAGTTGATGCCATTTTTATCAATGGATTGAAAGAGTGGGGATTGTACGACAAAGTTTGGCAGGCCGGGGCAATGCTTTTGCCAGTTCAATCGGTTGGCGTAATGGGCGACGAGCGTACCTACGAAAATGTGGTTGCCTTGCGCGCTGTGGCTTCTACCGATGGAATGACTGCCGACTGGGTACATCTTCCGTATGAATTCCTTGCCAAAATGTCGAACGAAATCATCAATAAAGTTCGCGGTATCAACCGGGTTGTATACGATATTAGCTCGAAACCACCAGCAACTATCGAGTGGGAATAAACTAATTTGAAATAAGTCTTTAGGAGGAAAATGACCAATTTAATTGTTTGTTTTCCTCCTTTCTTTTTACAGGACATACGCTTCTTTGTCTTTGATTCTCTTGAATCATTGGATATTTATTTTTATCTGAAACTATTGTACTTTCCATTGTGTCGAAATGGATTAGTTTCTTCTAATTTCAGTCAGATTGAGTCATTTTAAATAATTGTTAAACCGGTAAAAAATAATATAAAGAATAATTTCTTTATACAGATATTTCAATATATTTGGCTCGTCAATTAAAACACAGACTTCTGTAGTTCGAAAATTTCTAATTTCCAACATATCATGAAAAACAAACAGGTTTCTGAACCCACTCTGCGAAGGTTGCCCGGATATTTGTTCTTTCTGCGAAAGATTATGGATCAGGGAATTGTTAATATTTCTGCTCCGGTGATTGGAAGAAATTTGAATTGCGATGCCACTCAAGTAGTTAAGGATTTGTCAGTTACCGGAATTAAAGGGCGTCCAAGGATCGGATATGATACTTATGAGCTTATCCATGATCTTGAAGAATTCCTTGGATTTAACCGAACCAATGAAGCCTTCCTTATAGGAGCCGGGAATTTGGGTACTGCGCTAATGGCATATCAGGAGCACCAATCGCTTGGCTTGAAGATTGTTGCTGCTTTTGATGTAGATAGTAATAAAATAGGAAAAAATATCGGCGGTATTTATGTTTTGGATTATAATAGGTTATTCCATTTGACAGGTCGGCTCGATGTTAAGATTGGTATACTCACCACCCCCAATCATGTAGCGCAGGACGTTGCGGAGGATTTGGTTAATTGCGGAATTAAAGCCATTTGGAATTTTACTTCTGCAACTCTCGAAATACCTGATAATGTTATTGTGCAGAATACTTCTATGAGTTCGTATGCAGCTGTTTTACTCAGACGCTTATCTGATTCCGGACAATAATAGAATATGATGAAACTTGAAAATTTAAAATAAAACTACTGTTTATAAAATAATAAAGAAATAATTCTTTATTAAAATATTTACTTGAATTAGAATATTATAAAAGCTTTAAAATTTAATTTATGAGACAGTTTATTATTTCTGTTGGAGGCGAAAAGTTTGAAGTTGATGTTGTTGAGGTTTCGAATACCTCCAATACTAATTCCACTAAGGGGTACAATTCTGCAACAATTGAAAGCAAAAAGCTTGTGCCGGAAGTTACCAATAAAGAAGTTGAATCGAAGGTTCAATTGAATCTGGGTGCAGTTCCTATCGATTCTCCAATGCCTGGAAGTATTGTACGAATTTTAGTTAATCCTGGAGAAATTGTCTCAAAAGGTCAGAAGTTATTTGTTTTGGAAGCCATGAAAATGGAAAATGAAATTGGTGCACCTTTAGCAGGAAAGGTTTCGGCAGTTAAAGTAAATGTTGGCGACACCGTTTCAGAAGGACAACACGTTATGATTTTAAATTAATACCCCATGAAGAATAAAAGAGTAAAAATTACTGAAACTGTACTTCGCGATGCCCATCAGTCGCTAATAGCAACCAGGATGAGGTTGGACGAAATGTTACCTATTGTAGAACAGCTTGATGAGGTTGGTTACCATTCTCTTGAAGCATGGGGAGGAGCTACTTTTGATAGCTGTCTAAGGTTCTTGAATGAAGATCCCTGGCATCGACTCAGAGAAATCAAAAAACTCGCCAAAAAGACTCCTTTGCAAATGCTTCTTCGTGGACAAAATCTTTTAGGCTATAAGCATTATTCCGATGATATTGTTGAATACTTTGTCCAAAAAGCGATCGATAACGGGATGGATATTATTCGGATTTTTGATGCATTGAATGATCCGCGTAATGTTGAGACTGCGATTAATGCCTGCAAAAGGGCCGGTGGGCATGCACAAGCTACCGTGTCGTATACAACTAGCCCAGTCCATACCCTTAAATTGTTTGTTGAAGATGCAAAACGATTGGAGTCAATGGGTGCAGACTCGTTGTGCATTAAGGATATGGCTGGTTTGCTACTGCCATACACAGCATATCAATTGATCAGCACTTTGAAGAGCAATATTAAAATACCTATTGCACTGCATACTCACTATACGAGCGGGGTTGCTTCCATGACCTATTTGAAGGCCATTGAAGCCGGAGTTGATGTGGTTGATTGTGCAATATCGCCTCTGGCAATGGGAACCTCCCAACCACCTACCGAATCATTAGTCGCATCATTATTGGGAACCGAACGTGATTCAGGACTCGATTTAAGCAAGCTTAGCGAAATTGCCGACTATTTCCGACCTATCCGTGAAAAATATATCTCTTCCGGCTTGCTCGATCCAAAGATGCTGGGAGTCGATGTTAATGCCTTGATATATCAGGTTCCAGGAGGTATGCTGTCAAATCTGATTTCTCAGCTCAAGCAAGCGAATGCGGAGCATAAATACGAGGAAGTATTGCGAGAAATTCCACGTGTTCGCGAGGATTTCGGATATCCGCCATTGGTAACGCCAACAAGTCAGATTGTAGGTACACAGGCTGTTATGAATGTGATTATGGGTGAAAGGTATAAGCTTGTCCCTAAAGAATCGAAAGCTGTTGTAAAAGGAGAATATGGAAAAACTCCAGGTGTTATAAAAGAGGAGATAATTGCTAAAATTCTTGGTGATGAGGAGCGCATTACTTGTCGCCCTGCTGATTTGTTGTCGCCCGAATTGCCTGCAGCTTTTGAAGCTGTTAAAGAATATTCCATCCAAGATGAGGACGCACTATCGTATGCCATGCTTCCACAGGTTGCTGAAAAATTCTTTAAAGCCCGAAAATTAGGATTCCCTGAGCCGCAAGCAGAAAAGCAATCACCTGCAAAGGTATCCGAGACAGATCTTAAAGGTGTAGATAAAAAGGTTGTGGCCGCAATCGCTACTACAGTTGCTATTCTGGCTGGCGAGGATGATAAAACCTATAAAATAGAGAATATCAGAAAATATAGTCCATGGGCAATGGCATCTAGGTACAATTACTAAAAGAAGCTATCAGTTAATAGACTTTATTAATCGAATTTTCATATTGCGAATAGTCTAAAAGAGTTGTTTTTACAAATTGTAAAACAGCTCTTTTAGTTTTTTTTGAAAGCTGGATTCTTATCTATCCTTATTTCGACTTAGCAATCATACCCATAAATAAACTCATTTGCCCATTTAGTGCAGCAATTTTGTTTGCAGGTTCTGTTCGGGCTTCCAGCAATATCCAGCCATCGTATTTAATTCCTTTAAATAAGTTCATGAGTTGCTGATATGGATATTCGCCTACATTGAATTCACGCACATGAACTGTGTCGCCAAACCATTTCTTTACCGAGTTGAAGTTGGCTTCCAGTCCGGGTGGCAGTAAATCCTGATCGTTACAGTTCCAGCACATTTTTACACTATTTTCGGTAACCTGTTCGAAAATAGCTTTCATATTTGGAATTTCCTGCGTGAGGTTTCCGTGAACTTCAACCCGAACCAATTGACCTAAGTCGCTGGCAAACTTACCAACTTCGTTCAACGATGCAGCAATCTGAGCAATAGTTTTTTCTTTCGGAACACCGGTGGGCAAATCGTTAGGTTTAACTTTAATGCCGCTGGCACCAATGTCTTTGCACAATTGGATGTATTCCTTGGTTTGATCAATGTTCTTCAGAAGAATAGCCGTATCAGGGCTATGATATTCAAAATTGGCGCCGTAACCGAGGCAATTACCAGGACTGTCTGCAAATCGCTTTTTGACTTCGGAACGCTGAGAGGCCGAGAGTTTTGTTTCAACACCATGAGCATGTTCGTTGCTTAATTC
This sequence comes from Bacteroidota bacterium, assembly GCA_023251435.1. Taxonomy (GTDB): domain Bacteria; phylum Bacteroidota; class Bacteroidia; order Bacteroidales; family Prolixibacteraceae; genus Aquipluma. Next base: position 72,495 of record JAHEYU010000005.1, read on the forward strand.
AACGCCCAAAAATCCGGTTTTTTCACAATTGGCAATCGGGGTTGGCAAATCCCAGTCTTTGGCCCATTGGTAGGTAACCAACCCGAGTTTCATACCTGATTTTTTCTCGGTTACAAACACTGAAAAAGGGTCAGCTATCGAAAGGCCAATGCCGGCCACCAAACTTCTTTGAAGAAAATTACGACGGGTTAAATTATTTTTCATGATTCAGAACTGGTTTTAATGATTAGGTTGTTATCCCCCTGCTCATTGGGATATCGATAATCGTTTGCAGCAGCTAGTGCCAATTCGGATTTGGCACTTTTTAGTTCTGGTTTTACAATCCAGTTTTCCTTTATAGCTTAAAATTTCTAACGCGCTGCTGCAAATTACAATCTGCATTTTAATCAGGAAGTTGTAATTCCAGTATTCAGGTAATCCGCTTTACACGAACAAAAATCTGTATCAGGTGACTTCCTGTTCCTTCCCAAAGTGATTACCCCAAAATTCTAACAAATACAACTGCTGGTTGTTGAATAACAACTATAAATAGCGTAATAACAACGATAAGTGTTTGTATTTTTCTGATTCCGGAAATGCATCGGCATATCTTTGCTGTGTCGAAAAAATACAAACAAAACGGAGGTAAATATGGAAACTAAATTGATTGGTAATAAAATTGCCGAAGCACGAAAGAAAGCATCTATTTCTCAAGCCCAGCTTGCTGATCGACTGTTTATTAGTCCACAGGCAGTTGGAAAATGGGAGCGTGGAGAATCAATGCCCGACATCATTACGTTTAGCCGTTTGGCGGAAATTCTGGGTGTCGACCTTAACTATTTTTCAGAAAAATTTCAATCTGTGGCTACTGAAATGGCGCCTGTTGGGCCTTTGGTAAAGCAATTGGCTGAAATGCCATCCGGTAAGTTAGGGAAAAAACTTAGCTGGGATATGTCGCGCGGGAACTGGGTGGACGCTGACTTTTCGGGGTTGAAAAATCTGTGCGATAAATTCAGTTCCTCCAACATGCAGCGCTGCAAGTTTATCGGTTCCGATTTGTCGGGACTTCTTCTAAAAAGCAATAATGTTGACACCTGTGACTTTTCAGGTTCCGTGATCAGTAGTAGTCACATTCAGACTTCCAACTTAATCAACAATCAATTTAAGGACTGTTTTCTGAACGATACTGAATTTTCTGGAAGTCATATTAAAGGCTGCGATTTCACCGGTGCCGATTTTACAGGAGCTAAGTTAAAATCTGGTGACTTAATGAAAAATACAATTGCCAATGCTGTATGGAACCGCACTTCATTTATTGATACGCATATTGCCGATATCGTTTTTACCGGTGCATTGCAGGACTGTTCTTTTGAGAACTGCGCCTTCAAAAGAGTGACATTTCAGGATACAACGCTTACCAACACTTTCTTTAAAAACAAGAGTTTAAAAGGGATTCGGTTTATTGATTGTCAGGCAGATCGGATGACTTACGAATTCCTGAAAAACGGGAAAGCGGACTTAAGCGGTATCACGCTGTTACCAAATTAAAACAGGAGATGATGATTGTTGCTGTAGTTGATCGGATTAGCTTGTTTTTGCTCTGTCTGAAAATATTTTGTAAAACCACTCGGATTGAACAATGAAATTTCTAAATTTGAAAGGACTTGTCTTCCCTTGCTTTGGCGGGTATCCATCAAAATAGGTGATTCTGGTCAATAAAATGGCTTGATAAGTGCGAAATACATGCAATTGGCAATTGTTTAAACATTGTATCAATGCTAAAAAACTAAGAAAATGGACACAGAAATTTTTTTTTTAACCGAGAGGATTGAAGAACTTGAAAGAGAGAACTCTATTCTTAGACAGCAGCAAATTGAGATAATTGAAGCGAAAGAGTTGTATTTGAAAATTTTCGAAGAATTTCCGGCTTTGATTTGGCGTTCGCGTTTAGACAAATTGTGTGACTATTTTAATAAAACCTGGCTTGACTTTACAGGCAGAACGATGGAACAGGAATTTGGAAATGGTTGGGCTGAAGGTGTTCATCCAGATGATTTTGATTCTTGTGTACAGACCTATGTTGCCGCATTTGATAAAAGACAGTCGTTTTTAATGGAATATCGAATGAAAAATAAATTGGGCGAGTATTGTTGGATAAGAGATTTTGGCCGGCCATTTTACGATTTAGACAATACATTTTTAGGTTATATTGGTTCGTGTTATGATATAACTGAAAATAAAAATAACGAACTTGAACTCATTGAACTAAACGCGACAAAGAATAAATTTTTCTCCATCATTGCTCACGATCTAAAAAACCCGTTCAACTCTATTATCGGTTATAGCGAACTTCTCATCGACCATATCAAGGGAAAGGAATATGGAAAACTTGAGGATTATGCAAATATTATACTTCAGTCATCAAACCGGGCAATGGATTTGCTGATGAACCTCATGGCATGGGCGCAATCGCAATCTGGCAGAATGGACTTCAATCCGGAATGTTTCGATATAATTCCCCTTGTCGACGATGTAACGCTATTAGTAAATGGCATCGCCAAACAAAAATCAATTCTAATTGAAAGTACACTGCCAACCAGTATTCAGGTTAATGCAGATAAGCAAATGATTAGCACTGTATTGAGAAACCTGATTTCGAATGCTATAAAATTCACCATGCCTGAAGGAAAAATAACAATTTCCGCATTTGATAAACAAAACCAGTTAATCGTTTCTGTAACCGATACGGGTGTTGGAATATCACAGGAGAGAATCGACAAACTATTCAATATTAGTGAGGGCTATTCAACTCCGGGTACGCAAGATGAAAAAGGGACAGGGTTAGGATTAATTCTGTGCAAAGAATTTATTAATAAAAACAATGGAGAAATTTGGGTTGAGAGTAAATCCGGAATCGGGACGACATTATACTTTTCATTGCCATTGGCATAAATCATGACAATGGTTTTATACTTGAATATGTAAAAAACAAACAGCTCCGATGGTTTCAAATCATCGGAGCTGTTGTTTTTGTATAATAACTACACCCTAAAAATCAGAATAATCGGTTGGGTGCAGAAGTATTTTTACTGAATTGGAAACCGTGTTTTTATATTCCGGAATGGCCGAAAGTGTTTTCCATTCAGGATGTGCCCTGAAAGCTGCCCATCGGTCGGCATGTATTGTTGTATTGGCAAATGTGGTGAGGTACATCAGGTTGGGCATTGTACTACCCGAGATCACTTCAGCATAAAAAACAGCATTGAAGTCCAGCTTTTTAAAAAGTTTTATCTCGCCGCCTTCGTTAAACATTTTAACTTTTTTCCTGAAAAGGTTTTCGGTCGGTCCTTCGTAACTTCTCAGTTCATAAATCCTTTCGGAAGGGGCTGTTTGGTGGTTAGGAATGAAAAAGTCAGGTGCATCGGCAAATGCTTTCAGGAGGACAGATTCTTTACGGATGAATGGCTTTTGGTCGAACGGAGCGCCCAGAAAATCACTTCCTTTTGTCTGATATAGCTGATCATTTTCCAGCATTTCCTGGATTTTGGCAAAATGGTTAAGCGATTTAAAAGGAACCCATACATATATACGTTTTTCCGAAGTGGTGTCGCTTTCGACGGGTTTAAATACGCCCACTTTTTGAATTCCAGCCTTGTGCAGTGCAGGCAAAAAGGCGTTCTTCAGGAAGTTCTCCACTTTTTGCTGTTGAACTTTTCCTGTTAACCGGAAAACCTGAATCTGGTAATAATTTCTTTTTGCAGCGAAAGCCGAAACAGTAAATGCCAGGGTAAAAATGGTCATCAGGATAAATGACCGGCTGAATTTTGATTGTTGGTTCATTTTGTTCTTTTAAGTTATTTGTGGAAATTGTTTTTATTCGAAATAAAACGTATTGTTTGGCAGTTTTTCCTTCTGACTCGGGTCAATTTCTCATTTCTGATTTGAGGGCAATTGTACTTCCTGAATACACCAGTAATCCCATTGTTTCAGAAATTTCATCTTTCCGGCACCTGAAAAATTCTCTGTTTGGTTGCTGCCCTCAATCACTCCTGAGAAACTGATGTAGAAACCTACTTCAGCGCTTGTTTCATCAAATTGAATGTCGGTAATATCAACTTTGTTGAGCGTAAACGATTTAAAAGCCTGCCTGAAATGATCGAACCATTTGTTTTCTTTTGCCTCTTTGGTAAGATCGTTGGTATAAAAGTCGGACTCCTTGTTTAAGAATGAGTTGAAAAAATCGGAACAACCGTTCCGGAGATCGTATTCATGGTTCGGATGAAATTCTTCGTAAGTATAGTGGCTGATCCAGCCCTCCATTTGTATGTTTTCGGTTTCAGTAAAAAAAAGTTCTTCGGTTATAAACCGGTACAATTCGCGGTCTTCCACCTCGCAAAGCGTATCCAGATGTATTTGGTTTTGAGTTAAGGTATTCATAATCAGATCCAGTTCGGCACTGATTTCAGAGTCGGGAACTGTATCGCTTTTCCTGTATTCCGGCTTTCCAATAAAATCGTAAACCATAATTCGCTCTGAATTATGAAATGCTTTTTCAAATTCCATCACATTGTCCAGAAACTGGCTTTCCATTTCGGGGGGCAGGTTCTCATTTTTAAATTCAGCAGGGAAATCGGCTCCGTATTCGAGCTTCAGCTTCATCCTTTTTATCTCGTTTTCCTGCTTCAGACGTTCCAGTTCGTCTTCAAATTCTTCGGGTTCGTAATCTTTCATCGGGCTTTTGTTATATGGAAAGTAATGGCTATAACTCTAATTAATTTCTGTAAGCCAAACTTATACAAAAATCAAGAATGTACGTGTATATGAAGATTATAGATTGTAATTATTTGCTTTGATTTTAAACTTATGAACCCAATTAGTGTCCGAATGTTAACTTTAATTAAGGAACTTATTACAGATTGACCAGTTTTATAAACTATTTTTGCCAATCAATTAATTTTTGGATTCGACATTTGCATGATATTTGAAGTATTGCCGATCCGTTTATAAAAATACTATTATGACATTTAATTATAGAATTACAGGTTTTTCAGTTTTGTTGGGGATTATAATGATGGCTGGTGGCAGCGAATTGAAAGCGCAGGACGTTAATAACAGTACGAATAAATTTGGGCGTTTGCTCCGGTTGATCGACAGTTATTATGTAGATACAGCCAAGGTAGATGATTTGACAGAAAAAGCCATTGTTGAAGTACTTCGCGGACTCGATCCACACTCTGTTTATATTTCAAAGGCCGAAGTGGAAAAAATGAATGAACCACTTCAGGGAAATTTTGAAGGGGTGGGCATTTCTTTCAACGTATACCACGATACCCTGATGGTTGTAACCACTGTTCCCGGCGGACCTTCCGAAAAAGTCGGAATCAGGGCAGGAGACCGAATTGTAGCGGTTGATACGAAAAATATTGCTGGCATCGGTCTAAAAAATACTGATGTTTACGATTACCTGCGAGGTAAAAAAGGAACCAGGGTTGATTTGTCGGTTAAACGAAAAGGCGAGCTCACTCTGCTTGATTTTGCAGTTATTCGCGATAAAATTCCTATTAACAGCCTCGACGCTTCTTATATGCTGAATGACAATACCGGCTATATCAAGCTAAACAAGTTTTCGGCAACTACCACCAGCGAATTTTTAGACGCGATAAAATCGCTGAAAGCCGGTTCGAAACTTAATAGTCTTGTGCTCGATTTACGTGGAAACGGAGGCGGTTATCTTTCGGCAGCCACCGAATTGGCGGATCAATTCCTCGATGCCTACAAATTAATTGTATACACAAGCGGTGCTCATGCCGACAAAAAGGAATACACTTCAACTTCACTTGGCGAATTGGAGCAGGGAAAACTGGTTATTCTCATTGACGAAGGTTCTGCATCGGCCAGCGAAATTGTGGCAGGTGCTGTTCAGGATTGGGATCGTGCCGTTTTAATTGGTCGCCGTTCGTTTGGTAAAGGTTTGGTACAGCAGCCGTTTCCTTTGACAGATGGATCGATGATCAGGCTTACTACTGCTCATTATTACACTCCCAGCGGAAGAAATATTCAGAAACCTTATGAGGAAGGCACAGAAGCCTACCAAAAAGACTACCTAAACCGTATGAATAATGGTGAGTTATTCTCGAAAGACAGCGTTTTACAAAATAAGGCGGAGACATTTCTGACCAAAGCCAGTAAGCGAACTGTTTACGGCGGTGGTGGAGTAATGCCCGACTTGTTTATTCCGCTCGATACTTCGAAATATTACATTTATTACAACGGTTTGCAGCGTAAAAATTTGGTTTACAACGGAGTTCTCGATATAATGGATTCAAGTCGCGAAAGCCTGAAACAAAAGTATGCCGACTTTAAAACGTTTGCTGCTAAGTTCGAAGTGTCAGACGAAATGATCAACAAGATAATTGACGCTGGTGAAAAAGAGGGTGTTAAGAAAGATGATAAAAGCGTTGAATTTGCCCGTCCGTTAATGAAACGCCAGATGAAAGGCCTGATTGCCCGCGACCTCTTTTCGATGAGTCATTATTTTGAGATCATGAATGTTGAAGACGAAACCATCCAAAAAGCAGTTGAGGTAATTACCCAGAAAGGCACGTACGATAAAATTCTTTCGGGAAAATAAAAATTTTTGAGCGTGTTATGTTGCGAGTTTCACGGTGCGGGTTCCGAGAAAAACCCGTAACCCGTAACCCGCAACCCGTAACTTGAAATTCTATATGGAAATAATTATTAAATGGCTTTCAGGAAATTACATTGAGCTCCTGGGAGCCATTTTAGGTATTGCCTACATTTTTTTCTCTATTCGCCAGAATATACTCACCTGGCCGGTTGGATTGCTTACTTCAGCGCTTTACGTGTGGGTCTTTTTTGCCTCCAGTCTTTATGCTGAAATGGGACTTCAGATTTACTACCTGTTTATAAGTTTTTACGGTTGGTACGAATGGTTGTACGGCAGTTCTTCAGGCAAATCGGAACCGTTAAAAGTGAGTCGTTTAAGCCTTCGTTTGGGCACGATACTTTTGATAATCAGTCTGGCGCTTTTTGTTTTGTTATGGTATATCCTGAATAATTATACCGATTCGAATGTTCCGATGGCCGATGCACTGGCAACCGCACTTGGAATTGTTGCAACCTGGATGCTGGCCCGAAAAATTCTGGAACACTGGCTTTTATGGGTTTTTGTTGATATATTTTCGATCGGACTTTTTTTGCACAAAGAGCTTTATCCTACCGTTATTCTGTTTGTTGTTTACACCATCATGGCAGTTGTCGGGTTTGTTGAATGGAAGAAGGAGCTGGTGGGTGAGGGGTCAATGGATCAGTTACCGGGAAAGTAATTACAGAGATGAACAGAGAAAATAAACAAATACGAATTGCTGTTACAGGTCCTGAATCGACCGGTAAAACCACTTTGGCCAAACAGTTGGCTGAATTTTATAACGGATTGTATATAAGTGAATTTGCGCGCGAATTTGTTGAAACTTTGCCCCGACATTATACTTACGATGATGTTGAAACAATTGCATTAAAACAGCTCGAACAATACCAGTCAACCAAATCAGGTTCCGGGCAAATGTTTTTTTTTGATACATGGCTGATTATTACAAAAGTATGGTTTAATTGGGTATTTCAGCGAACACCCGATTGGCTGGAAAATCAGATTCAGGAATGTAAAATTGACTTATTTCTGCTGTGCCGTCCCGACTTGCCTTGGGAAGCCGATCCTGTTCGTGAAAACGGAGGTGAGAACCGCTTGAAACTGTTTGAACAATACCGCAACGAGCTGAACCATTATGGCTTTAAGTATGTTGAAATCGGAGGAAGCGGCAATGCAAGGTTGGAATCGGCAATTGTCGCAATCAATAGTTTGCATCAGGAGTAAAACTTTCAGACTTTTAGTTTGATATCACTTTCAAAAGTGTGATTTTTGTCACTAATTAATAATCAGTACAAATGCTTTCAGAAAAGAATTTTGAACACAAAATGAGCCGTGCTGTCGACCAATTGGCCGATCCAAAATCATACAGCCTGGTTTGCCACGAGCATCGCATGGGCGAACCTTTACCTTCGATCGAAAAACTGGGCAAAATAGTTGGACTAATCCGCGAAATTCTGTTTCCGGGCTACTTCGGAAATACCAGTTTGCGGGCCAATACCATCAAGCATTACGTGGGTGTTAACATCGACGAATTGTTCGAATTATTGTCGGAGCAGATTTTGGCCGGACTATGCTTTACCTGCCAGAATCCTGAAATGGTTGATATGCAGGAGCGTTCGAAGTTTGCACAGGGCCTTGCTTCCGATCTTATTTCGTTTCTTCCTGAAATCAGGAGGCTAATGGTTACTGACGTTGAAGCTGCCTATTTGGGCGATCCGGCGGCCAATAGCAGGAGCGAAGTTATATTCTGCTATCCGGCTATCCGGGCAATTATCAATCACCGCATCGGACATCAGTTGCTGCAATTGGGCGTGCCGCTTATTCCGCGCATTATTTCAGAAATGGGACACTCCGAAACAGGTATCGATATTCATCCGGGAGCACAGATTGGTGAATCATTTACGATTGATCATGGTACCGGGGTTGTAATCGGGTCAACCTGTATTATTGGTAACAATGTGAAACTCTATCAGGGAGTTACGCTCGGCGCCAAGAGTTTTCCGCTTGATGCCGATGGCAATCCTATCAAGGGAATTCCACGCCATCCGATAGTGGAGGACAACGTGATCATTTACGCGCAGGCAACTATTCTGGGTCGTATCAGGATTGGAGCGAATTCTGTGATTGGTGGAAACGTATGGGTGACCAACAGCTTGCCACCGAACACCAAGCTTGTTCAGTCTAAAGCCAAAGAAACCGATTACAGCGACGGTGCCGGAATTTAATAAGTCTTTAAAAACAATATATCTTGAAAAAACAAACATACACCGCCACTACGCTGGCCGGATTAGAAGAAATACTTGCACAGGAGTTGATTGAAATTGGTGCCGATGAGGTGCAGATAGGACGTCGCTCGGTGTATTTTAGTGGTGATTTAAAGTTACTTTACAAAGCGAATTACTGTTTGCGCAGCGCTTTGCGGATTTTACTGCCCATCGATTCGTACAAGATATTTTCGGCTGACGATTTGTATCAGCGCGGCAAAAACTTTAAATGGGAAGAGTTGTTTGGCTGCGACCAGACTTTTGCTATTCAGAGTACCGTTTTTACCGATCTTTTTAATAATTCGATGTTCGCGTCGCTCAAGCTGAAAGATGCCATTGTCGATCGTTTTCGCTATAAATTTGGCGAAAGGCCATCGGTCGATTCAAAGAATCCGGATATACGGATTAACCTGCACATCAGCAACGAGTATTGTACCATTTCGCTCGATAGCAGCGGAGAATCGCTGCACAAGCGTGCTTACAGGCTCGACCAGAACGAAGCGCCAATGAGTGAAGTGCTGGCTGCCGGTTTAATAAGGCTTTCGGAATGGGACCGTAAAAGCGATTTTGTTGATCCAATGTGTGGATCGGGCACAATCGCCATCGAAGCGGCCATGTTGGCCAATGGAATTTATCCGGGTAGCATTCGGAAAGACTTTTCTTTTCGCAACTGGCGCAATTTTAATCCTGAATTGTTCAAACAAGTGGAAGAAGAAGTTCAGCCGGTGGGCGTTCAGCCTGTGAAAATTTCGGCTTCGGATATCTCTCGCCGCAACATCGATATTGCCTATAAAAATGCCGAAGCTGCTGGCGTCTTGAAATTCATTGATTTTAAAATATCCGATTTTAAAGTGTTGGAACCAGCTTCCGATAAGCCTTTCCTGTTGTTTAATCCACCTTACGGTGAACGTTTGACTCCGGATGATACCAATTTTTATGCGATGATTGGGGAACGGCTGAAACATCATTATTCCGATGCAACTGTCTGGATCATCAGTACGCCTCAATGCCTGAAATCAATAGGATTGCGACCTTCCCGTAAAATTTCAATTCTGAACGGTTCGCTGGAATGTAGTTTCAGGAAATACGAATTGTATTCAGGTTCTAAGAAAATCTCTTCTTTGGGCATTGGTGCAGATAAATGATGATAATAGATTGGATTGTTACAAGTTTCGGGTTACGTGTTGCGACCTGAAACCCGAAACCCGTAACTTCTCCCTCAGCTATTCCAAATCTCCCAGGCCCTGATAGCTTGTAAATGGAGCATTTCCAATCCATTTTTTGTTTTTGCACCCCGCGCTTTACCATTTTTCAGAAACAGAGTTTCTTCCGGATTGTAAACCAGATCGAACAAAACATGATCGGATGTAATTGATTGATAAGGAATTTCCGGACAATTATCCACATTCGGAAATGTTCCGATTGGAGTTGCATGGATGATAATCAGGTAATCTTTCAAAAGTTCGTCAGTTATCTGGCTGTATCTTATCTCGCTGGCAAACAACTGATCTTCGATGGAAGCTGATAAATATTCAATATTTAGTTTGTCGAGAATATGTTTGATGGCTTTTGAAGCCCCGCCGGTTCCTAAAATCAGCGCTTTTTTGTGCTTTTCTTCCAACATCGGGCGCAGCGAATTTTCGAATCCGTAAATGTCGGTATTGAATCCTTTTAAAAATCGTTTGCCATCTTTAAAAGTAATTTTAACTGTATTTACCGCTCCAATCTGCGCTGCTTCAGCATCAATTTCATCTAAGAAAGGCATGATTTGCTGTTTGTACGGAATGGTGCAGTTTAGTCCGAAAATGTTTTTATCCTGATCAAAAATACCGGGAAATTCATCAATGCTGTCCAGTTCGAAATTCACATATTCATGATCTGCAAGGTTCTCCTGCTCAAACTTTTCAGCGAAAAATTTTCTGGAAAACGAATATCCCAGCCTGTGTCCAATTAGTCCGAATGTTTTCATTTGTATTCATTTTATAAATTTCAAATAGGGGCGTTTTTGTTTCAGGTTTCGTTGTCAACTGCGACTGAACACTGAACTCTGAACACTAATGCGTTAAGCCAGTTCGCTTAATTCGAGCCAGCGCATTTCTTTTTCTTCCAGTAAATCGGAAACCGTTCCGAACCGTATTGATTTTTCGTGCAATTGGTCATTGCTTAAAGTTCCTGAATTCAATTCATCGCTTATTTGTGTCTTTTCATTTTCGAGCGATTCAATATCATTTTCGAGTTGCTCCAATTCCTTTTTTTCATTGAAAGTCAACTTTCGTTCCTTTGCTTTTTCCGGTTTTGCCAGTTCTTTCGCATCTGGTTTTTTTAACTTTTTTGCCAGTTCTTCATCGTCAATTTGCTTGTTTCTCCAGATAGTATAGCTGCCCGGAAAATCTTTAATATTGCCCTCGCCATCGAATACAAACAGGTGATCGACAATTTTATCCATGAAATAACGGTCGTGCGAAACAATGATTACACAGCCCTGAAATACGCGCAAATACTCTTCCAGAACCGATAGAGTCATAATATCCAGATCATTGGTTGGCTCATCCAGAATCAGGAAATTCGGATTTGTCATCAGGATTGTGCAAAGATACAATCGCCGTTTTTCGCCTCCTGAAAGACGTTCAACAAAAGAATACTGAGTGTCAGGAGGGAAAAGGAATGTGGTAAGTAATTGTGATGCAGTAAGTTTTCGGCCATCTTCGAAATTGATAACTTCGGCGATTTTCTGAACAACATCAATCACTTTGTCGCCGGGATTAAATTCAATGCCCGTTTGCTGGTAGTAGCCAAAACGAATGGTTTGCCCGATTTCAACCGTTCCTTTATCAGCTTGAAGATTTCCGGTAACAATGTTCAGGAAGGTCGATTTTCCGGTGCCGTTTTTACCTACAATTCCTACTTTTTCGAAACGCTGGAATTTATACGAGAAATCCTTTATCAGGCAAAGCGAGTCGTACGATTTACTAATATTGTCGAGATCAAGAATTTTATTTCCGATCCGCGACGAATTCATGCTTAGTTCAATATTGTTCTCGTTCAGGTTTTGTGACGCTTTTACCTTCAGATCTTCAACGCGTTCCATTCTGTATTTCGATTTGTGCCCGCGTGCCTGGGGCATTCGTCTCGACCATTCTAATTCGGTACGAAGCAGATTTTTTGCCCTTTCAACCACCGCAGCGGTCGAGTCCATCCGATCCTGACGTTTTTCAAGAAAATAGGAATAATTACCGCGATAACGGTAAATTGTATTTCCCTCCATTTCCAGAATTTCGTTGCAAACCCGATCGAGAAAATAGCGATCGTGCGTAACCATGAACAGCGTAACTTTTGTTTTTTCAAGGTAGTTTTCCAGCCATTCAATCATTTCCAGATCGAGGTGGTTGGTAGGCTCATCAAGCATCAGCAAATCAGGCTCATTAATCAGTGCATTTGCCAATGCCACACGCTTTTTCTGTCCTCCTGAAAGTTCTGAAATCCGTTGGTCGTAATTGGTGACTTTAAGCTGGGTAAGTATCTGTTTTACTTTTACTTCATAGTCCCAGGCATGATGCCGTTCCATCAACTCGGTGTATTTTGTGATGTCATCCTTGTGATTCAGTCGCAATGCCAGTTCGAAATTTCGGATGACTTCAACCATCTCGTCTCCCGACTGAAATACAGCTTCGAAAACCGTAAGATTTTCATCCAATTCAGGAATTTGTTTGAGATATGCAATTTTAATATCGCCGGTTTTGGTTATTTGTCCCGATTCCGGAGTGTCGTTTCCGGCAAGCAATTCCATGAGGGTGGTTTTTCCTGTACCATTGCGGGCAATGAGTGCTATCTTTTGATGCTGAAAAATGGTGAAGGAAATATTTTCGAACAATAACTGTTCGCCAAATCGCTTCGATAAATTTTCAGCCTGTAAAAACGGAGTCATATTTTTTTCTGCAAAAGTAACATTTTCGGGCAACCTGTCGAATACACTTTTTAACTGGAATTAGAACCCTTTTTTATTTTAAGTTTGGAATCACAAAATATTAAAAGTGAGATGAACAAAAAAGAACGATTTGAACGTGTAATCAGTTATTTTCAGAAAGAGATGCCCATTGCCGAAACAGAGCTGGAATACAAAAATCCTTATGAATTGCTGGTTGCGGTAATTCTTTCGGCCCAATGTACCGACAAACGTGTTAATTTGATTACTCCTGATTTATTAAAACGTTTTCCAACACCTGAAGCGATGGCTGCAGTTGATTCTGCCGAGGTTTTTGATTATATCAGATCGTGTTCGTATCCCAATAATAAAGCAAAGCATCTGGTTGGCATGGCTCGTATGCTGGTAAACGATTTTGATGGAAAGGTTCCCGATGACATAGATGAATTGCAAAAACTACCTGGAGTCGGACGAAAAACGGCCAATGTAATCGCTTCGGTGGTTTACAACAAGCCTGCAATGGCTGTCGATACGCACGTTTTCAGGGTTTCTGCCCGCATTGGATTGACTGTTGGTTCTAAAACTCCTTTGGAAACAGAAAAGCAACTGGTCGAATACTTTCCTGAAGAATTGCTCCCACTGGCGCATCACTGGCTCATTTTGCACGGACGATACACTTGTCTGGCCCGGTCGCCAAAATGTGAAAAGTGTGGATTAACCGCTGTTTGTGAATATTTTCAGGAAGAACAACAAAAACAAAAATGAGCAATTATCAAAATCAGTCAGATATGTTCTCATAAAACCATCTAACCTGTTTGATAATCAACTAAATATTAAATGTTTGCCATTGCTGCGAAATTAATTTTGTTAATTTTTTTATATTTTGCCAAACTTTGTACATTTGTGACATTCAAAAAACTAAAAAAATAGAGTTATGGCTTATAGAATTTCAGAAGAATGTATTGCTTGCGGTACATGCATCGATGAATGTCCTGTTGAAGCAATTTCTGAGGGAGATATCTACAAAATTGATGCAGACCTTTGCACCGATTGTGGATCGTGTGCCGAAGTTTGTCCGGTTGATGCAATTTCGGTTGCAGAGTAATTTCCGCTAGAAATAAAGCTACAAAGAAGCTGATCCTAAAAAGGGTCAGCTTCTTTTTTTTTGCCCCAGCTTGCAACTATGTGGTCTGATTTTTGTCAATAAAAGCAGATTCTAATACTGTTACCATGAAGACAATTTCTGCTTTTTTATTGATAATGGTTTGTTATTTGGGAAGTTACGCGCAAAAAGCGGCGACACAACCTTCTGTCACAATAACCGAAAACTCCTCTTTCTCAATCAATAAAGTATATCCCAACCCGGTAAAAGATTTTGTAATCGTTGAAATTCGATCTGAAGATGCCGGGACAATGCAAGTCAGCTTAATCAATGTTCTTGGTTCTGAAGTAAAAAAGTGGGAATCATCCAATCTTCTTCAGGGCGAACAAAAAATGAAATTCGAACTCGGTTCCATTAAGAGTGGTGTTTATTTTCTGAAAATCGTGAAATCAGGTCAGGTAAAAACACAGGTAATAAAGAAGAATTAAATAGCTGCTTTCAGATTATACCGATAATATCCAATTGAAATATTGTGATTCACGTTTAAAACGGTTCTGCATAATTCAGGGAAATGTGTTAGATTCTAAAAGGGCAAAATGTTGCCTCCTCTTGTAAACGGAAGAAGTTAGCTCCAATTATCATCCATCAATAAAGACTACAAATAAAAAAGCAGGCAAACGATTTTACCCGATTACCTGCTTTTATTCAGTGCATCCGAAGGATGTTGTTTAATCAATTATACCAGTTTCCAGCCTTCGCGGTATTCGTAATGCATCAGTTTGGTTGCAGCTCCGTCAACATCGTCAATAAATGTTTCGGTTGCAGGATCCCATTTAATAGTACGTTTCAGTTCGCAGGCAATGTTTCCGAGTGTACAAACAGTGCAGCTGCTGTGGCCAATTTCAACCGGAACAATTGGGTCTTTGCGTTCTTTTACAGCTTCGATGAAGTTAAGCTGGTGAGGAATTTTTGTTTCGTAAGGACCAGTGTCGCCTTCGGCTTTTGTCGGTGGCAGGAATTTATCGTCGGAAGCAAGGAAATGTCCGCGTGATACTTCAATCCAGCCATCTTTACCGATGAATTTAACACCCTTGGTTTTCTTTTCATCGAAAGGTTCTGAAGTCATAACTACGCCGTTTGCATAAACAAACTGCATGAACTCAGTTCCGTCGCCAATTGGTGAAATCTCAACCGGGCCGCTTTTGTCCATTCCAAGACCCCATTGGGCAACGTCGAACATGTGAGCACCCCAGTCGGTCGTAAAACCACCGCCCATTTCTTTGTACCATCTCCATCCGCCCCAGAATTGTTCGTTTTGTTCGGGTTCAACAGTAATTGGAGGATTAAGCTGACTGTTATAATGGATTGGCATTGGAAGGTTGGCCAACCAAAGATCCCAGTTCAAATCAGCCGGCAAAGTTTCTTCCGGAAGATCATAAGGTTTTGGAGGAGCACCTACATAAGCGTGTACTTTTTCGATTTGGCCGAGTGCGCCGGTTTGAACCAAATTAACAGCATGCTGGAAATTCGGGTCAGACCGCTGCTGGCTTCCAACGCCCAGAATGCGGTTTGTTTCGCGCACTACGCGACGTAATTCCTGACCTTCTTTAATAGTGAAAGTCATAGGTTTTTCGAGGTAAACATCTTTTCCGGCTTTACATGCAGCAATGGCGATCATGGCATGTGAATGGTCTGGAACAGCTATAACTACCGCATTAATGTCGGTACGTGCCAGTAAATCCTGGTATTTTTCGTAAGTCTGAACTTCTACCTGAACTCCTGCTTTTTCGTAGAATGCTTTTACTTTTTTCTCGAAACGCTGACGTTTAACGCCATAAACATCGCAACCTGCAATTACTTTAACGCCCGGAATCTGCAGGAATCCGTTCATTAAGAACATTGCCTGCTGACCCATTCCGATGATTCCGATTTTAAGATCGGTGTCAACTACTTTTTGTTTGCAGGCAGAAAGTGACGAGAACATTGCGACTCCTGCCATACCAATGGCAGCTGTTCCAAGAAATTGCCGTCTCGAAACTCCATTTTTTTGTTGATTTTCCATGTGAATTAATTATTTGTGTTAGTTGGAATCTGTGTTTTTTTGTGGACGTAAAAATACCCATTTGAACTAATTAACCAAAAGAAAAGAATGCTATTCTTATTATCTGAAGATTACAAAGCTGTTAAAAAACGAATATCGAAGATATTTTATTGATTTTATGTCAGTTTCAAACTTATTTTTTTTGATTTTTGTCAGGTAATCGAAAAAGAGCTCCACAATGGATAAATATATTGATCTACTGAAATCGCTGATTTCAATGCCTTCATTTAGCAGAGATGAACAGAATGCGGCACTTATAATCAGGAAGTTTCTGGATAGTTCAGGAATAAAGTACAATTTCAGTGCAAATAATACCTGGGCAAAAAACGAACACTGGAAAGAAGGTCTTCCGGTTATTTTGCTGAATTCGCATATCGACACAGTTAAACCTGCCAGTGGTTATAAGCGTGATCCGTTTTCTCCGAATGTTGAAAATGGGATTCTGTATGGTTTGGGAAGCAATGATGCCGGAGGTGCTTTGGTGACTCTGCTGGCTGTTTTTGTGCATTTCTGTAAAAGCGAAAATCTACTGTTTAACCTTATTTATGCGGCTACGGCCGAAGAAGAAATTTCAGGAATGAACGGGCTCGCCAGTATTTTAAATGAATTGGGTACTTTGGATTTGGCCATTGTAGGCGAACCAACACAAATGCAAATGGCCATTGCCGAAAAAGGTTTGCTGGTACTTGATTGTACCGCATTAGGAAAATCGGGACATGCTGCACGTGAAGAAGGGGAGAATGCCATATACAAGGCCATTGCAGATATTGACAAGCTAAGAAACTTCAGGTTCGAAAAGACTTCGGATATTTTGGGAGTAGTAAAAATGTCGGTTACCATGATAAATGCCGGAACACAGCACAATGTGGTGCCTGATGCATGTTCGTTTGTGGTTGATGTGCGTACCAACGAATATTATTCAAACCCGGAAGCCTTCCGGATTATCGATGAATTAATTGATTCGGACGTAAAGCCACGATCATTTAGATTGAATTCATCAAGCATTCCGGTTGATCATTCGATTGTTCAACGTGGAATTAAGTTAGGCTTGAATTATTACGGATCGCCAACAACATCAGATCAGGCAGTTATTCCATTTCCTTCGGTTAAAATTGGCCCGGGCAACAGTGCACGTTCGCATACTGCCGATGAGTTTATCCTGATTTCGGAGATTGAAGAGGGATTTAGGATTTATGTTGATTTGCTGACAGATTTGCGTATAATATAAAAAAAATAGAGAGACCTGTCCCCCAACAGGTCTCTCATGGAAAGCTTCAGATATAAATCTAAAGCTAGAAAATTTGAATCGAACAAAACTATTTTGAAATAATTAGCTTTCAGAATATGCCATTTCATTGTGTTGAGTAATATCCAAACCGGCAACTTCTTCTTTCTGAGTTGCTCGTATTCCAAAGAATTTGTCAACAATTTTGAAAAGGATAAAGGTCATAGCACCAGAGAATATAATAGTTACTACGGTTGCAATCAGCTGAATGTAAAGCTGTTTTGGGTTTCCGTAGAATAAACCGCTGTATGAAGACTGGATAGCAGGTGTTGCAAGAAATCCGGTTGCAAGAGCACCGATAATACCACCAACTCCGTGTACTCCAAAAGCATCGAGAGAATCGTCGTAACCAAGTTTGTGTTTGACTATTGAAACCATAAAGTAACAAACTACTGCAACCAAAACACCAATGACCACTGCGCCCAATACCCCAACGAATCCAGCAGCAGGTGTAATGGCAACCAATCCGGCAACAGCACCGGTACAAATACCAATTACGGTAGGTTTTTTGTTAATTGTCCAGTCAAGTATTGCCCACGAAAACGCTGCTGTTGCTGTTGCTACGTGAGTTGAAAGGAATGCACTAATAGCAAGCCCATCGGCAGCTAAACCACTTCCTGCATTAAATCCGAACCAACCAAACCATAATAAGGCTGCTCCAATCACAACCAAAGGTATATTGTGAGGCGCTGTAGGATGATTGTTGTAATTTTTTCGTGATCCGATCATCAGCGTCATTACCAATGCTGCAATACCCGCATTGATATGTACAACTGTTCCTCCTGCAAAATCTAATGCTCCCATTTTGAACAACCAACCGTCGGCTGACCAAACCCAATGAGCAACAGGATTGTAAACGAAGATGGCCCAAAGTACAGAGAATATTAGGAATCCTCGGAATTTAATACGTTCAGCATAAGCTCCAATGATTAACGCTGGTGTAATTACAGCAAACATACATTGAAACAATACAAAAGAAAGGTGCGGAATACGTGCAGTTGCCTGCGAAATGTAATAAGGGCTCACATCATTTATCCCTATTCCGTTAAGAAATGCCCAATCAAATCCTCCAATGTACGGAGCAAGAAAGCCTGTTGATGAACTGAACGAAAGGCTGTATCCAATGAATACCCATTCGAGCGTGATTACTGCAGTTAAAATGAAACACTGCATCAGAATGTTTAAAACATTTTTTTGACGGACTAAACCTCCATAAAACAGGGCAAGTCCGGGTATTGTCATCAGCAGTACTAAAGCTGTTGCAACAATCATCCATGCGGTATTTCCAAAATCAATGTATGGAGTTGGTTCGGGTGCTGCAACAGCAGCGGCTTCTACAGCTTCCTGAGCAAAAAGTAGGGTGGGGGCGATTAATCCTAGTAATGCCAACCCTGTATATCGTAATTTCGTCTTCATATAGAATTTATCTTTATATTTTTTTGAGGGATTATTTGTTGTATAGCGATTCGTCACCCCGGTCTTTGGTGCGGATTCTGATAGATTGTTCAATTTCAGTTACGAAAATGCGCCCATCTCCACTTTCACCAGTATAGGCCGATTCGAGGATTGCATTGATCGATTTTTCAACATTGATGTCGCGAACAACAAATGAGATATACATGCGGGCTACCGAGTTTACATCGTAGGCTACTCCTCTGAAAATAAGGCCTTGACGGGCTGTTCCCTGACCTTTTACTTCCCACCAGGAGAGAAAGTCGATATCGGCTTCATGCAATGCAGCACGTACTTCCTCAAACTTGGTTTTTCTAACAATGGCTTCAACTTTTTTCATGATACTTGATTTTTGAGGGTTTTATATTAACAAGATTAAATTACAGGGAGAATCCTACAACAATGTGGAACTGTTCTGTCGATGGATTCAGGATAACAGAACCACTTACAGGAATAGAGAAGCTATCAGAAATCTTGATGGTCTTTGATGATTTTATTCCAACATTACAAAGGTTGAAAGTTGCATCTTTGGTGTACTGTCCGTTTCCGGCACCGGCAAACAATGTAATTGCTCCAGCGTTATATCCTGCTTCAAGATAAGTGTCATCAGCATTAGTCATATAAGCAGCAGATAAAGATAATTTACCAAGTCCAAGTCCGATCATCGGCTCGAAGTAATGTGAATCACCATCGAAATATGCTGCAGTCGGGAAATAATAATCAGTTACTGTAAAAGTTAAAGAGCTGCTTTCGCCAAGGCTAACACCGTAGCTGGCGTATAAATCAGCCTCCATTGCTTCGTTGGTCGAAAAACAATAGGAGCCCCATGCTCCAACAGTAAATCCACCATTGCTGTATTTAACTCCTGGCTGCATAGCCGGGCCTGATCCGAATTTGGCACCACGCCATACATAGCTGCTATAAACATCAACTCCGGTACTCCACTTGCTTTCTTCTTGTGCTTTTACATTCAAGGTGCAAATTGCGAGAACTGTAAAAACGATGACGGTAATTTTCTTTTTCATGATACTTAATTTTTAGGGTTAAACTTTTATTTGTTATCTATATTTTTTTTATCGTAGACATTTTTGGGGGTCATTCAATAAATAATATCATTTTTTAGGAACTACCCCCTTTGTTTGTTATGCTGGGTCAAAAGTATTTTATTATTTGTATAATTTGACAGTTGAAAATGGGGGTAGGTCTTAATTAAAGATAAATTAACAAACGAATGGATTAAAAAAGTGGGGTTAAATAATAAAAAAGTGCATAAAAAATCGTATTTTGATATAAAAAATAGGGGTATGTGTCGAAAAAACGTAAAAATGTAGTTTTAATATTTTGTTTTAATGCTTTGTTAATCAAATAGTCATGATGTACAATTTGATAATGACAAAAAGATATAATAGTTTGTTTTAATATATCAAAAAGATATAAATAATTGAAAAATTAATTAAATGTAAATTTTTTAGCTTTTTGTTTCTGTGGGTTTTATTTTTCTGAAAAATCGAAATCAGAGAATTTTTGACTTTAGATTTATTTTTTGTGATTATCGGTGCAATTAATCTATAAAGTTCAGTTTTGTTATATTTGCAGTCCTTTTTATTGTACTGATATCTACATTGCATTTCATGAGCTTACAACTGTCAAGGTTTTTTAAGTATTTTCTGTTTTGGATGATCTTTTTTTTGATTGCCAAGGCTTTATTCCTGATATGGAATTTTGAAACAACCAGTCAGTTGTCGGTTGCCGAATTTTTTGGGATATTCTGGCATGGCCTGAAAATGGATGTTTCAACGGCTTGTTATCTGCTTTTACTACCTGGATTATTATTGGCTTTTCGTATATTCTTACCCTCAAAGTTTGTTAATCGTTTTGTTTATGGCTATACCCTTATTTTTCTGATTGTAGCATCTATATTGATTGTACTCGATTTGGGACTGTATCCACATTGGGGAACCCGGGTGAATGTGACCTTATTTAATTATATCGACGACCCGGTAGCCATTGGCGCCTCGATATCTTTGGGTGACGTTTTGTTGGGTTTTCTGTTGGGCAGTAGTCTGGTTGTCGGCTTTTTGTATCTGTTTCGGTTTATCTTTCCTGAAGGATTGGTTCGCTCCGGAGATATAAAATGGGGAACCGCACTTTTGCAACTTTTTCTGGTAGCGACTCTTATTCTTCCGATTCGGGGAGGATTAGATACTTCGCCGCTAAATCTTAGTTCGGTTGCTTTTAGTTCAAAGTTGTATGTAAATCAAGCAGCAAGTAATTACTTATGGAATTTTGCCAAGTCGGTCGAAAAGCGTAAAAGGTTCTCAAATCCATGTGCATATATGGAAAAGGATGAAAGTCTCCGGATTTTTAATGAATTTCAGAAAAAGGACACTTTATTTCAACGTCCCCAGCTTATCCGACTTAATTCGGAGAAACAGCCAAATGTAATCCTTATAATTTTAGAGAGTTTCACCAATAAAGTAATTGCTCCTTTGGGTGGAATGCATGGCATTGCGTCCAATCTGGATTCGCTTTGCACCAAAAGTACGATTTTTACTTCCTTTTATTCAACCGGAAACCGTTCTGATCGCGGCATCTCTGCATTGCTTGGCGGATATCCTTCGTTACTTAGCACTTCAATCATGGTTTATCCTGAAAAATCAAATGGTTTGACTTTGCTTCCGGAGTATTTCAACCGAAAAAACTACAATACCTCCTTTTATTACGGGGGCGACATCAATTTTTATAATCTGAAGACATTTGTGCTGAAGGGCAATTTTGGGAAGTTGGTCACCAAAGCTGATTTTTCGTCGGAATTGGGACGAATGTCGAAATGGGGTGTTCCCGATGGGTATATATTTGAGCGGGCTACCGAAGATTTAAAAATTGAAAAGGAACCTTTTATGAAAACCATTTACACCATTAGCAGTCATCCGCCTTATGATGTGCCGTTTTCGAAGTTCTCCGGAAATTCAAACGAAGAGAAATACCTGAATTCGGTGGCATATACCGACAGTTGTCTGGGAGCGTTTATCGATTCATTCCGAAAATCGCCGCTTTGGAAGAATACCTTATTAATAGTAACATCCGATCATGGAACATTGCCGCCGGGACCGACCGACATCACCGATCCAGCATCTTACCTGATACCTTTGATTTGGTCGGGTGGGGTGGTTGACTCTTTGCAACGGATTGAAACTATTACGCAGCAGGTTGATTTAGGAACTTCGCTCGTTCATCAATTGGGTTGGGAAACTGACTCTGCTCCATTCTCGAAAGATTTTTTCACCTCACAACCCCACGCTTTTTACATGCTCGATTCTGGTTGGGGATATGTTGTTCCTGAAGGATTTTTTTATTTCGATCAGAGCAGCAATGATTTTGTTTCGAAACCTATTGGAAAATCTGTAGATTTATTTTTTCCGAAAGCGTACATGCAGGTTTTACACGATGATTTTATTAACAGATAAACCGTCGAGACGCGATTTATCGCGTCTCTAAAATTTAATATAGACAAGCAATATGTCACAACAAAAAAATAAAATATTTCTGATTATTAATAAGTACGCAGGCCATCAGAATGGGGCCGATTCCCTTGATGTTGTGGTTTCGTACTTAAAGAAGAATGATTGTGCTGTTCAATATTCCTTTACAAATCATCCGGGACATGCCACTGAACTTGCTTCTAATGCAATTGCCGATGGTTATGATTTGGTGGTTGCTGTGGGTGGTGATGGAACAGTGAATGAAGTTGCTCAGGGATTGATTGGCACCGAAACACCGATGGGAATTATCCCGATGGGCTCAGGAAACGGACTTGCTCGCGAGCTGGGGATTTCGATGAATTTACTTAAAAGTACCCGAACCCTAATCAAGGGTAAAAACCTGAAACTGGATGTATGCAAACTCAACGATCAACGTTTTCTATGCACCAGCGGAATTGGTTTCGACGCGTTGGTTGCCCACAAGATGAGCAAGGCTGCATCGCGTGGGTTTCTGAAATATGTGCAATTGGTTGTTCAGGAAAGTATATTTTATAAACCGCTTGATGTGCGGATAAAAATTGACGGTGTCTTAATCGAAAAGCCTGTTTTTCTGATCACTTTTGCCAATGCTTCGCAGTTTGGGAACAATGCTTTTATTGCGCCCGCAGCCAGCATGACCGACGGATTTATTGATGTGGTTGTTGTGCATAAATTTGCGAAAATATGG
Source organism: Bacteroidota bacterium (assembly GCA_023251435.1). Classification (GTDB taxonomy): domain Bacteria; phylum Bacteroidota; class Bacteroidia; order Bacteroidales; family Prolixibacteraceae; genus Aquipluma. Next base: position 95,476 of record JAHEYU010000005.1, read on the forward strand.
ATGCCGGTTTTCGCAGTTGCCCTGTTTACCAAACTTATACCCAAACTCACATTTGTTGAATGTTTCAAGGCAAAACAAATTGATCTGGAACTTGCAGATACGCCCTATTATCATTTTGATGGAGAGCCGGGTAAACTTAAAACTCCGGCTCAGATAAACCTTGATGAAGATAAAATTTGGGTGAGGTGCGGGTAAGTACTTTTGCTATTTCTGGTTTTTTAAAATGTCAATAGGAATGCGTATTCTGGTTTTCTCCGGTTGACTTCTTGTCGGAAATTCTTTATATTTAAGCTATAAAATAGCTGACAATATGAAATCACCACAAAAACGGTCCTTTACACGTCGAAATTTCATCAGTACATCAGTTGCCGGTACAGCTGGAATATCATTATTGCCAATGGCAACTTGCTGGTCAGATTCAGTATCTGCTAGCAATATTTCAGTTGAAGCACTTTCATCAATTGTAAAAAGAAAATTTGGAAACTTTGATTTTGAAGTAACTACATTGGGACTGGGTGGACAGGCTGCAATACAGTTGACTCCTTCTGATGTTGATCCAACTGCAATAATTATTAAAGCCGTAAAACTTGGTATTAATTATTTTGACACTTCAAATACTTATGGCAGTAGTCAGTTACATTATAATAAAGCGTTTAAAGTATTAAATCTGATTCCAGGTACCGCAAATTATGATGGAACCCTGAGAAAATCAATTTGGTTAACCAGCAAAACAAAAATGAAATGGGGTAACCCGGGGTATCCTGAACGTCCGAATGTCACAAATACCCCTGGTGCACCAAATGTGAAGTGTGCAATTGATGACCTTAAACGTTCACTTTCTCAGATGTTTGGTGATAATAAAGGTACATATCCAGAAGGAGCATACTTGGATATGATGTTGATGCATTCCATAAATACAATTGAAACCAATGATGTTTTATATGAAGGATTGGAAACACCATTGGTTTCAAATGGAAATTTTGGCGCTCTGGTTGCCTTGCGGGATTTTCGCGATGGAACCAACTTTACTGGCATGAATCAAAAAAATGAAAAACTTGTCCGTCATATTGGATTTTCAGGGCATAGTAGTCCCCCTGTAATGGTCGATTTAATACAGCGAGACGAATATGGAATTCTTGAAGCTGTTTTAGTTGCAATTAATTCAAATGATAAAACAAAATATAACATGCAGCATAACGTAATACCTGTTGCTTCTGCAAAAGGTATGGGCATTATTGCTATGAAAGTATTTGCTGATGCTGCTTTGTATCATAAAGCTCCAAAGTGGTCTGGTTCTCCCGCTGATTTATTTTTGCAGGTTGGAACAGCAGAGTTGCCTAGTCGCCCTCTTATCGAATATACCCTGACTACTCCTGGAGTTCATACAGCAATAATAGGTATAGGACATATTGATGAAGATCCGCAAAAATGTCAGTTAATTCAAAATCTTAATGCTGCTCAAATAGATTCAGATGGAATTACTGAAATTGAAAGAAAAAAAATCGAAGATCTTACAAAAGCACAAAAACCGAATTCCAACTATTTTCAAATATCTAAAGTCGGACTAACCAAACCCAGAAATATAAGAGTAGTAGACGATAGGTTGCTGTGGGATAACGCATTTGCAGGGGATTCGCCCGTAACTAATTACGAAATAATGGTTAATGGCAAGAAAGTCGGTGAAATTCCTCATCAGCCTCAGATTCTTAAAAGTAAACCTTTTACTTTTAATATTTCTGTAATATCAGGTGATAAAATTGAAGTTTTAGCTGTTGATAAAAGTGGTATGAAGGCTATTGGATTACTTTTGATTTCTTCGATTTCGGCATCTTCCGATAATAATAAAGTTCAACTTTTTCCGAACCCTGTTCATACAGAATTGACAGTTAGTAATATTGAATCAGTTAATTCCTGGGTTTCAATTTATACTGTTGCTGGTAAAAAACTGATCGAAAAAAAAGCAATTGGAACTCAGGCAAAATTCGATGTTTCAAACTTGCCTAAAGGCACATACTTTGTAAAATTTATTGATGGTAGCAGTGCGAAATTCATCAAAAAATGATATTTTTTAAAGAGTCTGCATAGTTTAACCACCATATTTAAACAGAGGTGTTTGGTTTAACGCTTTTAGTTTTATTTCGTTTACCTCTTTTGGGCTAAGCTGACTTAATGTTTCTTTCATATTAATGGCAATTTTAAACAGTTCGGCTTCGCCTGGTGTTAGGATGTTTGTTACCGGGTGCGACAAAGTAAAGCGTAATCCCATCCTGATGTCATCTTCGCCCAGAAGTGGTTCGTACCAACATTTTGGATATTTAGACCGGTCGGCATTTTGAGGCCACGGACCTTTTGCCATCGCTTTCAGGGCAATAATTCCCATTTGTTTTTGTTTGGCAAGTTCGAGTACCTGCGGTCCAAAATTGCCTGCATTCCAGGTGGCGAAATTAAATGGAAACATGATTGAATCGAAGTCGAAACCATTCATTAAAGCCATTGCCGCTTCAACCGAGTGGGCAGAAAATCCGATGTATTTTATTTTTCCTTCTTTTTGCGCTTCCTTAAAAGTTTCGAGTGCTCCACCCGGTGCGAAAATCGTTTTAACATCGTTAAGAGAAGTTACCGCATGAAGCTGATAAAGATCGAAATGATCGGTACGAAGGTTTTTTAGAGATTGCTCCAATTCTATACGGGCATCGTCTTTGGTTCGTTTGGTGGTTTTGCATGATAGAAATACATTTTTGCGATAAGGTTCCAGTGCCGGACCCAATTTAATTTCAGCATCGCCATACGAAGGCGCCACATCAAAATGGTTTACGCCTGCATCAATGGCAAATTTCACAATTGAAGCCGCATCTTCGGGTGTTGCATTTTTTACAATGATTCCACCGAAACCAATAATTGAAAGCATTTCGCCGGTTTTTCCAAGCGATCTTTTTTCGAGCTTAACAGCCGGAGTTGTTTCCCTTGCAATTAATGAAAGATTGGCCAGGAAAAGACTAAAAACCGGGGCAGCCATTGCTGTTTTACTGATAAATTCACGACGTTTCATATCAATTATTTTTAAGGAATAGAACTTTTTTTGAATGCACAAATGTTCATGCAAGTTACAACATATATTAAAAAATGGGGGTGTTTTGAATAAAAATTCAGTTGAAATACATAAACCCCTATTTTGATTTATCTTTGGGACATCAAAAATATTCTGATTATGAAACTCTGGGATAAAGGAACATCGGTAAATGAACTCATCGAAAATTTTACAGTTGGCAAAGATCGTGAAATGGACTTGTACCTTGCAAAATTTGATGTGCTTGGATCAATTGCCCATGCTAAAATGTTGCAATCGATTGATTTACTTACAAAAAGTGAGCTTGCAGAACTTCATTCAGAACTGACCGAAATTTACCGTGTGATTGAAAACGGAGGCTTCAGGATTGAGGAAGGTGTGGAAGATGTTCATTCTCAGGTTGAACTGATGCTCACCCGGAAACTGGGTGATGTAGGTAAGAAAATTCATAGTGGTCGTTCACGTAACGATCAGGTTTTGCTCGACCTTAAACTTTTTACCCGTTCCGAAATTCAGAAATTGGTAATTGCTGCCAACGAATTGTTTGAAAAGCTGCTGATAAAAGCCGAAGCCAACAAACAATACCTGATGCCCGGATACACTCATTTACAGGTGGCTATGCCCTCATCTTTTGGTTTGTGGTTTAGCGCTTATGCCGAAAGTCTGGTAGATGATTTGGTTTTACTGCAGGCTGCCTATAAAATTACCAATCAAAATCCGTTGGGTTCGGCGGCCGGATATGGTTCTTCTTTTCCGCTCGACCGGCAGATGACCACCGATTTGCTGGGTTTCGAATCTATGAACTACAATGTGATTTATGCCCAAATGGGACGCGGAAAGATGGAGAAAACGGTTGCTTTTGCTTTGTCGTCGGTTGCTGCAACCATCTCAAAATTCGCTTTCGATGTTTGCTTGTTCATGAGCCAGAATTTTGGCTTCGTTTCTCTTCCTGACGAGCTGACAACCGGTTCGAGCATAATGCCCCACAAGAAAAATCCCGATGTGTTCGAACTCGTTCGCTCGCATTGTAATAAAATACAGGCGATTCCTTACCAGATCAGTTTGATGACCAATAATCTTCCAAGCGGCTATTTCCGCGACCTTCAGATTTTGAAAGAAGTTTTCCTGCCTGCATTTCAGGAATTAAACGACTGCATAAGCATTGCCGGATTTGCGATTGATAACATGACAGTAAATACCAATTTACTTGCCGACGATCGCTATAAATATGTTTTCAGCGTTGAAGATGTGAATAAACTTGTAATGCAGGGAGTTCCATTCCGCGATGCGTACAAACAGGTTGGCAATCAGATTAATGCAGGAACTTATGAGCCAAGTCGCGATATAAATCACAGCCATCAGGGAAGTTTAGGAAATTTATGTCTTGAAGATATTGTCGGTAAAATGAAGATTGTCATCGATGGATATAAATTTCAGGAGATAGAAAAAGCCTACACGAAATTGCTTGGAGAAGTTTGAATGCTTCTAATCAACAAGTAAGCATTTAGGATTAAAAGCGAACAGATTGTCAGGATTTGTTAATTTATCGTTATTTGTTGATTTTTCCTGATTATGATTTTTATCTGAAATTTATTATTAAGTATCTATTGGATAGTGTTTTGAGTGTTTGTTTTGCCTCTTTTCTTCCAGAGCGCCTCAAATTTGTCATTGTCATTGATTTCTTAGAATTTGAACTTTCTATAAAAAAAAACTACTTTTGCTTTCAGTTTGTAAGAAAAAAGATTGTTTTGCTTATAATTTATCAATATTGATCGGTTGATTCGTTCATAATGATTTTGAAACCGATAATTAGGAAGCTTTTTGTGAATACGAAATATTAAAAATATAGATAATGAGTATAGGTTTTCCAAAGGCCCAGGGTTTGTATGATCCTGCCAATGAGCATGATAATTGCGGAATTGGCTTTGTGGCTCATATTAAAGGTCAAAAATCGCATGAAATTGTTGAACGTGGCCTGGAGGTTCTTGAAAATATGGACCACCGTGGCGCAACCGGTTCTGACAATAAAACTGGTGACGGTGCTGGTATTTTAATGCAAATCCCGGATCAGTATATCAAGGAGGTGTTGAAAGTTAATATTCCGGCTTCAGGTAAATTTGGCACAGGATTGATTTTTTTTCCGCAGGACAAAGAAGAAGCAAGTATTTGTCAGGAAGTCTTAACAAAGTATATTTTTCAGGAAGGACTTGAGCTGATTGAATACCGCGATGTGGCTGTTGATAGTTCAGCTCCGGGCGAAATTGCAAAACTTACAGAACCTTATGTAAGGCAGATATTTGTGAAAGCCGATCTTGAGCAGGATGTGCTTGAACAAAAATTATATCTCGCACGCAAGCAGGCAGCTCAGGAGATAAGGGAATCGGCACTTAAATTCAAAGGGGCATTTTATATTCCAAGTTTATCTTCCAAAACCATTATTTACAAGGGAATGTTAACTCCGGGTCAGTTAAGGGATTATTACAAAGATTTGACCCATCCAAAATTTACAAGCGCCATCGCTTTGGTACATTCAAGGTTCAGCACCAATACTTTCCCGACATGGGATTTGGCTCAGCCTTTCCGTTTGGTGGCTCACAATGGCGAGATCAATACAATCAAGGGAAACCGCATGTGGATGCAGGCTCGCGAAGCATTGCTTAAATCAGAAGTTTTTGGTGATGATCTGAAAAAACTGTTTCCTGTAATCGAACCCAATAAATCTGATTCGGCTTCATTTGACAATACGCTTGAATTTCTACACATGACCGGTCGGTCAATTCCTCACGCGTTGTGTATGATGATTCCTGAATCGTTCAATTCGAAAAATCCGATTCCTGACAGTCTGAAGGCTTTTTACGAATATCATTCAACCATCATGGAACCGTGGGATGGCCCGGCCTCTATGGTTTTTTCTGATGGCCGCTACATTGGAGGTACACTCGACCGCAACGGATTGCGTCCTTCTAGATACATTATCACCAAAAACGATATGATCGTTATGGGCTCGGAAGTGGGAGTTCAGACTTTTGCTGCTGAAGAAGTAAAAGAAAAAGGCCGTTTGCGCCCCGGAAAAATACTGCTTGTTGATACCAAACTTGGTATTATTATTCCTGACAAAGAAGTAAAAGCGCAGTTGAGTTCCCGTAATCCTTATGGTAACTGGCTGAAGGAAAATCGTTTGGTGATGGACGATATTGAGGTGAAACAACGAGTTTCTTCATCGCTGGGCGATCAGTTTAATACCTTGTCGAAAGTCTTTGGCTACTCGAAAGAAGACATGGAAATGATAATCGCTCCGATGGCTATTTCAGGAGTTGAACCAACCAGCTCGATGGGTAATGATACTCCGCTGGCTTGTTTCTCCGAAAAACCTCATCGTTTCTTCGATTATTTCCGCCAGGTATTTGCGCAGGTAACCAATCCGCCAATTGATTCAATTCGCGAAGGCCTCGTGATGTCACTGACCAATTACATCGGTTCGCTTCACTCAAATATTCTGGATGAATCGCCGATACACGCGAAACTTATAAAGTTTGACGATCCGATTATTACCAATACCGACCTTGGAAAAATAAAAGATCTGAAACATGAGCAATTCTCGCACGCCACATTGCCAATGGTATTTCCGATAAAAGATGGTGTAGAGGGATTTCAGAAAGCGTTTGATGGATTGCTGAAACTTGCAGAAAAAGCGGTGGATGACAAGAAAAACTTCATCATTCTGTCCGACCGTCAGGTTTCCGAAGAATTTGCGCCAATTCCATCATTGCTAGCCGTTGCAGCAGTTCACCATCACCTGATTCAGACCCAGAAAAGGATGCAGATCGGGATCATTGTTGAGACCGGCGAAGCACGCGAGATTGCACATTTTGCGTTGTTGTTTGGTTATGGAGCCAGTTCGGTGAATCCTTATCTGGCCTTTGCTGCCATCGACGATCTGGTGAAAAGTGGTGAGATTAAATTGAAATATTCTGAAGCCAGATACAATTACATCAAATCGATTGATAAAGGTTTGCTGAAGGTTTTATCAAAGATGGGCGTATCAACTTTGCGTAGTTATCAGGGAGGTCAGTTGTTTGAAGCGCTTGGAATTAGTAATGAGGTAATTAATAAATATTTTACCGGAACTGCTTCTAAATTTGGTGGAATCGGTTTTGAAGAGATTTGTCAGGAGTCGCTTTTATTCCATAAGGAAGCTTACGGTAAAAAGAAACACCTGATCAATAATAATTTTGAGAGTGCCGGAACTTACCATTACCGGAAATACGGCGAACACCATGCATGGAATCCTGAAACAATCGGATTGCTGCAATGGGCTACCCGGACCAACGATTACAGTGTATTCAAGGAATTCAGTAAAAAGGTAGATGCCGATAATACCAAACCAACGTTTATTCGCGGTTGCCTGAAATACAAAAAGAACCCGATTGATATTTCACTGGTTGAACCTGCCGAAAGTATCATGAAACGATTTGTTACCGGCGCCATGTCGTACGGATCGATCAGCAAGGAAGCACATGAGGCTTTGGCTGTTGCGATGAATACCATTGGCGGACGAAGCAACACGGGCGAAGGTGGTGAAGATGCTGAACGTTTTGGAACCAACAAACGAAGCGCTATCAAGCAGGTAGCGTCGGGTCGTTTTGGGGTAACCAACAATTACCTGATCAATGCCGATGAGTTGCAGATTAAAATTGCACAGGGCGCAAAACCGGGTGAGGGTGGACAACTTCCCGGATTTAAAGTCAATAATATTATTGCCAAACTCCGGAATTCAACTCCCGGAATTACCTTAATTTCGCCTCCGCCTCACCACGATATTTATTCGATTGAGGATTTGGCACAGCTGATTTACGACCTGAAGGTTACCAACCCGAGAGCAAAAGTTTCAGTAAAACTGGTGGCTGAAAATGGGGTAGGTACAATTGCTGCCGGTGTTGCCAAAGCTTTCTCTGATGTGATAATCATTGCAGGTTGCGAAGGTGGTACTGGTGCCAGTCCGGCCAGTTCTATCAAATTTGCAGGTTTGCCTGCCGAGTTGGGTATTGCCGAAGCGCAACAAACTTTGGTAATGAACAACCTTCGCGGTCGTGTGAAATTGCAGGTTGACGGTCAGCTTAAAACGGGCCGCGATGTGGTGATTATGGGAATGTTGGGCGGCGAAGAATTCGGATTCTCTACATCAGCGCTCATCACTTTGGGTTGCATCATGATGCGCAAATGCCACTTGAATACTTGTCCTGCCGGTATTGCCACACAGGACGAAACCCTTCGCAAACGTTTTATTGGCCGCTCCGAATTTGTGATCAATTTCTTCCGTTTTATTGCCGAAGAAGTTCGCGAACATCTTGCAGAACTCGGATTTACAACTTTCGAAGAAATTGTTGGCCGTGCCGATTTGCTCGAACAGAACAATGAGGTATTGAACTGGAAAATGAAGAAGATGGACTTCTCGAAGATCATTTATATGCCTGAAGAAGCCAAACACCACGACATTCACAATACATTTCTAAATATTAAATCGGTTGAAGATCATCTCGACCACACCTTAATTCGCGAAGCAAATAAAGCCATCAAGAGCAAAGAAAAAGTTTGGCTGTCGCATACCATCACCAATGTTGACCGTACTGTCGGGGCCATGTTGTCAGGTGAAATTTCCCGTCGTTACGGCGAAGAAGGATTGCCAAACAATACAATCATGGCCAATTTCACAGGAACAGCCGGACAAAGTTTCGGCGCTTTCCTTGTGAAAGGATTGAGTTTCCGTTTGGAAGGTGATTGTAACGACTACATTGGCAAAGGGCTTTCAGGAGGACGTATCATCGTTGTTCCTCCGGTAGGTACAACTTTTAATCCTGAAGAAAATATCATCGTTGGAAATACTTCTTTTTACGGGGCAACTTCAGGAGAAGCATACATTCGCGGGGTAGCCGGAGAACGATTCTGTGTACGTAATTCAGGAGCAAAAACAGTTATTGAAGGTAGCGGCGACCATTGCTGCGAATACATGACAGGCGGCCGTGTGGTTGTGCTGGGAACTACCGGACGTAACTTTGCAGCCGGGATGAGCGGCGGAATTGCTTATGTACTCGATGAGGAAGGCAATTTCGGATATTTTTGCAACAAAGGGCTGGTTGAACTTGGCCCGGTTGAAGACAAAGCCGATATCGTTGAATTACAGGATATGATTAACAAGCATTTGCTATATACACAAAGTACAATGGCAGCTAAAATTCTTACCAACTGGGACGAATACCTTCCAAAATTTGTCAAGGTAATTCCGTTTGAGTATAAGAAAGTGCTTGAAGAACTGAAACTTCGTGAGTTGGAGAAAAAACTTCAGCTGACTGAAGATAATCCGAGGCATCAGGAGTAGCGAAGCCCCCTTCCCAATTTCCTGCCTGTCGGCAGGAACTCCAAGGGGGAAAGGGAAGGATACTGCAAGTTGCAGCTTTTTCGCCCTGAAGGGGCAGCACATCAATAGCCCGGGACGAAACACCGGGTTAAAAAAGACAACAAACGTAACCGACCGGAAGATAATGTTATTCAGCGTAATAACCTTATTTCGGTCGGAATAGAATAAAAATTAATTTATTGATTTTCTGACAAATTATAATTACCATGGGAAATCCAAAAGGTTTCATGACAATAGGACGGAAAGAAGCAGGTTATCGTCCGCTGAATGACAGAATTTATGATTACGGAGAGGTTGAGCAAACCCTCGACGACAAGGACCGCATAGAACAGGCTGCTCGTTGCATGGATTGTGGAGTTCCTTTCTGCCATTGGGGTTGCCCTGTCGGCAGTAAAATTCCGGAATGGCAGGATCTGGTTTACAAGGCTGATTGGAAAGGTGCCTACGAAGCATTGCATTCAACCAACAGTTTTCCGGAGTTTACTGGTCGCGTTTGTCCTGCTCCCTGCGAGAAATCGTGCGTGCTGGCCATTCACGAGGAAGCTGTAACCATTCGCGAAAACGAAGCTTCAACCGTTGAACATGCTTTCAATCTTGGTTTTGTTCAGCCACGTATTCCTGAAGTACGCACAGGTAAAAAAGTTGCGGTGGTTGGCTCCGGTCCTGCCGGTTTATCGGCTGCCGATCTGTTAAATCAGGCTGGCCATGAAGTGACAGTTTTTGAGAAAAATAATGCAATCGGCGGCTTGCTTCGTTTCGGAATTCCCGATTTTAAATTAAGTAAAACAATCATTGATCGTCGTTTAGGGATTTTCCTCGACGAAGGAATTAATTTCAAACCAAATGTTGCTGTTGGTACAGATATTAGCCGCGAAGAATTACTGGCAAATTTTGATGCAATAGTTTTGGCCAATGGCGCCGAACAAGCCCGCGATTTACCTGTTGAAGGCCGCGATTTGAATGGTGTCTATTTTGCCATGGAATTTCTGACACAACAAAATAAACGAATTGCCGGGGAACTTATACCTGAAGAAATTAGCATTACAGCCAAAGATAAACGGGTTCTGGTAATTGGTGGAGGCGATACAGGCTCTGATTGTGTGGGAACTTCGATTCGACAAAAAGCAAAAAGCGTGATTCAGATCGAAATTTTACCAAAACCAACAGCAAAACGCGCTGATAACAATCCCTGGCCTTACTGGCCAAACACCCTTCGTACTTCGAGTTCGCACATGGAAGGCTGCGAACGCCGCTGGAGTTTATCGACCAAACGTCTGATTGGCGAGAATGGTCAGCTTAAACAGGTTGAACTGGTTGGAGTTGAATGGGGGAAAGATGAAGCAGGACGTTGGGCAATGACCGAAATACCCGGATCATCAGAAATTCTGGATGTCGATCTGGTATTGCTTTCGATGGGTTTCACCCAGCCGGTTCACAACGGCTTGCTCGATCAACTGGGTATTGAGTACGATGCCCGCGGAAATGTGAAAGTGAATTTGAAAAAGCAAACTTCGATTGATAAAGTTTTTGCCTGCGGCGACATTGAAGCAGGTGCAAGCCTTGTAGTTCGTGCAATCGAAGCAGGAAAGATTGCCGCCGCAAATGTGGATGAATTCCTGACTGAAGAGTAATATTTCACAACTCTACCATATCAAAGGCCGTCTCAATTTAGTTTGGGACGGCCTTTTTTCATGTCTTTTCCAGACTTTTCGGTTTCTTGAAAACTTCGGTCTTAACAATTATTAACGGTTCGGAATTGTTTTTTGCCTGGTAATGTTTTAACTTTCTGTATGTCAGTTGTTAGTGGCTGTTTTGAAGTGGGTTAACTGATAATTTATCACTTTTATAAACCTTCCAAACATTCTATTTTATGTGGAAAAGAATTAAGTTAACCTTGAAGAGAGTTTCAACTTATGAGTACAAACCTCGTTACTCTCGCTTAGCCGGTGATATTGCCAGTTTTGAACCACGCCTTCAGAAAAGAATATTTGATACAGGTAGCGCCCAAAAGCAGTGGGCGATAAAATCCCTGGAATTACTGACCCAAACCAGAGTATTTCTTGACGAATATAAAATCGATGAGGGATGGAAAAGTTTTCATACTGCAAAACGATTCGAGATATACGGAATGGACAAGCATGAACGACTTGCTCTGGCAAGAGCGATTTATAAAGAAGCGGATAAACTTAATGAATGGAGAAAAGCATCGATTAAAAGTATGTTGGGCGATACAAACGGCCAGGTAACCGAAGCTCCCGAACCTGACGTCCTTATTCTGGCAGCCGAAATTAAAGACGAAGACTATAATAACATGTATTATATGAATCGTCTATCTCACAATATTTTCTGGTTACTTTCCGGATTACTCTTTCTTACAATATGGTTAATCGTCGCCTATTTTGTTATTTGTTCAAATTGGTACGATATCAAATTTACAAAAACCGACTTAAGTCTTACCGGTTATATCATTGGTGTCTTATTATTCGGATTTCTTGGAGCTCTTACCAGTGCCATTCTTTTTACGCGCAACCTGTCGAAATCGTCGAGGATCAAGGAAATTGCAAGTAGTCAGGTTGTTGTAATGAGCAAGATTTTTATCGGCGTCGGATTTTCAGTTTTCATATTTCTGATTTTGCGTTCGTCGGTTGCTGATGGCATCAAGCTTTTTAGTTTTTCAATCTCACAACCGCTCGATTATTTTGCCATCGCTTTTGCTTCAGGTTTTACCGAAAAATTTGCGCAGAAATCGATGGATTTGCTTATTGGAAAAGATAACACCGAAAAAAGTAAAACTTCAGAATAAGCGATTGTATAAGGATAAAGGTTCATCATCAAATAGTTGAATATTTACTGTTATAAAACGAGCCATCCCTATTAATCGGGATACAGGAAAATGATTATTGGCGAGTTACAATGTGGCAATTAACAATCAAATTAAAAACACATGAAAATTACAGATTTTACAAATCATCCGGAAGTCAAACAGATTATTGACGGGATGAAAAACGACAAAATTGATCAGAAGCAGTTTTCAGATATTATGGATTCATCAGGAAACCAATATGTTGAACTCGTTCAGGAGGGCGGGGGAGTATTAGGCGTTGCATTAATAGGTTATACTTATGTGCTCGAACAATTGGGAATCCGCTTTTTCAGCCTTGCCGGAACTTCTGCAGGTTCGATCAATGCGATGTTACTTGCCGGGCTGGGCGATATCTCGAAACTTAAGTCAGAAAAGGTAATTGAAGTACTCGTCAATAAAAATCTTTACGATTTTGTTGATGGGAATGATGACTCGAAAGATTTTATAAAGGCTTTGGTTGAAAAGGCAAAGCGGGTAAAATTAATCTGGAAAGGCTGGCAGATTATCGATGAAATTTTTGATGATCTGGGACTTAATCCGGGAGACGATTTTTTGAATTGGCTTTCGGGGTATCTGAAGGATAATGGAATTAAAACCATGGCTGATCTTGAAGACAGTTTTATGAAAGTGCCTGCAGATTTAACTGTCAGGGAAGGTGTTGCGAAAACAACCGATGGGTTGAAACCCCGGCTAGCCATTATTAGTGCCGATTTGACAACTGAAACAAAAGTTGAATTTCCGAAATTGACAAGTCTTTACTGGAACAATCCCAACAATGTAAATCCTGCTAACTTTGTCAGGGCCTCCATGTCAATTCCTTATTTCTTTAGCCCATTGCGAATTAGTAATATTCCCAAAGGTCCCGAGGCCAAAAAGAACTGGGAGGAGCTTGTGGGTTTTATGGGAGTTCCGCCAGAAGAATCGGTTCTTGTTGATGGTGGTCTTTTATCAAATTTCCCGATCGATGTTTTTCATAACCCATGTGTAATTCCACGTCTGCCTACTTTTGGCATCCGTTTGGGCGATAACCGTAACAATGCCAATAAGATATCAAGCCCTACCAGCCTTTTTGGTGCCATGTTCAATTCAATACGGCATTTACACGACTACGACTTCATTCTCCGGAATCCGGATTATCATTTACTCATCGAAAAGATTGACATTGGCGATCACGACTGGCTCAATTTCGGAATCACCGATGCAGCGAAACTTGATCTTTTCAAACGGGGAGCACAGGCAGCCGAAAGGTTTCTTCGGAAGTACGACTGGCTTGAATATAAGAAAGTTCGGGAGCAATTAATACCGAAATAGGAGGAAAAATTACTTAACAACAAAACCTCTTTGTGCTATAGCTTCCGAAATCTCTTTCAGATTGGTTTTGTTTGAATCGAAGCGCACAAAGGCAGTAGAATCTACATGGTTTGCACTAATGCTGTCGATTCCGGCCAGCAAATTAACGCCTGTGGCGATGGATGCTTCGCAATGGTCGCAAGTCATGCCTTCAACTTTAAGATTCATTTCAACCAAAACAGCCGGTACTTTGTCTTTGTCGGCTGATTGTTGTTTAGGTGCACATGCCGCTACGGATATGCAGATGATTGCGATAAAAAGTAATTTTTTCATTTTGTTTCATTTTTTTTTAATCACCATGTTAAAACAATTATAATCAGGCAAATATTTGGTTTCAATTTCCAAATTCAGTCAAATATTCTATGAGGTATAAAGGCTGTCAACGATCAGCAGAACCATCATTAGCAGGTAAAGTAGATTCAATTTCAGGAATGAAGCGCGTACGGGAATATCCTTCTTTATGAATATACCGGCAGTGAGCGAAAACAACAGATAGAATATATAAATGAGAAGGAAAAACATGGTGGTCGAACCTTTTAAAACTGTCATTGCAACCACAAATGCTGTTGCAATGGTGGCCAAAATCCAGGTATAGCTTAATCGTTTGATCTGGTTGTCGTTGAATACTGAATTCAGGCTTGGGTAGCCTGCCAGCGTATATTCTTTGCCAAACATGAGCAGGAGTAACCAGAAGTGCGGAATTTGCCCAATGAAAAAGAACAACGCAACCCAGATGATTTGTTCGTCGATGAGCGCCCCTCCGCCTGCAAACCAGCCAATATAGGGAGGCAGTGCACCCACAAGCGAGCCGGGAACGACTGCAAAGGCCGTTACTTTTTTAAGCGGTGTGTAAATTGCATTGTACGCTAGCAGCGTGAGTACACTTGTGAAAAATACAATAGGCGGGAAGCTGGTAAGCAAAATAAACGCGCCATAAGCAAAAAATGAAACCGCAACCAAAATTGCACCTTTCAAGCTTATCTTTCCTGAAGGGATGGGTCTGTTTTTGGTTCTTGGCATCAATGCATCCGTTTTGTATTCCTGAATGTGATTGATTGCACCCGAACTGCACGACATCAGAAATACACCCGACATCAACATCCAAACCTCACCACCCAACCAGCTTGTTTTTAGAGTATAACCTACAAGTGCAGATAAAGCAATGGGCAAAGAAATCCTTACTTTGCCCAGCTCCGAAATAATTTTTATCCAGGATAACAAATTTGTTCTGGTCATTTAAGAGTTTTCAGGTATTCAGTAATTTGTACGATATCGTCGTCTGTAAGCTGACCTTGATAAGGCAACATCAATCCTTTATTGAATCCTTTCACTACATCCGCATTCGGGTCGTAAATAGACCGTTTGATGTATTCGTCATCTACAGTCACCACACGTTCATTTCCACCTGTAATAACAGTGGCTTCATGCCCGTAGATTCCTTTAAACGATGGTCCCACAAGCTTTGATCCGTCAAGTGAATGACATGCAAAACAGCCTATGTTTTTCATGATCCGCTTTCCGTTTTCTGTTGGCGAATCCAAAGCTACTTCAACTCGTTTGGTGGTGTCAACATACCATGAGTTAAATTGCTGCTCGGGCATTACTTTCACTGTGTTGAGCATGTATGAGTGATTCAAACCGCAGTATTCAGTGCAAAACAGATCGTAAAGACCCTCACGCTGTGGGATAAA
Source organism: Bacteroidota bacterium (assembly GCA_023251435.1). Taxonomy (GTDB): domain Bacteria; phylum Bacteroidota; class Bacteroidia; order Bacteroidales; family Prolixibacteraceae; genus Aquipluma. The sequence goes on from JAHEYU010000005.1 coordinate 110,862, forward strand.
CCATATCATTTTTTCGCTTCCGGGAACTACGTCTTCTTTTACCCTGAACGACGGAATATACACGCTATGTATGACATCGAGCGAAACCAGATTTAATTTCACAGCCTTGTTCATTGGGACAAAAAGGGTATCTGTTTTTTTTCCATTTTCGTATTCGAAGGTGAAATTCCACATTCGGGCAACTACTTTGATGTTGAAACTATCATCCGGAGCTTTTCTCATTGGTGCCCATCCGGCCCAACCGTAATAGAACATCACCAATACCAAAATGGTAGGTATTACAGTCCAGATAATTTCAAGCTTCGTACTTCCTTTTATTTGGGTTGCGACCGGGTTTTTGGCTTTGTTGTACTTGAAAACAAAATACAACATCGCAAAAGTTAAGCCGATCAGAAAAACGAAGGAAATGCCCATTATTATTACAAAGGACTTGTCAACCCCCGCTACAAAATTGGATGCATTTGTCGAATTTGATAAGATATACATAGCTTTTATCTGTAATAGTAATCTAAAAATGTAATAAATATAACCGCGAAAAACACCAGTACTACAAAGCCAACCATTATACGTAGAAAGGGTTGGTCGAACTTAAGGTGCATAAACCAGGTTAAAACTAATACGGACTTTAAGTTAGCAAAAATCATTGCTCCCAAAACTGAATACTCGCCAAGATTTATTTTGGTAATTCCGATCGACAAGAATGTCATAGCAACCAGCGCCACCAGAATATAAATGTAAACCTTGTAGGGTACGATATGATGTTTTTCATTTTCCATTTCTAATCGCTTTTATTAGTGTATTAAATAGAACAACGGGAACAGGAATATCCAGATCAAATCGACCAAATGCCAGTATAATCCGGCATTTTCGAGTAACGAGGGCCGATCGGCATGTACCGTTCCTTTCTGAACTTTATTCAATGCCACGATAATAATAATCATTCCAATAACGATGTGCAGCGCATGCAGTCCGGTCATAACGAAATACAGACCGAAGAACAGAACTTCACCATGCGCCATGTCATTGAGCAAATGTTCCGATCCGGGCCAGATGCCGTGATCAAATTTAACTCCCCATTCAAAATATTTGTTGATCAGGAAAATAAGTGCAAGTATGATGGTAATTTCAAGCAAAAGCACTGTTAACCCTATGTTTTTTTTCTGAAGTGCAGATGTTGACATTGCGATAGTCATACTGCTCACCAGAAGAATTATGGTATTTATTGCACCAATTGTAATGTTTAGCTCATGTCCGGCCATTTGAAAGGCCTCCGGATTCAGAAACCTGTAAATAGCGTAAACAATGAACAAACCTCCAAAAAGAAGCAATTCGGTAAAGATAAAAAGCCACATTCCCAATTTTGATGCTTCCTGATCGTAATGGGGATCTGAATGTTGTGCTACATGTTCCATAAAGTGATATACAAGGTTTAGTATTCGTAAGGTCCGTCTTTTTCTCCGTAAACAGGTATTTCATCATAATTTTCCAATGGGGGAGGCGAAGGCACTGTCCATTCAAGTGTTTTGCTGTTCCACGGGTTTATTTCGGCAATCGCACCGTTTTTGGCCGATCTGAAAAGGTTGATCACTACGATAAGCAATCCAAATGTCATTACCCAGGAGCCAAGCGATGAGAGAATATTTCCGGCATGAAATTCTGGTAAATAATCGTAATATCTGCGGGGCATACCCATCATTCCAAGGTAAAACATGGGCGAATACAAAGTGAGGAAACCAACCGTGAAAAAGGCCCAGCCAACTTTAGCCCATACTTTGTCGTACATGCGGCCAAACATTTTGGGGAACCAGTAGTGAATGGCACCAAAAAAGGCAAATCCAACACCGCCAAAAACGATGAAGTGAAAGTGTGCAACCACGAAAGCAGTATCATGTACGTGTACATTGGTGGCCAAAGCACCCAGAACCAATCCGGAGAACCCTCCGATCATGAAAACAAATATGAAGGTAACTGCCCATAAAAAAGGAGCTTCAGGATTAATGGAACCCTTGTGCATGGTCGAAATCCAGTTGAAAACCTTTATCGCACTTGGAATAGCTACAATGAATGTCAGAATCGAAAAAGTATATTGCGCGGTTCCGCTCATTCCTGAAGTAAACATGTGGTGTCCCCAAACAAAGTAACCTACAAAGGCTATTGCCAGTGTTGAAACGATGATTGCACGGTATCCGAAGATATGTTTTTGTGAGAATGTTGGAATAATTTCAGAAATGGCTCCCATCGCCGGAAGAATCATTACATAAACAGCCGGATGTGAATAAATCCAGAACAAATGCTGGTACAAAATCGGGTCACCACCCAACGCAGGGTCAAATACCCCAATGTTAAAAATACGTTCGAGCGCCACCAGAACAAGGGTAATTCCCACAACTGGTGTAGCCAAAAGCTGAATCCATGCAGTTCCGTATAGCGACCACGGGAAAAGTGGCATTTTAAACCAGGTCATTCCAGGTGCACGCATCCGGTGGATAGTAACAATGAAGTTCAATCCGGTTAAAATAGATGAAAAACCGAGAACAAATGCCCCGAAAATGGCAGGTAATAAATTGGTTCCGGTTTTAAAGCTGTATGGCGCGTAAAATGTCCAACCGGTATCGGGTGCTCCGTTTCCGAAAAGTACAGAGGCAATAACCAGAACTGCGCCCAAAACATAAAAGTACCACGAAAGCAAATTTATCTTCGGAAAGGCCACATCTTTTGCTCCGATCATGATGGGAAGCATAAAATTGCCAAATACCGCCGGAAGACCTGGTATTACTATCATGAAAATCATGATTACTCCATGAACTGTAAACACTGCATTGTAAGTGCCAGGATCCATAATCGTTTTTCCCGGAGCAATTAATTCAAGCTTCATGGCCAAACCGAGCACAACGCCAACCACAAACATGGTCAACATCGAATACATGTATAAAAGTGCAATCCGCTTGTGGTCGGTCGAGAATATCCATGCGAATATCCCCTTGTATTTTCCTTTGTAATCGAGGTAGTTAACCTCGTGTTCAAGTTGAGTTGCTGTTTGCATAAATCAAATATGTTCGTTTAATTTTTTTCTTTTTGGTTTGAAAATCAGGACCAGAAAAAATAACAAGGCCACAAATAATATCAGAGTACCCGAAATCTTGGTTACATTAAGCACGTATGCCTGTCCAACCGGATCGTAGGAAAAACAGTACTGCATTATTTTGTTGATAGTTGGCGCCGACATTCCTTTGGATGATTCGATAATTGCCATCTTGAAATCAAATGGCTGGAAATAAGTGCCATTCATGTAACGGGTAATTTTACCTTTAGGGCTCACCACAGTAACTGATGCAGCATGCAGAAAATCATTTCCTGTTCTTTTATATTTGAACCCTGTTGCATTGGTCCCTTTCACAATACTTGCACTATCCGAAACAAAAAACTTCCATCCTTTACTGATTTCCTCTTTTTTGTCCACCAAATTCAGGTAATTCGTTTTTTTTCTGATCCCCAGATCTATTGTTTCTGAAGGGTCAAAACTGATGGTGAGTACCTGGTAGTCAATTCCGGCAACCATATCCGATGCGTTCATGACATTGGCGAGTCCTTCCATTAGTGGACTGCAAATGCCTGGACAACGGTAATATACCCAGTTAATTATGGTTGGTTTGTCGATTAAATCGGTAAGAACAACACGTTGATTGTTTTCATCAATCAGGTAAATATCAGTTGGCATGAATTCATCCAGATGCTCAATAATGCCAATCTCCGGATCTTTTGTTTGATCGTCAAAAACAGTTTGCCCTGACGAAACTGTTCCGAAAACAAGTGAAAAAACAGATAGAAAAAAGAAGAATTTTTTTGTGATCTTGTTTGCGAAAACCTTGAACTTAATGTCTGAAAAGCTTCCAGAATTATAGGTATTTTCCTTTTGGGTTATTTTAAATAGTTGATTTTGACTCATATTGACTTTTGGTTTTCAATAATTTGATTTTGCGTAAAACCCTGTTTTGCCATAAGAAACCCCAAAAAGGGTCGAATGTTTATGAAACCTAATTAATTATTTGCAACAACTGCCCTTTTCTACTTTCACATGCGGTTCAAGCTTTTCGCTTGTCGGACTTATGTATGGAATTCCCAGAGATAAGCCTCTCAGAATAAACAGAACGCCAAGCAGAAATACAAAATAGGGAACCACTTTCTGCATTTTACTGCGCACCCCTTGTCCGATGGCTTCACTTGCCAGGGTAGCCAACAGCAATAGGGGGATGGTTCCTATTCCGAAAAGCATCATAAAAAGTGCACCCGTCATAACTGTTCCTGAACCGATGGCACCTGCTATGGCTACATAAACCAGTCCGCAAGGTAATAATCCATTGAGCAAACCGATCATCAGAAGCGAAAAATAGGAGCGGTCGGTGAAAAGCTTTCTTAACCTTGTGATCAGGCGGGCGGAAAAGCCGGTGAACAGGTTTCCAATGGTGATCTTTTCTCTGAAAAAGAATGGAAACAATACGCTGATAATCATGGCTACACCGAGCAAAATAGATGTCCATTGCTGAAATCCGGCCATGTGAATTCCTTGACCCAATAAGCCAAATAAAATACCTAAAATGCTGTAAGTAATAACCCTGCCTGAATTGTACAAGACAGCTCCTGAAATTTTCGAAATCAGGTTGTGTTTTTTCAGTGGAAGTGCCACCACAATTGGCCCGCACATTCCGATGCAATGAAAACTGCCGATAAGGCCGATGGTTAAAGGTGTGATGAAGTCCATAAGTTTAAATAGAAAAAGGCTTGTTTTTATCTTGGCGATTGTCCCAAAAGGAAACTATTTTGACTTGATTTTTATGGATTTCATAAAAGATTAAATAAACTTTCATTGGGATTACCCGGGTTGTTTTATTTGATGTAAGTCTCCCAATAAATTCATTTCCTGAAAGCGCTTTCAATAAATCTTCTATTTCATTTAAGATTTTAAGGCTGTAATTTATGTTGCCATTTCTTACAATATAAAAATCAAGAACAGCTTTCAATTGATCACTGGCATGGACAGACCAAATTATTTTTTTGTTAGCCATTTTTTCATATTTGTCAGTAGAAGATCATTATCAATTGATTCACCATTCTTAATTTCTTCTCTGCCTTTTTCGATAGAAACTTCCTGCTCCGAAGATAATTGATATAAGGACTGCTCTGATGAATCAAAAATCGTCTGAACAGCTTTCAGAAAATTCAAATCTTTCGAGTCTCTGATCCTCGAGATCAAATTGTTTTTTATTTGAGTAGTCATGTCCATAAGGCTCATTTTTTAACTTCTATCAAAAGTAAATATTTTTTATCAATTGAGTAAAGTAACGTTTGCTATTTATGTTTGCTAGTCATCGTTTAATTTACCGTTCAACAGCAATCTCTTCTTCCTGAAAATAGGAAACCGCGTTTGCCTTCCAGTCAATTTTTACCTGATATCTCCCTTTCTCAAGGTTTTTCATGTCGATGATTTGCGAAAAAGCGGTATCCACTTTAACGCCAAGGCTGAAATCTCTTCTTGCCTCCACCGGACTGTAGAAATGTATTTTGCCTGAATATTCCTGATGGTTAGCCAAATTTGGAAATTTCAGTTTTAAAGTGTCATCCGAAAGTTCGAAAGCAATTTTCGTTTCTAGGGCGGCAGTATTTCCAACTTTTTCGATATGCTGCTGGTAGGTAATCGATTTCTGATAATAGTCGTTGTCAACCAAATCAAAGTCCTGCCTCACCGCAATCGAGACCAGCACCAGCATTCCGCTGATCATCACTATCAATGCAATTACGATACCTGTTCCCCAATTGAATTTTATCTTCATATCTCAAATAGTTCCAAATATTAAGTTCCAAGATTAATCATTATTTGTCATTGATTGTCAGTCGAATGACCACTCCTGCACACTTTGACTGATCACTGTTTTTCGTCCAACTCATTCGGTCCAACAAACGTGGTCGTTATTTTATCAATCATCTTTCCATTTTCGAATATGCCAATTTCCAAATGGCTGTTCGACGATTTTACGTTTTCCTTTTTCAGCACGATGAGCAGGTTTCGCTTTGCAACTTCGCCTTTCTCAACCTTCAGCGGATCTCCCATCAGTAGGATTTCACCTTCAGGAGAAAGTAGTTTTAATTCGATACTGACCGTCGAATTGGTTTTGTTGACCATTTGCAAATTGTATAAATTGCTGTATTTGTCAGCTCCGTATTCCTGAAACATGGTTCCGGGCGAGCGGTTGACCGATGTTTCCACATCTCCGCGAACGGTAAACAAATATGTCATTACAATAAGTAAGGCAATCAATACTGAAGAATATGCGATTACACGCGCATTGAACTTTATGCTTTTCCCCTCCGAAATCGATTTTTCAGAAGCGAAACGGATCAATCCATTTGGTTTTTTTACCTTTTTCATCACCGAGTTGCAGGCGTCAATACAGGCTGTACAATTGATGCATTCAAGTTGGGTTCCGTTGCGGATGTCGATTCCGGTCGGGCAAACTGCCACGCAGCTGTAGCAATTGATGCAGTCGCCGTGTTCACTTCTGCGGTTTTCTGCGTTTCTGCGGGGCTCACCGCGTTTGTAGTCGTAGGCCACCAGAATGGTATTTACATCGAGCATAACACCCTGCAAGCGGCCATAAGGACAAACAATGGTGCAAACCTGTTCGCGAAACCAGGCAAATACGAAATAATGAATTCCGGTAAATACCAAGGCGCCCATTAATAAGCCTGATCTTTGCAAGGGCCAGCCATCCATGATTTCTCCGAGCTTTTCGGTTCCGGTGACGTAGGAAATAAAAGTTAAAATGGTGAAGAACGAAATTAGCAGGAAAATGCCGTGTTTTAGTATCCGTTTCAGGATTTTTATCGCGTCAGCCTCCTGCTCTGCAAGTTCTTTTTGTTTTTCTGCATTCCCATCAATCAGATACTCAATGGGGCGATATAAAAACTCCAGAAAGACCGTTTGAGGACAAACCCATCCGCAGAAAATCCTTCCGTAGATAACCGTAAATAGTACAATGAACACTACCAGCGTAATGATTGCCAACACCAGTAAGTGAAAATCCTGCGGGTAAAAAGTAGTGCCAAACAAAACAAATTTACGTTGCAGAAAATTAAGGAAAATCAGAGGATCGCCATTGATTTTCAGGAATGGGGCCAGGTAGAAAAAAGTGAGCAATGTCCAGGCAATAATTCTCCGGATATTGTAAAGATTTCCTTTTGGCATTTTCGGGAATAGCCAGACCCGTTTGCCATCTTTTCCAAACGTTGACGGCCGGTCTCTGAAGGTCGTTTCCTGAAAATTGTCCTTAGATTCCATTGTTTAGTTCTTTACAAATTTCTCACCCTCCGGCGCTTTCTGGTTTGGCGGATTTGTTCCCTGCAGACTCAAAATATAGGTGATCACATTGTTAATCTGTGTTTTATTCAATTGACTTTTGTACGAAATCATGCCTTTTTCAATAACACCTTCATTGATTACCTTTAGCAAATCTTCAGGTTTTCCGCCATGAATCCAGTATTCGTCGGTGAAATTCGGCCCAACCAATCCTTCTCCAAATTTGCCATGACAAACCAGACATGTTTTATCATAAATGACTTTTCCTGCGGCAAGTATTTGCTCCTCAGAAAGGGGCGCAACGGTTGCCGTTTTTGTGGCTTCTTCACTTACCGCAACATCTGTTTTGGCTTTGGCCGCCATCATTTCTTTACGGTATTCTTTTCGTTGTACAATGTCTTCATCTTCAAATACAAAAAGCAATATCAGGTATGAGAATGAAATAACAATAGTCACATAAAAAAGATATTTCAACCAAGGAGGAAGTGGATTGTCGAGCTCTTTGATCCCATCATATTCATGATCGCCTCCGAAATATTTAATTTGCGTTGCATCATCTACTTCCTGATGTAACTCTTCTCGTTCTTCTATTGGTTTATCATCATTTGTATGCATAATTTCTGGTTTTTGCAATTTGTATTCAGTTTTATCTTTTTGTGTGACTACATTTTTGAAGACCAATTCCATCCCGTCCGAAAGTGGTCAAAGCATTGTTCTGCTTTATGCCGCGGACGATTTACATCTTCTATTATCTCTATCTACAAATATTTCGCACCTCTGGTGCCTTTTCCCTTTTCTCCATGCCCCACGCTCTTTGCCCTATGCTCCACGCTTTTCATTGCCGGTGGTCACCGAGTCCTCCAAAGGCATATTACTGAACTCATCAATTTCTTCTTTCTTCATCCTGAATGCATTGATGGTAACGAAAATGAAGAAAGTGAAGAAAATAAAAAAGCCTATCAGTGCATAAATTTCAACATGAAATATATTGCGTAATGTATCACCTACCATAGCTTATTTTTTTACAGGTTTGTTCATAATGTCAACTCCAAGTCGCTGCATATAAGCAATCAAAGCGATTATTTCACGGTTGCTGTCGGTTTGGATTCCGGCTGTCGCCAGATCTTTGGCGATGCTGTCGGCCTGCGCTTTTAAATCAGCAATGGCCTGCTGTTCGTAATTGTCGGGGTAGGGGACGCCCAATAATTTCATTGCCCTTATTTTTCCAGGAGTCGATTGAATGTCGATTTCCTTTTTCGCCAGCCACGGATAAGCCGGCATAATGGATGCTTCGTTCATTTTCTGCGGATCGATGAAATGGTTGTAATGCCATGAATTTGGTTTGTATATTTTCCCGGTTTTTACTCCTTCGCGCGCCAAATCTGGTCCGGTACGTTTTGATCCAAACTGGAACGGATGATCATAGACCGATTCGCCGGCTTTTGAATATTCGCCGTATCGTTCAGTTTCGGAGCGGAATGGCCGGATCATCTGCGAATGGCAATTATAACAACCTTCTTTTACGTAAATGTCCCTTCCCTGCAATTCGAGCGGTGTGTATGGTTTTACGCTTGTGATGGTCGGAATATTTGATTTGATCAGGTAGGTCGGAATCACTTCAACGATTCCGCCAATCAGTATGGCAATGGTCGCAAAAATCAGGAAACGGATTGGTTTGCGTTCCAGAAAACGGTGTCCTGATTCTGTCGAAGTTTTTCCATCGGGCAATACTTCCATCGCAGGAGCCTGTGCTTCTTCTTCGGCAACAAACGAACCTGCCTGTATTGTTTTTACCACATTGAACACCAGAATTAAGAATCCGGCAACGTATAAAAATCCGCCAAATGCCCTGATGGTGTACATCGGAATCAATTGTGCCACTGTTTCAAGGAAATTTGGATACATTAAAAATCCGTCAGGAGTAAACTGTTTCCACATCAATGCCTGAGTAATTCCGCCGATATAAAGTGGAACTGCATAAAAAACGATGGCAAGAGTGGCAATCCAAAAGTGTACGTTGGCTAGTTTGGTTGAATAAAGTTTTGTGTTGTAAAGGCGAGGAATCAGCCAGTAAATCATACCGAAAGTCAACATTCCGTTCCAGCCAAGTGCGCCAATGTGAACGTGCCCGATGGTCCAGTCGGTAAAGTGACTGATGGCATTTACTGTTTTGAATGACAGCAATGGACCTTCAAAAGTTGACATTCCGTAGGCAGTGATACCCACCACGAACATTTTCAGTACAGGATCACGGCGTACTTTATCCCATGCGCCGCGAAGGGTGAGCAATCCGTTGATCATACCTCCCCAACTTGGGGCGAGCAACATGACCGAAAAGGTGGTTCCCAGCGCCTGAAGCCAATCGGGCAGTGAACTGTACAGCAAGTGGTGTGGTCCGGCCCAGATATACAAGAAAATGAGCGACCAGAAATGTACAATGGACAGTTTGTAGGAATAAACAGGGCGACCTGAAACTTTGGGAATAAAATAATACATCATTCCCAGAAATGGTGTTGTCAGGAAGAATGCCACCGCATTGTGTCCATACCACCACTGTACCAAGGCATCCTGAACGCCTGCGTACAGCGTATAACTTTTCAGGAAACTCACAGGTACTGCCAACGAATTGAAAATATGAAGAACAGCTACTGTAACCCAGGTAGCTATGTAAAACCAGATTGAAACATAAATATGACTTGTGCGGCGTTGCAAAATTGTTCCAAACATGTTCCATCCAAAAACCACCCAAACCAGGGTAATTGCAATGTCGATGGGCCATTCAAGCTCGGCGTATTCTTTACCGGTTGTAAATCCGGCAAGCAAAGTAACGGCTGCTGCCACAATAATCGATTGCCAACCCCAGAAATGGATTTTGCCCAACAATTCGCTGTACATGCGAGTTTTCAGCAATCGTTGCAGTGAATAATAAACCGCTGTAAAAATGGCATTTCCAACGAAGGCAAAAATAACAGCATTGGTATGTACCGGCCGGGTTCGCCCAAAGGTGGTGAATTCGAGCCCGAAATTCATCCACGGTATAAATATTTGAAGGGCAACCAGCAAGCCCGCCAATAAACCGACAACACCCCAAACAATTGTTGCAATTGCAAAATTGCGGGTCATTCGGTTGTCGTACGAAAATTTTTGTTGTTCCATAGAGTATTAGTTTTTTAATAATTCCAAGTTCCAAATTTCAAGTTTCAGGCTCTGTTTAAAGTTCAACGTTTAAAGTTGCTCCAAACTGAACACTGATCACCGAGACTGCCTACTTCTTTTCCAGAACCTTTTTTCTATCAACTGCGACTGATCACTGCGACTTTTTTTTTTTTCGTTTTTTTCTGCCAACTGTGACTGATCACTGCGACTCTTCTCTTTTTCTGTATCACTCTTCACCTCCGGATCGTCAAACAACATCCTGACCGATGGCGTGTAGGTATCTTCGTACTGGCCATTTTTTACCGACCAGATGAAAGCAATCAGGAATGCACCTGCCATAATGATTGCTGCAAATACCAATACGAATACTACTGACATATCTCCAATATTTTAGTTATCTCTCATTAAAATCATAACTTTTAAATAGTTGTCATTTGTTGTCTGTTGTCATTCATAGTCATTTGTTGTCATTGATCCTGCCTTATAATGACTATGAATGACAATTTAATGACAACTAATGACAACTCTGACTACTAAACGTAAAACTCATTCTCTTAACATCTGTTTTGCGGATAAATGTATGGAAAAACTTGCAAATGCAACTACTGACACCGAACTTATTGGCATCAGAATCGCAGCTACGATGGGAGTCAGATTTCCCTGAACCGCAAATGATAATCCCACCACATTGTACAAAAATGAAATCAGAAAACCTGCCTTCACAACGGTCATGCTTCGGTGTGTAAACTGTATGAATTTGTCGAGTTTGCCGAATTGTTTCGATTGCAGAATGGCATCGCAAGCCGGCGAAAAATTGAAAACATTGTCGGCAATCACAATTCCCACATTGCTTTCATTCAGCGCTCCCGCGTCATTCAGTCCATCGCCGATCATCAAAACTTTCCGGCCTTCCTGCTGTAATTTTTTGATATAGTTTAACTTGTCTGTTGGCGACTGATTGAAATGCAGACTTTTATCCTTCCCGAAAAATTGAATCAGGTTGGCTTTTTCCGCATCATTATCGCCTGTTAAAAGATGCAATTCGTGTGTTTTTTGTAGTTTTCTGATGAGCTCACCCAGTCCGGGGCGGTATTCGTTTTCGAGCTGAAAATGGCCAACAACCTCATCTTTGAAATAAATCCAGACTTCGGTTTTAAGGTTTTCCTCTTTGCTCATTTCTCCGGTAACGAAATATTTCGATCCCATGTTGATCCGGATACCGTTCACCAAAGCACTGATTCCAAGCGATGGAATTTCCTGAAAGTCTTTCACTTCCAATATCTCATCGCCTTCAATGAAATTAAAGATGGTTTTGCTCAACGGGTGCGACGAATGGAATGCCAGTGATTTGATTATCAGCAGTTGTTCTGAAGTTAGTTCTTTGCCAACGAACCGGATATCGGACGATTGGGCGTTGGTAATTGTGCCGGTTTTGTCGAAAACAACCGTGTCAACTTTGTATAGATGTTCGATTACTGCGGTATTTTTCAGGTAAAAACCTTTTCGCCCGTATTGCCGCATGGTACTGCCGAAAGTGAACGGAACGGTCAGCGCCAGGGCACAGGGGCAGGCAATAATCAGTACCGAAGTAAAAGCAAAAAGTGCCAGTTCAGGCTTGTTGAAATACCAGAAAATACCTGAACCAATGGCGATAAGTACAATCACCACCGTGAAATACTGGCTGACGCGGTTAACAATGGTATTCAGTTTATTTTCGGCAGTGAGCGGATTTTCAACCTGATTCCAGAGTTGGGTAAGGTAACTTTGCTGAACTTCCTTTTCGATGGTGAGTTCGATTGCGCTTCCAATCTGACGACCACCGGCAAATACAGAATCGCCTGCTTTTTTTGTTACAGGCATCGATTCGCCGGTTACAAAACTATAGTCGATGCTGGCCGTAGCGCTTTTCAGGATCGAATCGGCTGGTACAATTTCCTGATTGCGGACCAGAATCTGATCGCCCGATTTCAGATCTTCAAGAGGAATCGTGACATTTCCGGAGTCAGTAATTTTGGTTACTGCCAGCGGAAAGTAAGTTTTATAATCGCGTTCGAACGAAAGTGCCTGGTAGGTTTTCCCCTGGTACCAACGGCCAATCAGCATAAAAAATACGAGTCCGGTCAGCGAATCGATGTATCCGATTCCTTTTCCTGAAAGTATCTCAACCAGACTTTGGGTGAAAAGCGTGATCAATCCGAGTGCAATCGGCAAGTCGATGCTGATCATCTTTTTCTTCAGGCTTTTGTATGCCGTCAGAAAGTAATCGCTGGCGCTGTAAAATAGAACAGGAATGGCGAGTAAAACGCTTAGCCATCCAAACAATTTTTTCATGTCGGCTTCCAGAAATTCATTACCGGGGAGGTATTGCGGAAAGTGGTAAATCATGGCATTCATGAAACTGAATCCGGCAATCCCTATTTTGATGAACAGCTTTTTGTCCGACTGATCGGTTGACTTTTTATCGATGCTGTGCTGGTTAATTTCAGGAATATAATGGATGCTTACAAGCAGATTGACCAGTTGCCGCAATGAGATTTCATTTTCGTTGAAAGTAATGTTGATCTCTTTCTTCGGAAAGTTGACGAAAGACTGGATGATGCCTTTGTTCAGGCTATGCAGGTTTTCGAGTAGCCAGATGCACGATGCGCAATGTATTTCAGGAATGAAAAAACTGACCTTTGAGATGCCGCCTTCCGAAAAATTCAGGATTTTGGATTTGAACTGATCCAGGTCGAGAAATGAGTATGTTTCGCTGGCGGGAAGTTGCGTTTCGTCGATTTTGATGCCTGCCATTGGCTCAATCTGGTAATATTGTTTTAGCTGGCTGGCATTAAGTATCTGGTAAACGGTGGAGCAGCCCGAACAGCAGAAAGGATTTCCCTCAAAAATGACAGGAGATTTTCCGCAGGAATTCCCGCAATGGATACATTTCAAATCGTCAATCATAAGTTCTGGGTCCGGCAATTGATTTTCGGGATAAGTAAGGATTAACATGCAATTTTGTTCAGTGAATTATTGAATTTAGGTCAATTATCTGATTGCCGAAACTAATTAATTAAAACAGGTTTGTTAAAACGCGAATTATTTATAATTTTGCGCGACCTAAATTTAGGTATAAAGTATTCATGTTTAATTAATTTAGATGTTTTATGAAAAACCAGTATGAAACCGTTTTCATCGTAACTCCCGTTTTATCTGATATTCAGGTAAAGGAAACGGTAAAAAAATTCAGGGACATCATCACCGAGCACGGTGGAGAGATTGTCAATGAAGAGGACTGGGGATTGCGCAAATTAGCTTATCCCATTCAAAAAAAATCGACAGGGTTTTATCAACTCTTCGAATTTGCTGCCGACCCAACGTTTGCAAAAACTTTGGAAACCCAATTCAGACGCGATGAGCGTATTATCCGTTTCCTGACCTTCAGCAAGGATAAATATGCACAGGCTTACAGCGAGAGAAGAATTAACAAATCAAAAGTAAAAACTGAAAAGGAGAATTAAGGTATGGCTGCAAATTCAAGTGAAATAAGGTATTTGACCCCACCGTCGGTTGAAGTCAAAAAGAAAAAGTATTGCCGCTTTAAAAAGAACAAAATCAAATTTGTTGACTACAAAGATCCTGAATTTTTGAAAAAATTCTTAAACGAGCAAGGTAAAATTTTACCACGCCGTATTACCGGAACCTCTTTGAAGTATCAACGCAAAGTGGCAAAAGCAGTTAAAAGAGCCCGTCATATCGCGTTACTTCCATATGTTACTGATATGATGAAATAATTTTAAAGCTGAATAAAAATGGAAGTTATATTATTGCAGGATGTTGCACGTTTAGGATCGAAAGACGATGTGATTACCGTTAAAGACGGACACGGGCGTAACTTTTTGATACCTCAGAAGATGGCTGTAATCGCCACCGATTCGGCTAAAAAAGTATTGGCTGAAAACACCAGACAGAGAGCACACAAAGAAGCAAAATTGAAAGATCTTGCTTTGGCTGTTGCCGAAAAACTCAAAACTGTTCAACTTGTTATTGGAGCAAAAACCAGCACAACCGGAAAAATCTTCGGTTCGGTTAATACCATCATGCTGGCCGAAGCTATCAATAGCAAAGGCTTCGAAATCGATCGCAAACAGATCATGATTTCTGACGACAGTGTTAAGGAAATTGGAAACTACACTGCCAAAATCAAATTACACAAAGAAGTAATTGTTGAATTAGGCTTTGAAGTTGTTTCAGAATAAATAATTAATCGTTTATAAACAAAGACTCAAACATTTTTCAAACAGATAGAACCACCCGTCCTCACATGCGGGTGGTTTTTTTATTGCTTTTTTCTGAACTTCTGATAGCGTTTTTCGTTGAATGATAGGACTGACCAACTTTTTTTATGATTCTTTGTTCCTGAAAACACTAAAACATTGTCGTTATGAAAAAAAATATCAGAAAATACTTGTGTCTATTGCTTTTTGTTATTGGTATTTCACTTTTTTCAAGTGCACAAAACAGTCAGGATTCTATTAAAAGTCAGATAGAAACTGTCGATGGTAATGCGTATATAGGAATTATCCTTAAAGAGACCTCTGAAACCATCAGGATTAAGACAGATAAACTCGGAGAATTAAGTATTCCCCGCTCTGAGGTAAAGAGAATTACACAACTCGGTGTAATTAAGGCAATAGGGGGAGCTTATTGGCTCGATAATCCCCAGGCAACGCGCTATTTCTGGGCGCCAAACGGATACAATCTTAAAAGTGGTGAAGGCTATTATCAGAATGTATGGGTGCTCTTTAATCAGGCAGTTTATGGGTTTACAGATCACTTTTCAGGAGGTGTGGGGGTGATGCCTCTTTTCCTTTTTGGTGGAACAGCTACTCCGGCATGGTTGATGGCTAAATTTTCTGTTCCTGTTGTTGAAAATAAATTTAATTTAGGTGCGGGCGCATTAATGGGAACTGTTATCGGTGAAGAAAATACAGGATTTGGTATTCTTTACGGAATCTCTACTTTCGGGTCGAAAGACAAAAATCTGAATATCGGACTCGGTTGGGGATTTGCAGGTGGCGAAATGGCTAAAAATCCCACTGTAAACATCAGCGCAATGATTCGTACCGGCGCAAAAGGTTACTTCATTACTGAAAATTATTTCATCGGAACTCCTGATACTTTTGTGTTTATAACGATGCTGGGTGGTCGCAGTATTATCAGGCGTGTGGGTCTCGATTATGGTATAGTTATACCGATTAGCCCTGAAATGGATGGATTCTTTGCTGCACCGTGGCTTGGATTTACAATTCCGTTTGGAGAAAAGATGCACTAAAATAGATTTCAATAACTTTTCCAGAGTTTTTGTACAATTTATAAAAACTCTGGAAAAGTTTATAATTAGATTTTATAAACCAAGCAAAACTTCCTCCGGATTTCGGCCACTGGTAAGCAATCTCTCCGGATTTTCAATCAGTTCTTTCACTTTTACCAAAAAACCTACGGAATCTTTCCCATCAATAATTCGGTGATCGTACGATAATGCCATATACATCATTGGCCTGATGACGACCTGCCCATTCAGGGCAATTGGCCGATCGACAATGTTGTGCATTCCGAGAATGGCCGATTGTGGTGGGTTGATGATCGGAGTTGAAAGCAATGAGCCAAAAGTTCCGCCATTTGTAATTGTAAAAGTTCCACCGGTCAGTTCTTCCACACTTATTTTTTTTGTTCTCGCTTTTTCGGCCAGTTCTTTAATTTCCAGTTCAATTTCGGCAATCGTTTTGCTTTCGGCATTCCTTACAATTGGCACCATCAGCCCTTTGGGTGTTTGAACTGCAATTCCCACGTCCACAAATTCAGGAGAAATAATTTCCTCCCCGTCGATTTGTGAGTTGATTGACGGATGGAATTGCATTGCTTCTGCCACCGCTTTGGTAAAGATTGACATGAACCCAAGTTTTAACCCATGTTTTTCGACAAATTTATTCTGAAGTTTTGTGCGCATGTCCATTACCCTGCTCATATCAACCTCGTTAAAGGTGGTGAGCATTGCGGTTTCATTTTTAACCGCCACTAAACGTTCGCTCAGTTTACGGCGCAACATGGTCATTTTCTCACGTTTTCCTTCCCTTGAGAATGTGATTTTTTCGGCTGAAACCGTCTTTTCCATCTTCGGAAGAGCAAGTACTGCTTCAATATCACTTTTCGAAATACGGTGCAAGCCACTCAAAACTTCTTCCATCGAAATGTGGTTGTCGTCCATCATTTTATGGGCAACCGGAGTGATTTTTATATTCGAATCTTCCTGTTTGGCAGTCACTTCGGCAGTATTATTTTTTACTGATTTTGGAACAGGCACTTCCTTTGGTTCCGGGAAGAGCTCGGAAGCGATCAGTTGTTTCTCCGGATTTTTTTCAGGAACAACATTCGTGTCGATAGTACATACAATGGTTCCGACAGCGACAGTTTCTCCTTCAGGAATTAAAATCTTTATTTGTCCGCTTTCGGTGGCTGCCAAGGTCAATGTGGCTTTATCCGATTCAACTTCAGCTACTTCCTGATCTTTGTAAACAAGATCGCCATCGGCTGTAAGCCATTTACCGATTTCGACTTCTGTGATGGATTCGCCCGGAGTTGGTATTTTTATTTCGATCAACATTTTTGGTTTTTTATTGGTTTATGCTAATATTTTTTCGTTAAAAGCAGAATCGAGTATCGTCTTTAATCGCAGATTGTGCTGAAACATAAGCCCAACGGCAGGACTTGCACTGGCCGGACGCGAAATTAATTCGAAAGGCACATCTGGTAAAAAACGCTGGATATGCTGCCATGCGCCCATGTTCGATGGCTCGTCCTGTGCCCAGATTATTCTTTCGAGGTTCGGATATTTCGCGATAATTGATTTGATGATGTCAACCGGAAGCGGAAATAACTGCTCTATTCGAACAACTGCAACATCCGAAATCCCTTCTTCAACTTGTCGTTTATGTAAATCGTAATAGAGTTTTCCGTAGGTGAAAATAAGTTTTCTGATTTTTGAAGGTTTGGCAACTGCATCTTCAATAATTTCCTGATAATGACCTTCAGCCAGTTCGTCGACCGATGAAGTTACCATTGGATGCCGCAGCAGGCTTTTGGGCGTAAAAATGACCAGTGGGATGCGCACATTCCAATGCATTTGCCGACGCAGCAAATGAAACATATTTGCCGGACTTGTTGGCACAACTACCTGAATATTATTGTCGGCCGTCAGATTTAAAAACCGCTCGATACGTGCGCTCGAATGTTCAGGCCCCTGACCTTCGTAACCATGCGGAAGATATAAAACCAGGCCATTCATCATTCCCCATTTTTCGTAAGCCGACGAAATGTACTGATCGAAAATTACCTGCGCAACATTGGTGAAATCGCCAAACTGGGCTTCCCAAACGGTCAGGCCTTTCGGAGTGGCAAGTGAATAGCCGTATTCGAAGCCAAGCACTCCATACTCAGATAAAAGGGAATTGAAAACATTAAATTGTGCTTGTTTCCCGCTGATGTTTTTCAGCGGAAAGTATTTTTCGTCGGTATCTTCCACTACAAACGAAGCGTGCCGGTGGGCAAATGTTCCGCGCTCCGAATCCTGTCCGCTCAACCTAACCTGATATCCTTCTTCAAGGAGTGTTCCGTAAGCAAGTAATTCGGCCATTGCCCAATCCATGTGGTTATCAAGTATCATCATTCGGCGATCCTCAACAATCCGGTCGATTTTCTTAAAGAATTTTTTGTCAGCCGGAAGCGCGTTTATTCTTTGAGCAATGCGCAACAATTCACTTTTTTTGACACCCGTTTTAACCGGAAGAATCAAATTGGCCTTCGACGGGTTTGCATATTCAGTGTATTTCCCGTTCAGGAAACGGCGAACGATTACTTTGTCAATTTTCTCGGATTCTTTGTGTTTTTCTTCAAGGAACAGGTCGAATTCGTGGTTAAGTTTCGATGTTTCAGCCCTGCTCAGCACGCCTTGTACTGCCAGTTTATCGGCATAAATATCGCGTGGATTCGGGTGTTTTTCTATCGCCTTGTACAATAAAGGTTGCGTAAAACGAGGTTCGTCGCCTTCGTTGTGCCCGTATTTCCGGTAGCATAAAATATCAATAAATACATCGGCATGAAATTTTTGCCTGAATTCCATTGCAAGTTTCACAGTGAAAATAATGGCCTCCACATCGTCGCCATTTACATGGAAAACGGGTGAACGGGTCACTTTTGCTACGTCGGTGCAATAGGTACTCGAACGCGCTTCAAGATAATTGGTGGTAAAACCAACCTGATTATTGATGACCAGATGAATCGTTCCACCGGTTTTGTAGCCCGGTAACTGCGACATTTGAATTATTTCGTACACAATTCCCTGGGTTGCAATGGCCGCATCGCCATGAATAACAATTGGAGCCACTTTGTTGAAATCGTTGTCGTAATGCGTATCGATTCGCGACCGAACCATTCCCTGAACAAGCGCCCCTACCGTTTCGAGGTGCGATGGATTGGGCATGAGGCTCAACCTGACTTTTTTACCATGATCGGTTTCCACTTCATTTTCATATCCCAGATGATATTTAACATCACCCAGCGAAAGGTCTTGCTCGTATTCGGTTCCTACAAATTCTTTAAAGATGTTTTCATACGGCTTTTCGAGAATATTGGTCAGCACATTGAGCCTTCCGCGGTGTGCCATGCCAATTACAAACTCGCTGATACCAAGTTCCGCTCCGTGTTCAATTACTGCATCCAACGCAGGAATAAGCGCTTCGCCACCTTCGAGCGAAAACCGTTTTTGCCCTACAAATTTTTTGTGAATGAAGCTTTCGAACCCAACCGCAAGTTTTAAGTTATAATAGATGTGATTTTTTTGTTCAGGAGTAAAAATCTGTGAGTTACGGGTCGATTCCATTTTAACTTTCAGCCAGTCAATCAGTTCGGGGTGACGCATGAAAACGTATTCAACTCCGATGGATTGACAATAAGTGGCTTCGAGATGCTCTATAATTGCTTTAAGTGGTGCCGGGCCGATGCCAATGTTGTTGCCCGCCTGAAAAACAATATCGAGGTCGGATTTTTGCAATCCAAAGTTTTCGATGTCTAAAGTGGGCAGATATTTTCTTCTCGAACGTACCGGATTGGTTTTGGTAAATAAATGACCCCGCTGACGATAGCCATGTATGAGGTTTAAGATTGCAAATTCTTTGTCGATTTTATCGTCGTGAACCGAATTTTTTGTGTCGGCAAAATTCTTTCGGGCGAACTCAAATCCGGCGAAGAAATTTTTCCAGCTAGCATCTACCGATTCAGGATCAATTAGATAGGCGGAATATAATTCTTCAATGGCCGCGATTTCCTGGTTCCCCACTTGCGAAAATTTATCCATAGTTGAACAATTGGTTTTTCAGTTTTTTAAAGTAAGCATTTAAAGTAACAAATTCTAAATTTTAATGTTTAATAAAATCGTTACAATGGGAGCACAAATTATCCAGCTTATCTTGAAGGTAAGAGGTTGAAATACCTAAATCTCAATCTTGTTTAAACGTTTAAACTTTTAATTCAAAAAATAGTCTATTTTCATGCGCCTATATTTATAACCTAAACCTACAACCATGATTGCTTTGATCAATACCACTGGCTCGCTGTATTCTCCTACAAGAAACTTTATTTCTGTCGTAAAAGTTGTGCTGGTTTTTACCTTTATATTTTTGATCGGCCTGGAGGGTTTTTCGCAACGCTCTGGTTATACCGACAATTTCGACGACGGTTCTATGGAATTTACTTTCAGGGGAACACAGGGAACCCGGCCACCTTTTAAAATTTGGGGAACTGTTACTCCGGGAACCTATAACCTTGTTGAGAAAGACAGCGTTTTGAAAATCAAGTATTCGAGGGTTGAAGGAACAGGCGCTTTCGACCGGTTTACATTTACTCCCTTCCGGGCAATGAATGTTTCTGCCAATCCGCGCATTCAGGTTCAGTTAAAATCGAATGTTGAAACGAGCCTGACTGTCAGCCCCACTTACTCGCTCGAACCACCAACTTATGAATACCTTGAACAGAAAATTTCGGGCGATAATGTTTGGCATACTTATACATTCGATTTATCGCGTCCATATTATTCGAGATTAAACAATGTAAGCTCGGTGGATTTTTATTTCGACCGGAATACTTCCGTATCTAAATCAGGAATGATTGAGATGGACAATTTCAGGATTGCCTGGTTTCTGATAAAAGTAACTGATGTTCAGGCTGCAGTAAAAGATGGTTCAAACATACAATTGACCTGGAAAACATCTGATACCGCACGAACAAAATCGTATAAAATTTACCGCAGCAATCAGCCAGAATTTAAACCCGATGCAGGTAATTTTTTAGCGGAGGTAAATACAATTGGTTTTCTTGATAAAAATCTGGAGCCTTTCAGGCATTTCTTCTATAAAATAGTTCCGGTCGGGTCAGTCGGCGAAGAATTTTTTGCCTCGGGCGAAGCGCATGGCGAGACATTTAAAAAAGGAGTAACACCTTCAGTGAAAATTGCCGGAACCAATACTTCGACAGTTAAAAAATATGAAAAGTTTGAACTTCGGCTTGAACTCAAAAATGTGGGTATCGAAAATCCTTACGATCCGGAAGACATTGATGTTTATGCTTTTTTCACATCCCCATCGGGCAAAAAGACTAAAATAAATGGGTTTTATGACGATTATGAGGGAGCCGATAAATGGAAAATCCGTTTTTCGCCCAACGAAACCGGAGAATATAAATACCAGGTTTTTGTGCGTGATGCAGGTGGAATGGGTGAATCTTCTATCGCGAAATTTACAGCTACTGAATCCGGTCATCATGGCTGGATAAAACCTTCAGTAAAAAATCCCCATTATTTTATGCACGACGACGGTACATCGTATTATGGGGTGGGTGTTTATTCTCCGTGGGGAAATGATCAGTCGCGTTTTGATACTTTTGCCAAAAACAACGCTAACCTGTTTGCTATCTGGGACATCGGTTACGGTGGTTTTGTAAACGGAACCGGGCTTATTGAGGAAGAACTTGGCCGCTACAACCAGAAAAAGCTGGGTCGGATTGATTCACTTATCGTGATACTTGAAAAAAGTGACATCAAATTAATGTATGCTATCTGGCCACACGATCTTTTTTCGGAAACGGTTTGGGCTGCTGAATGGAAGAAAAATCCATACAGCCAGCTGATTGATGTTGAAGATGTGTACAGTGATTCGCTGGTTTGGGAATATCAGAAAAGGAAATACCGTTACCTGATTGCGCGCTATTCATACAGCAGGAGTATGGGTATCTGGGAGATAATCAACGAGATGAATGGTACTGATGGCTGGGCAAAAGGCCGGCATAAGGAAGCATTGGATTGGGTGGAGAAATGCGATAAATATTTTGAAGAAAACGATCCGTATAATCATCCGGTAACTGCTTCGTTTAGCGGTGGTTTTACTGAATACCGCGAGGAATTGTATAAACGTAACGATATTCCGAATATCCATATTTACCCGGCGCAGGGGTGGGCAATGAAATATCCTGAAGACAAAATGCGCAGCGATATGTACAATTTTGCCTGGGCCAGCCGACGGTTTTGGGATGCGTTTGAGAAACCGGCTATTTTTGGCGAAGCGGGTGCCGATTTGACATATTTCCCCCCAAAAGATAAAGAATATCATATTTCGTATCATAACCAGATATGGGCTTCGCTTTCCAATGGGCTTGCAGCTACACCGGTTTGGTGGGCTTACGATAATTTAAATGCCGATGATTGGGAGCAACTCAATCATTTATCAACATTTGTTTCTGATATTGATTTTGCCAACCTTCCCTATAATATTTCGGATATAAATTCGGAAGGCGCTGATGTTTTTGGACTCGATGCCGGTTCGAAAGCTTTTGGCTGGATTCGTTCGTTTGCCAAAACAGATGTAAGCAGCTCGAAAATAAACATCAAAAGCCTTGAAAATGGGGAGTATGAAATTTTATGGTTCGAAACATGGGAGGGAAAATATTTAAATACTGAAAAAGCCGTTTGTAGAAATGGAGAGATGGTTCTGTCTGTTCCAAAATTGATGGAAGCCCATCAGGATATTGCATTTAAGATCAGTAAAAAGTAAAAAATGAAAACAATTAAATTCATTGTAATGCTTTGTGCGATAGGTTGTTTTTCCATATCGTGCGAAAAAAATTGCCCAGATCCGTCAGATGAAGAAACGAAACCGCGTGTTTTGCTGGAAATAAAACCGAACCAGAATACCTACATAGCAGAAGATGGAAACCGTTTTTATAACAAAGTATTTACCAGTAAAAAAGACACAAATCTTTACCGGCTAAAAGTTAACAAGGGAGAAAAGTATCACCTTTATTGCATTCAGCCCGATTTGAAATATACGCCCGGCATTAAAATGGTTTTGTTTAATACTGACAATGATACGATTAGCTATTCGAGGAATGACACCGGAAGATCTGAACTTTTCTTTACGTCAAGCTATACGGGTGAAGTAAATCTGACGGTTTACCTGCAAAGCAATTACAATGAAACATTGAGTTATAACCTTTATTTTGAATCGAATAAACCCTTAGCGCTGAAATTTTTGAACCGTAATTGGGAAACTACCGGCGATTGGCGCATTGTAAATTCACAAACACTCGAATTTAGAAACTACGATTCAAGAGAATATAGGTGGATACGGCTTAATTTGCCTGTCGCCGATAACCTGAATGTTCAGTTTCGCATAAAATCAACAGGTAAAAAAACACTTCCGTCTTTCGGATTTATTGCAAACGGATCGGCGGAACTGATGTATTGGGGTGATTATCAGGAGGAATTGCCACAAAAAGGCGAGTTTTTAAATATTGTTGATAATGAAGGATATAAAGTTCTGCATTTAAACGGATCGGGTATCGGTTTTAATTACGGAACATTTAGCTTACCGATTATTGATATGAACGGAGGAGTGAATATTTGGTTAAAACCAACCAACAGTTATGGAACCGTTTTAATTAATAATGTTGAAACGGGTAATTTACCTGCAGCCATAACGAATTATTTCTATCTGGTAATTGAAGATACAGGATTTGATACGGTCACTTTCGAGAATATTAGCTTTGAACAGGTTTTCCGGACGAATTAATTGTACACCTTCAAGAAGGACAACTTTGGAAAGGGTAGGGAAGAAGCGAAAGATCAGAATATCTGAATAATTACTTTATTTTTGCGCCGGATTTAAAAAATAATACCCGGACTTGGTTATCAATGAGAATTATTGAAAACAAAAAATCAAACGAAGAGCTGGCTTTCGAAATATTATTTCGGAAGTACTATGTCCGTTTATGTTGCTTTGCCAATAAATTAATTGCAAATTCAGCCGAGTCTGAAGAGATTGTTCAGGAAGTCTTTCTTAATATCTGGAACAAGAGAGATCATTTGAAATTGGACAATGAAATCCGTCCTTACCTTTTCAAATCGGTACAAAATATGTGTTTCAATTTTATTGAGCATAAAAAAGTGATCGACAACTATTATTCTGTGATCGCAGTGATTTATAAAAATCAGGCGGAAGATTTTAATAACTATGAAACTGTTCTTTACAACGAACTTCAGAAAAGGATTGATTCTGCAATAGAATCTTTGCCAGCCCAGTGTAAGAAGATTTTTCAGATGAGTCGTCAGGATGGTTTAAAATACATGGAAATTGCCGAAAATCTGGGCTTGTCTGTCAAAACTGTTGAAACACAAATGAGCCGGGCCCTTGCGAAATTAAAAGAAGAACTAAAAGATTACCTCGTTATAATTATTGTTTGTCTCTTCCTGAATTAGAGGTAGTTATTCTTCTTCTGGAATTTCAGAAATCCCATTTTTTAAGATTTTTTAAAAAAAGTTTAACTTTCTTGTCAGGGTAAGTTTATTATTGCCTGTATTGGCTCAATGAAAGAAAGAACGAAATGGAAGAATCAGTAAGAGAAAATTTATTGCACCGGTTTCTGAATAAAGAAACATCGGAACCTGAAAATGCAGAAATCTTGAATTGGGTTTCAGCTTCTGAAGAAAACAGGGACGAATTCCGAAAGGCACATGAGATATTTCAATTAAGTAAGCGCAATAAATTTACATCAGAAATAGATATCGATACGGCCTGGAACAAATTAAGCAGCCAAATTCCAAAAGTAAAAGGCAAACCAAAAATTGTTTATCTCGATATTTTTACAAAAGTTGCAGTAGCTGTCTTAATTATTTTTGCAGTTGGATTTGGTAGTATCTGGACAAACGAACATTTCTTTGGACAAACAAAATCTGCCATTATCCAGTTCGAAGCGCCGAAAGGCGAAAAGTCTAAAATTGTTTTGGCCGATGGAAGTCTTGTCTGGCTTAATTCGCAAACTATCTTAAAGTACGATGCCCTTAATCCCCGAAAAGTATCAATAGTTGGCGAAGCCTATTTCGAAGTCAAGACAGACCGTGCCAATCCGTTTGAAGTTTCCACAGCATCGGGCATGAAACTAAAAGTGACAGGAACCAAATTTAATCTTCGGAATTTTGCCGGTGAAGCTTGTGTGGAAACAACCCTTGATGAAGGTGAGGTAATAATTGAAGGAATCAATTCGGAACAACTGACCGTGTTGAAGCCTGGTCAGCAAGCAAGATACGACATTCAGAACAATCGGTTGAGTGTTAGTGAAGTTTCGACAGAGATCTACTCACTTTGGAAAAACAACGAATTGCGCTTTGCAGATATTTCATTCTCCGAATTAGTTCCGCGAATTGAACGATGGTATGGTGTCTCCATCGACCTTGATTCAGGAATAAGTAATAAGGATCGTTTTACGATGACAATAAAAACCGAAAGTATTCGCGAACTATTGAATATGATGAAATTAACCTCAAAATTTAACTATGATATAAACGGAGCACAGATAAAAATACATGCAAAATAAAAAAGGAGGAAAGTGTCCTACCACTAACCTCCCCATAATCAGCATGTGATTATATTAATTAATAACAAATTAACACTTCAAATCTATGAAAAAAAAACGATGGATTCTTCATTGCAGGAGAATACCCTGTATGAAACAAATTTTTAGGATTATGAAACTAACCACTTTCCTTTTGTTTGTAATGTTTCTTCAGGTGTCCGCAGGAGTTTTTTCGCAAAACAACGGACAGTTAAGCTTGAAGGCTGAAAAAGAGTCAGTTAATAACATTCTTAAGTTGATTGAGGAGAAATCTGAGTACCGCTTCCTCTTCAACAGTAACAACATTGATGTAGAACGAAAAACAAACTTGAACTGTGATTCAAAGAGTATCGAAGAATTGCTGAATATGCTCTTTGAGGGAACCAATGTCAGGTATCGTTCATTTAATAACAACTATGTACTTTATGCCGAAGATGGAACATCTACTACCCCCGCGCAACAGCAAAAATCTGTTTCCGGAAAAGTAACAGATTCATCCGGAACTTCTTTCCCCGGCGTTTCTGTAGTGGTAAAAGGAACTACAATCGGGAACATTACAGATGAAAACGGGAATTATGTAATAACAAATGTTCCGGCCAATTCTACACTGGTATTTTCATTTGTAGGAATGAAAACACAGGAAGTTTCTGTCGGAAATAAAACCACCGTCAATGCATTAATGGAAGAAGAAACTTTGGGCATTGAAGAAGTGGTGGCAATCGGTTACGGAACCGTTAAAAAAGCGGATCTGACCGGGGCTGTTTCAGTTGTAAAAGCCGATGAGTTTAAAAATGTTGCAGCGCTTTCTGTTGGTAACGCTTTGCAAGGTTTGGTTCCGGGTGTCAACATCCGTTCGAGCGGAAACATTGGCAGCGAGCCAGTTGTGGAAATTAGGGGCCTCGGAAATTTCACGAACAACAATCCGCTGTACATTATCGATGGTTTACCAACCACCGGAAACAGGGATTTCAACGTGAATGATATTGAATCTATCCAGATATTGAAAGATGCTTCTGCAGCAGCAATTTATGGTTCGCGGGCAGCAAACGGTGTAATTATCATTGAAACAAAAAAAGGTGTTTCCGGCGAAATGAAAGTAAACTACACAGGCAAACTTAGTATTGATAATTTGCCAATGATGGACCTGATGGGACGCGACGAATGGATCGACATAACCACCCAAGCATATCAAAATGCCATTGCACAAGGTGTTCCAGATGTTCGCAATGTTCCAAACTGGATGAATGGAAATACCGATTGGAACAAGGAAGTGTTCCGCACCGCTGCGGTTCAGGATCATAACCTCTCATTTTCAGGAGGTAGCAAGAGTGAAAAATACCTTGTTTCAATGAACTACATGGATAATCCGGGAACTGTTTATGGTACTTCAATGAATCGTTACACTTTCAGGGTAAATACTGAAGGCAAAAAGGGAATTTTAACCATCGGCGAAAATCTGGCCATCAGTAACACATTTGTTGAAAACCAAAACTCGGTCTTCTCAAAACACATTGATGTACTTAGAATGCTTCCGATTATTCCGGTTTATGAGGAGAAAAATCCAGGTGGTTATGGCTACGGAAACGAAGCTACTGCCAGAACTTTCGGATCGAACCCGATTGGATCGGAAGACTTGATGTTCAATAGCGACGAAAACCTTCGCATTCGTGGTAACTTATATGCAACCCTCGATCTGATTTCCGGATTGCAGTACAAAGTTAATCTTGGATACGAAACCAGCAGAGACAATCACAAATGGTTAAGAAAAGTTGGTAACTATACACTTAACCAACCTTACGATCCATCAAGCCGCTATGAGAACAAAGCAAAATTTGTTTCTTCCCTGATTGAAAATACCCTGACTTACAAAAAGGTGATTGGTAAGCACGATTTAAATGTAGTGGCCGGTAATTCCTACCAGAATTCCTATTACGAAATGATCGCCGCAGAGAAAAAGAACCTCGTAAGAGTTGGCGATCATTATTTCGATGTAATTGATGCGGGAACTACTGATCCGAATGCATGGGGAAATATTGGCGAAAGTTCACTGATATCCTATTTTGGCCGTTTGAATTACACTTTTGATGAAAAGTATATTTTAAGTGCAACTTTCCGGAGCGATGGATCTTCGAAATTTTCCAAAGGAAATAAATGGGGCTTTTTCCCATCGGTTTCTGCCGGATGGCGCATTAGCCGCGAAGACTTCTTCAACGTGGATGCAATCAGCGATTTAAAATTGCGCTTCAGCCATGGTACGCTTGGCAATGCGAATATTGGAAACTGGGACTATGTGGCTGTTCTGAATTCGTTTCCTGTAGCTGTTTTTGGCAACGACCAGCACCTGGAACCTGGAATGACCCAGATTAAGTTAGTGAATGAAAACCTGAAATGGGAAGAAAAAACACAGGATAACTTTGGATTGGACATCTCTTTCCTTGATAATAAGTTGCAGTTTAATGCGGAGTATTTTATTTCGACTACAAAAGATGTACTTACTCCAATGCAAATATTGATGACCACCGGTAATGACGGGGGAAATCCGTATGTTAACGCTGCAAGTCTGAGAAACAAAGGGATTGAAATCTCGGGTACCTGGAGAGAAAAGAAAGGTGATTTTGAATACTCTGTTGGCGCCAATTTAACCAGATTAAGAAACGAAGTGCTTGAATTCGGGTACGGAAAAGTGGAACAATATACCTGGATTACAAAAACTGAAATTGGTGAACCACTTGCGATGTTCTACACCATAACAACCGATGGTATTTTCCAGAATGAAGCAGAAGTGCTTGCCCATAAAAATTCTACGGGTAAGGTAATTCAGCCCAATGCAAAACCTGGCGACATCAGGTACAATGACGTGAACGACGATGGTCAGATCAACAATGACGACCGCGAAATTTGCGGTAATCCATGGCCAAAATTTGAAATTGGTTTAAACGGACAGGCATCCTATAAAAACTTCGATTTCAGCTTCGCAGGTTTTGGCTCATTTGGTCAGGACGTGTTTAACGGCGCAGCCAGCTGGATGGGTGGTTTTTCCGACAATACCAACCATTTATCAGGATATAAAGGCTGGACCAAAGAAAATCCGACTGATAATCCAAGAGTACTTTATGCTGATAACCGAAATGCAAGGGGCGACCAGAATCGCTGGATTGAAAAAGGTTCCTATTTCAAGATCAGACAATTGACACTTGGCTACACCTTTGATATTCCACAGATCAAGCAGGTTTTTGACAACCTTCGTGTTTCTGTAACAGGCCAAAATCTGATAACCTTTACCAAATATACCGGCCTCGATCCTGAGTTTAAAGCACCCGACATTTGGGTTAAAGGACATGACGACGCAGCATATCCTTCTCCTAAGTCAGTTGTATTTTCACTTTCTGTTCAATTCTAATTCTGAAGTATTATGAAAAAAATATTATTATATAGCTTATTTGTGGTTTTGCTGACAAGCATTTCCTGCAACGAGGAATTGATAGATATTCCTAACCCCAATTCTCCCACTACCGCCACTTTCTGGCAAAGCCCCGAAGATGCCCAGGTTGGTTTAGATGCTGTTTACAACATGTTTTACAAGCCCGGAACCTGGACAAGATGGATTTATTTCCGTTACGATCTGACTTCTGATGAAGGTTATAGCCAAAGTCCCTGGAATGAGTTGAAAGAATGGACGCGTTTCATTTATTTCAATTACAATTTCTGGGAAGGGAATGCCTGGATGTGGCGCGACCATTACAAGGCTATTTTCAGATGCAACCAGGTTATTACGTATGTTCCTGAAATTGAGTTTAAAAATACAGGCGATAAGGACCAGATTCTTGCCCAGGCAAAATTCCTGCGTGCATTCTATTATTACAACCTGGCCCTGATGTTCGACAATGTTCCGCTGGTTCTGAATGTTTCGAGTCCGGAAGATACCCCTGAACAAAAGACCGAAGCCGAAGTTTTTGCACAGGTAATACTCGATTTGGAAGATGCTGTTAAAAGCTTGCCTGCACAATGGGGAACCGGCGATTTGGGCCGCCCGACCAAAGGTGCTGCTTATGCTCTTTTAGGAAAAGTACACATGCAAATGCGCTCTTGGCAAAAAGCAAAAGATGCTTTGGGCTGGTTAGTCGAAGGTGATGGAAAATCGAACTACAATCTTGTTGCCAACTACAAAGACAACTTCAAACACACCACCGAAAACAATATAGAATCGGTATTTGAAATTCAGTTTTCAGATATTAACCCAAGTGGTGATGGCGATCAGGCAAATCCAAACGTAGGCTCAAACCGTGCGCAATTCTTTGCTCCACGCGGAATTGGATGGTGCGATGGACAACCAAGAAGATGGCTGGTTGATGAATACAAGAAAGAAACCACGGCTGCTGGCACTATTGACCCACGCCTTCGTGTCA
This sequence comes from Bacteroidota bacterium, assembly GCA_023251435.1. Classification (GTDB taxonomy): domain Bacteria; phylum Bacteroidota; class Bacteroidia; order Bacteroidales; family Prolixibacteraceae; genus Aquipluma. The sequence goes on from JAHEYU010000005.1 coordinate 140,751, forward strand.
ACATTTTTTATCCTGAAATACAAACAGATTATCCCGGCGAAAAGATTTATGGCCGTAATTGGGAAGCTGGTTGGGGGAGTGATTGTTTCTTCAGAAAATATCAGGGTGATTATTACCGTAACCGCGAGGATTACTATTCTCCGATTAATTTCAGGTTTATCCGTTATGCCGATGTGCTGCTGTTGTATGCAGAATGTTTGACAGAACTTTCGGCTGGCACACCTCCGGCATTGGCTGTTGAATGTGTCAACCGCGTTCGGGAACGTTCCGGACTGCCCAAATTGCAAAACAGTACCCTCTATGCAGCTACTGTTAATTCAAAAGCCGGTTTCCTGAAAAGGTTGCAGATGGAACGCTCACTTGAACTTTGTTATGAAGGCGTAAGATGGGCCGACCTGAAAAGATGGAAGCTTTGGGACACCGCAGAAGGATTGAATGAATTGATTGGCCGCGATCCTGACTTCTCTAATTTTGTGGTAGGAAAATCAAGCAGGATGCCGATTCCACGGAGTGAAGTGGACAACAATCCAAACCTGACACAAAATCCTTTGTACTAACAGACACAATACTGATATTGATAATTGCAGGGTCTTTCTTCACCGGAAGACCCTGCATATTTCTCATTGATTATGAACCCAACTCAATTAATTAATAAAATTTCAGTACTGGCATTTCTTATTTTGTCAGTAACAACTTTTGCCCAGCAGCCTAACCCGCCGGGGCAGGTTGAAAATCCAAAAGACGCCAAAAATCAGGCGTATCTGTTTGCCCACATGACCCATCAGGATTACGGCAGTTTGTATTATTCAGTGAGCCTGGATGGATTGCATTGGAATTCGCTGAACGGTAAGAAAAGGGTTTTCGATGAATACAAGGGACATCCGGACATTTGCAAAGGGCACGACGGAAAGTATTACATTGCAGGAAATACCAGCGATGCTTCTCCGGAAATCAACATTTGGGTTTCTGCCGATTTGATTACCTGGGAGAAGTTCAGCACATTCACGCCTAACCTGAAAAGTACACCCGATTATTCGTACGCACTGCAGCGCATCGGTGCTCCCAAATTATTTTATGATGAAAGTTCGCAGCAATACGTGCTAACCTGGCACACGCCGCACAAAGAAGGTACTAAAGAAGACCCCGAGCGTTATTGGGCAAGTCAGCGCACCTTGTACGTTCTGTCGAAAAACCTGAAAACGTTTTCAGATCATCCAACCCGGTTGTTTGACTGGGATATGGGAACCATCGATGTTTTCATCCGTAAAATCGGGAACCAATATTTCGCTGTCCTGAAAGATGAAACATATCCTACACTTTACTGGGTAACCGGCAAAACCATCCGGATTGCCAAAGCACCCTCTTTACTCGGACCTTATTCTGAACCATCAGCGCCCATCAGTCCGAATTTCAGGGAAGCTCCAATGCTGATTCCTTCTCCCGACGGCAATATCTGGTACATGTATTACGAGCAGTATCCGGGTGTATCTTATGGCCTGTCAATCGCCGACAACTTGAATGGTCCCTGGTATCAGGCTTCCGGTTATACGTTTTACAGCGATTGGGATAAATACAGTTTGCCCGCTTCGGTGCGCCATGGCTGTATGATTACCATTTCAAAAGACGAATACAATAAACTGGTCAGTCATTTCGGTATTGATCCGAAGAATTGATTGATCATTCAAAATTATCTTTTCCCGTTTAGTGGATAAATTTACAGTTATGAAAAAATATTTGTTCTCATTGATGTTTCTGATATTGGTTATGCAAGTCGTTTCCTGCAAAGCAAATGACCCTGAACAAAAACCAATTGACGATACGACCCCTGAAATTGTCAAAGTCCCGCTTGGCGATCCGTTTATCATGCTATGGGAAGGAAAATATTATGCCTACGGAACTTATTCCGACGATGGCATTGCTGTGTTCGTTTCCGACGACCTGATCAAATGGAGCAGCACCACGAGTCTGGCATTGCACAAATCTGACGTTTGGGCCGACCGCTGGTTCTGGGCTCCCGAAGTTTATAATGTAAACGGAAAGTTCTTCATGTACTATTCGGCTAACGAGCACATTTGTGTTGCAACCAGCAACAGTCCGCTCGGGCCTTTCAAACAGGAAATCCAAAAACCAATGATTGAAGATGAAAAGTGCATCGACAATTCGCTGTTCATCGATGATGACGGGAAACCGTACCTTCTTTTCGACCGTTTTAACGATGGTCTGAATATTTGGGTGGCCGAGATGGAAAGTAACCTGATCGACCTCAAACCTGGTACAATGAAAAAGTGCATCAATGTTTCGCAGCCCTGGGAAGAAGTGTGGCCGCGGGTAAACGAAGGTTCATTCATTGTAAAAAGGAACGGAGTTTATCACATGACTTATTCGGCCAACAGCTACGAAAGTCAGTTTTATGGGGTTGGAGTGGCCACTGCAACCAACATTACTGGTCCCTGGACAAAATATGAGGGCAATCCGATCTTTCAAAAACCCGGCGACCTTGTTGGAGTTGGACACAGCGCCATGTTCACCGATAAAGAAGGAAAGCTGCGGATTGTATTTCATGCCCACAACAGTACTGCAAAAATTCATCCGCGCCATATGTACATCAGCACTGTAAGCTTCGAAAACAAAAGTGGAAAAGAAGTAATGGCAATTGACAAAAACTTTATTGTACCAACCTGGGCCAATAAATAATCCGAAAAGAAAATGAAAAATTTGATCTTGACAATACTTACCGTTTTCTTATTTGCGGGATGCAGTAAAAATGAAACTTCTGCGGGCGATAATGTGCAAAAGACATTCACCAATCCTGTTTGGGATGGAGCTGACCCATGGATGGTCAAGCAAGGAGACGATTACATCTATTGTTTTTCGTCCAATAATTCGATTATTCTCTCCAAATCGAAAAAAATGACCAAACGCGGAGAGATGAAAAACATCTGGACTGCACCTGCAACTGGCTGGAATCGTGCCTGCGTGTGGGCGCCTGAAATTCATTTCATCAACAACAGGTGGTACGTTTATTATGCAGCCGGTGAGTCCGGGCCTCCGTTTATACATCAGCGAACAGGCGTGTTGCGATCGAAAACCGAAGATGTTTTCAGCGACTACGAAGACATGGAAGTTTTGTACACCGGTGATAATCCGGCCGATCCAACAAGCAATGTATGGGCGATAGACATGACCATACTTGAACACAAAGGAAAACTATACTCGATCTGGTCGGGTTGGATCAAACAGGAAACAACTGACGCGACACCGCAACATTTGTATATTTCTGAAATGGAAAATCCATACACGATGAAAGGCAAACGCGTAAAACTTTCATCGCCTGTTGAAAGCTGGGAAACCGGCGGCCCGCTCAATCTGAACGAAGGGGCGCAGATTCTTAAAAATGGCAGCAATGTATTTGTCATTTATTCGTGCCGCGAATCGTGGCTGGTTGAATACCGGCAGGGAATGCTTCAGTTGATAGATCCCGATGGCGATTTGCTCGATCCGGCCAACTGGAAAAAGACAGGCCCGGTTTTTCAGGGGAATTCACAGGTTCACGGCGTCGGACATTGCTCGTTTGTAAAGTCGCCGGATAACACCGAAGACTGGATTATTTACCATTCGAAAAAAAGTACCACTCCGGGTTGGGAACGCGATGTGCGCATGCAACCTTTTAAATGGAATACCGATGGAACGCCTGATTTTGGAGAACCAATTCCTGCTGGTCAGAAATTGAATCTTCCTTCAGGAGAATTATAAACCCAGAAATACAAAATGAGCAAGATCAATATTTTCATCCTTCTTCTTTTAATGACCTTGCAGATGGGAAGCTGTGCGAAGGAGGCCAATTTGCCATCCGGAAAAATACCTGAAATTCAGGCGCCGGTTGATGGCATCCGCATTGGCTGGAACTTCCGGAGTTTAACAAGAATTGCACCTTTGGATGGACGCATAGGATATTTTGGCTATGCCCGGATGACGCAATTGTTCGATGGCCGTTTGGCCAGTGTTTACGAAACATCAGCCGGAAACATCGAATTGGTATTTAGTTCCGATTTGGGTGAAAGTTGGGGCAATAAGCAGGTTCTGTTTGAAACGACGAACAACATTCCACCGTTTGTTCCTGAAATAGTTGAATTGAGCGACCATTCCATTTTGGTGGCCTGCAATCCGCGCCCCCGCGAGCCGTTTACTGACGATCGTAATTTTGGCATTAAAGTCAGGAAAAGTACCGATGGTGGCAACACCTGGGAAAAAGAACAATTGATTTATCAGGCGCAATCGACTTTCGATAATGGTTGCTGGGAACCCTCCATGGTTCAACTACCCGGTGGTGAGGTGCAATTGTTTTTCGCCAACGAAGGAATTTACACCACTTCCGGCGAACAAAATATTTCCATGTTGCGATCAACCGATTTTGGAACAAGCTGGACAACCGAACCTGTGATTGTTGGCTTCAGAAAAGATCGTAGGGACGGAATGCCGGTGCCTCTTTTACTGAAAGACAAAGGAGAGTTGCTGATTGCCGTGGAGGACAACAAAACCGATCAGTTTAAACCAACCATTTATAGGGAGAAATTGACGGATAACTGGGCCGACGGAACAATTATGGCAACCGATCCGCGCCGCGAATATGCCCCAATGACTGATCCACTGGCCGATAATGTCTATGCCGGAGCGCCTTACCTCGAACAACTTGAAAGCGGTGAAGTTATCTTGTCCTATCAAACCAACCTACAAAGAGACATTTTGTGGGACAAGTCGTCGATGGCTGTCGAAATTGGCGATGAAACCGGACGCAACTTCAGCCGGCGATCCATTCCTTTTAAAGTGCCATTGTCGAAACATGGCCTCTGGAATTCGCTTAGTGTAATCGACGGAAATACTCCTGTGGCAATTACCTCTACCAATGCCTATTCATCAACCTCGACTGAAGTTTGGATGATGAAAGGCCTGGTGATTCCGGAGTTTCAAATTCCAATCGGAACTTCCATTCCTGATGGTTCGCTGAATGATGCCTGCTGGCAGGGAAAATGGCCGTATTTTATTGGGCAAACAAGTACTAAACAACTTTTTTCCAACGTTTGTAAAGACACAGAAAATCTGTATGTTGCCGTAAAAATTGATGGATTAACGTCTGTCGGTCTGAATAAAGCAGAGGATGAATTTTCTTTTTTGCTAGATACCGAAAGGAAGGGCTATCAGGCTCCTCACACCGGTATTTTTGCGTTCAGGATAAAATCGGATGGATTGGTAACTGTTCAGCAAGGACAAAACGGACTGTGGATACCGGATCAATCGGGAACGAAAATTAAAGTCGGACAAAGCCTGAACGGGAGTATCCATGCAGTTGAACTGGCAATTCCATTATCACTTTTTCCTGAAAATTTTGGGAAGAATAAAACAGTCGGGATAAATTTTGTCCTTCAAACAACAGAAGCCGAATGTATTAATTCGACAGATGAGGATAAACCTTTTACCTGGATCAGAGCATTTTTACCGTAGATAAATCAAATTCTAACCAAATAAATTCAAATCATGAAGAAGAACATCATTTTATTAGCAATTGGCGGCTTATTCCTGATGGCAGCCTGCCAGCAGAAACCGAAAGAAGTTAAAGAAGTTGTTTCAACACGTTGGAACGAAACACAAGCACAAGAATGGAGTACCGAAAACGGATGGTTGCGCGGAAGCAATTTTAATCCGAGTACTGCCATCAACCAGTTGGAAACATGGCAGGCCGAATCGTTCGACACGGCAAGTATTAACCGCGAACTGGGCTGGGCCGCAGGAATCGGGATGAACGCCATGCGTGTTTACCTTCACCATGTGGCATGGAATGTTGACAAAGAAGGCTTCAAAGGACGTATGAGCACTTATCTTGACATTGCAGAAAAGCATGGTATCAAAACCATTTTCGTGTTTTTCGACGACTGCTGGAATCCAACTTATCAGGCGGGCACACAACCCGCTCCGAAACCGGGAGTTCACAATTCTGGCTGGGTGCGCGATCCGGGCGATTTGATTTTCGCTGATACTACATTGATTACAACGCTGGAAGCCTATGTGAAAGATGTGCTGACTTCTTTCAAAGACGACAAGCGCATTGCCATCTGGGACTTGTACAACGAACCGGGAAATTCAGGCTATGGAAACAAATCGATGCCATTGTTGAAAAAAGTATTTGAATGGGGCTGGGAAATTCGTCCGTCGCAACCAATGTCGGTAGGAGTTTGGAATTTAAGTTTATCCGATCTCAACAAATTTCAGGTAGAAAATTCTGACATCATTACCTACCACAATTACGAAGGTCCGGAAAAACATCAGGCTGCCATCGATACACTTAAACGATACAACCGCCCGCTGGTTTGTACCGAATACATGGCGCGCCGCAACAACAGCTTGTTTACCAACATCATGCCCATCCTGAAAGAGCAAAACATTGGCGCCATCAACTGGGGATTGGTTTCAGGAAAATCGAATACCAAATATGCATGGGACGAACCGATTGCTGACGGATCGGAGCCACCACTTTGGTTTCACGAAATTTTTCATCCGGACGGAACTCCATACAAACAGGAAGAAGTGGATATGATCAAAAGTTTGACAGGGAAGTAGGAGCGATAACAAAAGGAGAAGAAGATCTAAACCTACTTCTCCTTCGTTTCTGTAACACAAATGATTTTATTGCAATTTACTCCGCAAATTAATAGCGAGGATTCTGTTCTATGAAATTGGAATGAAAAAATGTCGCATCAGTTTTTCATTTACCACTAATACCCTTTTTTTAATGGTGACTCTCGTCATCTACAAACATTTTCGATGTTCGCAGCTAAATCCCCTTCAGGCAAAAACGGTAATAAAGCAGAAAGTACCTTCGGAAAACAGCAGTTTTAAATCAGTTTGATACCTTTGGGACTTTTAAATGAAAATCAGTTTAAGTAGATATTTATGGCCATTAAGCATCGTCCATTATCATCTGTTTTAATAAAACCAACTGGTCCGGATTGTAATCTGGATTGTTCGTATTGTTTTTACCTCGAGAAATCAGCTTTGTTTCATCAGACTCCTGTACACCGCATGAGTCCGGAGGTTCAGGAAGAACTGATAAGGCAGGTGATGCAACAGTCGGGCGAAAACGTGTCGCTGGGCTGGCAGGGAGGTGAACCAACCCTGATGGGATTGGATTTTTACAAACGCGCCATCGAACTGGAAAAAAAATACGGGCACAATCAAATGGTTGGTAATGGCTTACAGACCAATGGTATTTTGATTGATAAAAACTGGGCTTCGTTCCTGAAAGAATACGACTGGCTGGTTGGTATTTCGCTTGATGGGCCGAAACACATCCACGACCGGTATCGGTTCGACAAAGGGCAAAAAGGTACGCATCAGCGGGTAGAAGAAAATGCAATTATGCTTCAGCAGGAAGGGGTTGCAGCCAATGCCATGTGTGTGCTTACTTCCTATTCCGTTCAGTTTCCCGACGAATTGTATGCCTATTATAAAAGCTTGGGCTACACATTTATGCAGTTTATTCCGATTGTTGAAACCGATAAAAATGATCCGTCAAAAGCAGCGCCTTTTTCCGTTTCAGCGGTCGATTACGGCAATTTCCTGATCAGGATATTCGATTTATGGCGGGCCGACTTTGTAAATGGAGTTCCGACCACTTCTGTCAGGCATTTCGAATCGGTTTTTCATAGCTATGTTGGAATGGAAGCGCCTGAATGCACCATGATGAAAGAGTGCGGACCGTATGTGGTGGTAGAGCACAACGGCAATGTTTACAGCTGCGACTTTTTTGTGGAACCGAAATGGAAACTGGGCAATATTATGCACGACCGCATCATCAACATGCTGAATTCGAAGACCCAACAGACTTTTGGGGCTGCCAAGGCCGTTTTGCCGCGCGAATGCCGAACCTGTCTCTGGTTACGAAATTGCTATGGCGGATGCACCAAAGACCGCATCAAAGATCCGGAAGATCAGCGCAAACCGAGGTTTTGTACCACCACAAAAATGTTTCTGAAACATGCCGATCCGACTCTGAAGATGATGGCTGAACATTGGAAAGAGCAGCAGGCCATTCAGTACGAAAAACAACGTTCGGGAGGTGTTTATAATGCTTTCGACGATTTCATGAAAAGGTAATCGAATAAAAAAACTCAAATACCATGGTTGTACGTAGTTTAATTTTGTCTCTGTCAGTAATGTTATTTTCGTGTTCCTCCAATCAGGCAGACAAATCGAAAGCCCAAAAGGTTAGTACTGTCGCTACAGAAAATGATGCAACCAATGAATCTATCACAAAGGGTACGATGATCTATTTTGAGGGTGGAAGTTTTATGATGGGATCGGATAATGGGACTCCACAAGAACAACCAGTCCATCAGGTAGAAGTTAAATCATTCAAAATTGATAAATATCCGGTTACTGTTGGCGAGTTTCGTCGGTTTATTGACGCTACAAAGTTCCAAACCGATGCCGACAGATTTGGCGATTCCGGAGTTTTTGATTTCAAAACTTCAGGCTGGACATTGGTTCCGGGGGCAAACTGGCAATATCCGATGGGCAGGAATGAACCAAAGGCCGGAGATAATTACCCGGTAACGCATGTCAGCTGGAATGATGCTAATGCCTATGCTGCCTGGGCAGGAAAAAGGCTTCCGACTGAAGCAGAATGGGAATATGCAGCCCACTGTGGTGGAAAAAGCAATTCGAAGTTTAGCTGGGGAAATGAATTGATTCAAAACGGGAAATACATGGCCAATGTTTGGCAGGGAGAAGATCTTAAAGTAAAACAGGGAGCCGATGGTTTTGCGCTAACCTCTCCTGTTGGATCGTTTCCTGAAACTTCATGCGGATTGACCGATATGGGCGGAAATGTGTGGAACTGGTGCTCCGATGTATATACAATGTACCCCGGTAATAATGCACCTTTTCATTCTAATCCTGAAGCAAAAGTTATTCGGGGTGGTTCATTCTTTTTCGACCAGAACGGCGAAAACAGCTACTCAACTTCCGGCAGAGCCTCCAATACGCAGGAAACATCTTTGTTTAATACCGGTTTCAGGTGTGCAGAGAATTCAGAATAGCTTATTTCTACAATAATAAATTATGATTCAATATCCTATAGTTTAGGAATCTTCTGAAAGGCTTGATTTTATCTCAGTCGGAAATTGCCGATCAAAACGATAATCTTTCTTGTGCTTAAGTTCAAGAGTTCAATACAGCGTGAGTTGGATCGCTTTTACAAAGAAGTGATCCAAAGCGACTTCAACATCAGGGCGGTAAACAAAGGCGTCTTCACTCAGGAAAGGGCAAAATTAAACCCATGGGCTTTTAAGCGACTGAACGAGGTTGTTGTCAACTCCTTTTTCAATGGGGCAGAATACTATGTGTGGCATAACATACGATTACTTGCCGTTGATGGAACCCGCCTTTTTTTACCAAATCATCCCACTGTTGCAGAAGAGTTTGGTGTTCATCAGTTTGGACCAAAGGCCTATAGCCCGCGCTCTCTGGCTATGGGCTTGTTGTTGTACGATGTTTTAAATCTGGAAACCCTCGATTCGCAAATAGCACCGTACGCATCAAGCGAGCGGGATTTGTAGATGCAACATTTGGATCAGGTAAAACCAGGAGATTTATTGTTGCTCGACCGGGGATATCCCAGTTTCTGGTTACTATTTCTGATGAAAGCAAAGGGCATCGATTTTTGTGTCCGTCTGAAAGAAGACTGGTGGCTAAAAGTGAAAGGCATCACCGAAAGTTCTGAAAAAGAAAGGATTGTTACCTTCACTTTACCAAAGAAAGACAGAGCCAAGCTCAAGGATTTTCCCAATATGCTGGATACTGAAATAACCTGTGGGTTGATAAAAGTCGAACTTGAAAATGGTGAAAAAGAGGTGCTTTGCACATCCCTGACAGATAGCAAAACATACCTATACGAAGAATTTGAACAACAGATATGAAGAAACTTCTACCACAAGTAGATGAATGGTATCGCAGACGCTTACGGATGGTCATCTGGAAACAATGGAAACGGATACGAACCCGTTTGCGTAATCTGATCAAGCTTGGTGTTGCAAAATATAAAGCTTGGGATTATGCGAATACAAGAAAAGGCTACTGGCGCACTGCCAATAGCCCAATCTTAAATACTTCTATCACCATCGAACGTTTAAAACAATCAGGTTACATCTTCTTTACGGATCATTATCGGAAAGTAAATGGCGTAAATTAAGGAACCGCCGTGTACCGAACGGTACGCACGGTGGTGTGGAAGGACGAAACGGGAAATAATCCCGTTTCTCCTATCCGATTGTGCCAAAAAGAAAAAAATATAATTTTACAAGCTTATTTTTGGGAATTTTTTGATAGGAATAGGGCTCTATTAATTATAACAAATAAAAAAGTTTTGACCCATTTGTTGACCCATTTTAAACAAAAAACCCCTGCGAGCTTAGTGCTGCAAGGGTTTCAATTTTGTAGTCCGTGACCCAGCTGGGAGACGAAATAATCGTTTGCATATTAGGCAAATATTCATGTTTTTCCTTATTAATAGGGGCTTACAGCCGATTCTTTATTTACTTTTTTCTCCTTATTTTAGATATTTTAGGAGTAATGTGGTATGAAAGTGGTATGAATGTTTTATCTTTGTTTCAACCAAAATTTAAGACATGGCTATCAACTTTTTTGTCAACAGGGATTCAATTTACGCATTATACCGCAAACAAATAAATGGTCGCAGAATCAACCTTACCTATTTTCCGGGAATACAAATAAATGATGAATGGAATCCTGATCGTCAGCGATTCAATTCCAAAACAAAAGAGTTAGAGGATCTCAACAAAAAATTGATTGAAGTTGAAGTCGCATTCAATAAAGTACTTGATACTCATGATCCTTTCAAGCTCCAAAACGACAAGTTGGCTGGACTTATCGAGGAAAATATTCAGAATAAACCAAAATACACTCCATTTTTTGACTACTGCGACATCTATTTTGAACATGCCAGCAAACGTTTCACCAGGAGAAGGTCTCAACAAATTTTAACGTCAATTAATAAAATCAGGGATTTCAGTCCAAACCTCACTTTTGAGCAGATCGATAAAAGATTTTATCGTGATTTCACCCAGTATCTCATGGATAAAAATTTATCCACCAATTACGTCGGATCAATCATTAAAAACCTGAAGCGTATTTTAAATTATGCAACCGAAAACGATGACAATAAAAACCTTGAATTCAAGAACTTCAAAAAGCCATCGGAAGATGTTTACAACATATACTTAAACGAAGAAGAAATTGAAAAGATATACAACCTTGCCATTGATGAAAAAATGGTCCGCGAGTTTCATAAGGAGAAGGAGCAATTCCTTTCACAAAGAAGTATAAGCCTCCAGATTAAGGCACTTGACCAGGCAAGAAAACTTTTTGTAATCGGATGCTGGACTGGACTCCGAGTTGAGAACTATCTGAATATTGATCCTGAAATCCATGTGGAACTTGATAAAGGTTTTATTCATGCGATTGCAAACAAAAACGGGCCAAAACTTCGCATTCCCATACACAAACTGGTTCGTCAAATTATAGAACGCGATGGATTTCCAAAATCCGTAACACAGCAAAGGCTCAATGACCACATTAAAGTTTTGGGTGAAATGGCTGGTATTAAAGATATAATCATTTATTCCAGAACCGAAGGAAACAAAAGGATTGAGCATACCAGGAATAAATACGAAATGATTACTACCCATACGGCCAGAAGAAGTTTTGCCAGCAATTTATTAAGCCGTGGCATTCCCAAGCAATTTATAATGGCGGTTACCGGCCATAAGACAGAATCAAATTTCAACAAATACACCGCCGCTGTCCAAAAAGATATCATGACCGAGAAATTAGCCGACTATGATGTATGGGATGGTGAAGCCAAAACAAAAAAGAAGGATAAAAAATCAAAAAAAATGAAAGAGGTTAAATTAAACTAAATCGAACTTCTTTCAATACTCCCTTTTACAATGTATAGTTTCAATATCTCATCCCGACGGATTTCAAAGGGAGGATAGAACTTGTTTTCACTTTCACAGGTAACTGTTTCATCCGAACTGCCGGGCATAATATACTTGATCATCCGGTGATTCTCACAGGTGATGATCAGATAAATATGTCTATATTCAATGAAGCTTTGCTTCCACTCTTTGCAAATGGCAATTGATCCGTTCTGCAGGCTTGGAAACATACTATCCCCCCATACATTTAGTGCAAAATCGCAATCCCCGAAGCCAGGTACACTAATTTCTTTGCATTCAGATTGCATCCACGTTTCAAACATGGATGTATTGCCTGCCGATGCGTCAAGGTCATAATAAAGCATTGTTTTTATCCGGGTAGAATCGTTGCTGTTAATATGATTTGTAGGGTATCCGGAATTACCGACAATTTCATCAATTGATACGTCTAATAATTTTGATAAATGAATTAGTTTTTCAATATTCGGTTGCGAATTATTCACCTCATAACTGCTGATTGTAGCCACAGCAAGGCCCATTTTCTCCGCCAATTCCTTTTGCGACATCCTTTTTTCTATCCTTAAGTCTCTGATCTTTTCACCTATACCCATGTTGATTACTTTATTTGAATATTTCTTTAATACTTGTTTGTTTATTCGATGTTACTTATACTTTTATCAAAGTAGCATTTAGACAAAACTAAGATAATTATTCGATAAATAAATAAATAAAGGTATGATGAACGAAAAAAAAGACAAAAAAGCCATTAAAAAAGCACCAATCGCCCCAGTTTTAAAGGGTCTAGAACTATTCAAAACAGTGACCTACCCAATTGCCAGAATGTCATCGGTTAGAACTACTGCGCAAATCATCCAAAGTGAGCATGGGATGAGATTTGTTACCCGGAAAAACAAAGAGACAAAAGTGATAGAAATAACCCGGATAAAATAGCGACATGGATAAAAGGATCATTCTTGAAGGACTTTCGCTGGAAGATTTTCAGGGCATTTTACGGGAAACAGTCAGGGAAGAGATTGCTGCCAACGACAATAAAAAGGTGGCTCCGATGACCAAGACCGAAGCCTGTCGCCAGTTGGGAATTACAAACAAGACACTTCAGAAAATATTAAGAGAAATGAATTTAACTGAAGTTTTCCCTTCAGATATCAACAGAATTCTATTCAAATATCCGAAGTACATCAGAAAGGCAACCACGGCAAATCAACCATGGGCGGACATTGAAGAAATTAAGTCTGGAAAGTATTTTTTAGAGACAATTACCGAATCAATTCAATCAGTTTAAAATTATCAACAATAATCAGCAATAAAAAAGCAAATGGAAAAAACAGCATTACAAATGTTCACTTCTACCGTGAAGAATGATGATGAATATATTTTTATCAAACCATTGTGCGATTTCTTCAAAATTGACCCGGAGAATCAGGGGGATAAAATCAAAAATGACCTGATTTTGGCAAAATCTTCGGTAAAAAAGCCGAACAAAACACTGTTTGGTGACAACTACCCGCGGCTTTGTCTGGATAAAAAAGGTTTTATCCGATGGATTCAGCTATTGAACCCGAATATTATTGACAAGAATCTTCGTCCATCACTTTTGATATACCAGGAATTGATCTTCGAATTTTTATACGGTGCCGCCGAGGAACAGAAAATGATAGGGTCGCTCAATGCTAAACTTCAAAGCTTAAAAATGGATTACAGTTCGATTGGTCATGAAATACGAATTACCCAGCAGCAATTGTTTGCCGCCCTGAACAAACGTTATCAATACAGCCTGCCTTTTGTAGATCCGAAAAAATCACTTG
>JAHEYU010000116.1 GCA_023251435.1 Bacteroidota bacterium
CGGAACATATTTGTGAACTTATGGCCAGGGTTCAGGGAGAGATAGAAAATGGTTCAAGGATTCTGGATTGTGCCTGCGGATCAGGCCGAACATTACTGGCAGTCGCAAAGATCAACCGAAATGCAACCTTTTACGGAGCCGATGTTGACCGAAACTGTGCAATGATGTGCCTGATCAACCAATGCCTGAATGGATTATTGGGCGAAGTGGCATGGATGAACTCGCTGTCCAATGAGTTTTTTGGAGCCTGGCAGATACAACTTCATCCAACCGGAGGTGTCCCGTACATTGTGCCAATTACCGAAGCCCAAAGCTTAGTAGTGCTGAAACTGCCCGTGCCGAAAACTGCTGTGATCAAAGCACCAGTAACCGAATTTGCAGATGTCCTTGCTGAACTTATCGATGCTGTTCCTGTCAAAGCGCAACAGCTTCTGTTTAATTTCTAAGCCCTTTGGGGCTTTTTTTGTTCATCGGGTAAGTAAATCTCAAATTTAATTATATTACAATCATTAAAATTGATTGTAATATAATCATGTTCGAATCTTATCAAATAGCAAGGTCAACAGATAAAATCCTGAGTCGGTTTTCATTATCCCTTAATGAATATACTATCCCTATCAATGGAAAATGTATTGTTGAAAAAGGATCAACGGGTTATGTGATCACATCCGAGAACGAACGTGAACTTCGACGAATGAGATTTGGCTTAACACCTCACTGGGCAAAAACTCCTATGGATATATTGACAGCCCGGGCAGAAGGAGATAAGAACCTGGATAATGATCCGTGTTACAACGGCCCAAATTCAATCTTCCTGAAGCCGGCATTCAGGAAAGCCATTCAACAATACAGATGCCTGGTTGTCGCTGATTCATACATTGAAGAATTCAATAAACAGCAGCAATTAATAACTTTTTCCGAGAATAATTTCCCAGGCGTATTTGCCGGGATATACGATTATTGGACTGATCCTGAAACCAAAATAGTTCAACCGGGATTTGCCATCATCACCATTCCGGCCACAGGAATGCTTCAGCATATTGGCATCAATAGAATGCCTGTAATTTTGAGTTATTTTAATTGTATCAATTGGATTAAGTCCCCAAAGCCATTGAATTATTACCTGCCAATGCTCAATAGAAGTAGCATTGAATTGGTAAATGTGATTTCGTTGAAGGATACCCACAGAACAGGAAATCAAGAACAAAAAGTAATTAAATCAAGTCAATCGGCAGAACCATTGCCCAAAAGATATTACAGTAAAAGGCATTTACACACGCCATACGATAATAGTACAATTGAGGAAAGGTTAGAACGCGAAAAACATTTAAAATCCTGAATTGTTTTTAATTTCAAATCATACAGCTATGTGTTACAACGTCAAAGCATTACTCGAATCGCAGTTGAAACGTGCCCGTAAACAAGGCCACTATCAGGATGCACAGGAGATACAGCTCAAATTGTTTGATATGGGTGTGACAAATCTTTATCAGTCATCCGGGTTCACGCACCCTAAAATGCTGATCTATACAGATCAGGACTCTGAACCACTTGTTGGAATATGGGGATTGGTTCCACACTGGGTAAAAGACAATGCTCAAAAGGTACAACTATGGAATAGTACATTAAACGCCCGTGGAGAATCCATTTTCGAAAAACCTTCGTTCCGTGATTCTGCTAAATCAAAACGGTGTTTGATCTATTTGGATGGTTTTTACGAACATCATCATGCCGGAAGTAAAACTTACCCGTTCTTCATCCGGAAGCAAGATGCAGAGCCTTTTGCAGTGGCAGGCTTGTGGTCGGAGTGGATGGATCGTGAAAATAAATCCAAGCTGATTACTTTCAGTATTGTGACCACAATCGGCAATCCGATGATGGCTAAAATACACAACAATCCCAAATTGGAAGGACCAAGAATGCCGGTAATCCTTCCTGAAGAATTGGCAGATCATTGGATAGATCCGGGCAAAAGCCAGAAAGAACTGAATGAATTATTGCTTCCTTTTCCGGAGGAGTTACTAACCGCCCATACCGTTTACCGCATTGCCGGAAAAGAATCAAAGGGCAATGTTCCGGAAGCTGAACAAGAGTTTATTTATCCGGAGTTCAAACTTAATTAAGTTTTCTATTGACTTTCAGGATTTATTATCGTAACTTGTACTTGGGTTAAATGTCAAAGCATAAATTTTAGTGGTTTTTTGGTGGATTTTTTAAAACCCTTGCATTTGCAGGGGTTTTTCTTTAAAACCAACCTGAAATTGAAATTCTCCCTCCAGTTGGTTCTACAGCTGGCTGTCCAATCCTTTTTAATGTGTTCTTTGGTGGTATTCGAATAACATTAATATTCATGCCCAGATATGATGGAATTCCAAGAATTTCAACGATAAACTAGTTTTTAAAATTATTCCATCGAATAAAAGAATGATGGAATAATTTTAAATGTTTTGAATTAGATATAAATAGCCCTAAATAAGCATTTTAGTAAAAAAAAATAATGATCAATCCTAGTTTGCGAGAATATATAAAGATAATAAGATCTTTTTATTTGTATTTTGTTTTTTAATGTTTTAACTTTAACCAACGCTAAGGTATAAGGCAATATTTTTTTACGTTAAAAACCACCTCAAATGACTTTTTATTCTTTAAAAATATGATTTCAAAGTTATTAATCTCATTAAATCTTTTAAATATGAAAAATGATGCACTCCCTTTCTGCAATTCTACTTAGAAAATAATTTCAATCATACTCCTTCAAAAATTATTCAGTATTAATTATTTTATAAAAAAGTTATTATGGAGAATTTATATACGTCGTTAAAAATTAAAGCGATAGTACTTTTTGCATTGCTTTTTCTTGTCTCTTCCCAGGTTGAGGCTACTCATTTCAGGTATGGAACTGTTAGTTGGCAGATTGTATCTTACACTCCAACCACACGAACGGTACAGTTTAACATTACCCAGTCGTATCGGTGGTCTTTTTTTGGAAATATTCCGGTAGGCGCCACTACTCCCAGTTTAGGTCCATTTCAATTTGGAGATAACACCAACGCTAATTTAAGTATGGTCGTTACCTCTATTAATGCAGCAGAGGATTGGTTTGTGGGTTCTCGTATCCTGACCAAGACATATAATTTAACTACAGATGTTACCGCTTTTTTTACTAATTGTTGCAGAATTAGTTCACTTCAGCAGGGAAACAATGATCAAAATTACAGAACGGAAACAAGGGTTACGTTGTCTAACCCAACTAATAGACCACCAGTAGGTAGCACTCTGCCTATTTTTTATGTACAAACGGGATTGCCTGCCGCGCAAATTCAATTGAATGCTTCAGATCCGGATAACGATCCCATTAGTTTTGCAATAAGTTCTTCCGCTCAAAGTGGACTTGTAACTACCATGCCGGCTATCGTAACCAGCCTATCCAGCTCAGGTTTACTTACAATTAATACAAATGCGATTCCAATAAATCGCCAATATGCCATGCAGGTTATGGTTTCGGATAATAAGGGTGCACGCATTCCCTTGGATTTTATTATTCAGGTTGTTGGCGTTTCAAACCCGCCAATATTTGATTATGCAGTAACACCCTTAAATGCATCAACTATAAAAGTTCAACCGGGTACACCTATTAATTTTACAGTAAAGGCCAGAGACGTGGATCCGGGTTCAACCGTTTCATTGAATACTTCCGGAATACCCGCAGGAGCATCAATATCAGCACAATCCGGTACTAATCCGGCACAGTTTACTTTTAGCTGGACTCCAACAAATGCCCATTTAGGCACATATTCATTGAGTTTTTCTGCTACGGATAACATCTTTGTCCAGACACTAACAAATCTAAATATAGTGGTTAGCCTTGCACCTGTATTTGATGTGCCGCCAACCCCACAACTTTTAGTTCACAATGTTATTGCTCCCGGACAAAACTTAAGTTTTACCGTTCAGGCAACCGATCCAGATCCTTTGGATGTTTGTTCTATCACCGAGGTTAACGGAAAGGATATGATGAACAACAAAATTCCGATCTATGCCGGTGTTACTATGACTCCAGCATTACCAACGGCATCTTCCAATTCAGCTTCTTCGGTATATAACTGGACACCAACCCAGGCACAATGGGGACATAAACATGCCATTTTCACAGCTCAGGATTCTTACGGTGATAAGACTGACCATGAAGTTAGTATTTTGGTAAATACTAATCCTCAGTTCACATCAACGCCTGTCACATCAGTTGTTGCAGGACAGATTTACCAATACAACATTACAACGGCTGATCCGGACGTTCCTTTTGGTGATGCATTACAACTTATTTCCAGTGCAGCCTTACCAGCATGGCTTTCACTTACTGATAACGGCAATGGCACAGGCACACTTTCAGGTACACCGGGAATTGCTGATGCCGGAACGCATAATATAACATTGCAGGTTGAGGATATTAACCACCACACCAACGTTGGTGGTATTCCAACACAAACATTTACTATTGAAGTAATACCATGTGTGATTGAAATTAGCGGAACATCAAACAATCTTTCATGCGCAGGTAGTAACAATGGTGCTATTGACCTTTCCTTAAACGGAAACTACGGAACTCCAACTTTTGTATGGACAGGTCCAGATAGTTACACCGCAGTTTCAGAAGATATTTCGGGTTTGGCTGCCGGATCTTATACCGTTGTGGTTAGTTCAGATTTGGGTTGTATAGAAACAGAAACATTTTTTGTTGGAACCATGCCTGATGTAACACCACCAACAATAACATGTCCTGATGATATTATTGCAGAAAATGATCCTGGTGAATGTAGTGCTGTTGTAAATTATGTAGTCAATACAACAGATAATTGTGGAGCCACTGCCACTTTATTATCCGGGTTACCCAGTGGTTCTGCTTTTCCTCTTGGTACCACAACAGTTAAGTGGAGAACTGTTGAAAACAGCGGAAATAGTGTCACATATAATTTTGAAAATCTGAACATCGGAGTTCTAAATGGTCAGGATAACTGGAAAGTGATTGGATCTGGATTCACTCCTCCAAATGCAAATGTTAATCTGGTGGTTAGCAGACCCAGCAGTGGAGCTTATGCAGGTTCAAAAGCATTTTTTGCTGCCGATGTTGGAGGAAACAACAGAACATTCTCATCACGGATTAATAATTCGAATTTCAGTTTTCCTACCGTTCAAAATACAGATATAGTCGTTCTTGAGTATGATAATGACCGGAGTTATTGGGGCAATGCTCTTGAAGTAGGCTTTGATGCCAATAATGACGGAGATCTTGACGAAGCCGGTGAACGTACTTTTGGTGTGCTGGAAGCTACCAACGGAGATGTATTAAGTATCTATGGATTTAATAGCGCTACACTTGCCAGCCTTACTAACATCACTGGTGGAGATTGGCGAAGACTCAGGTTGACAGTTGACCTTGAAGCAAACAACGGTGCTGGAAGTATAAGTCTTAGTTATAGGGATCTTACAAATAATGGATCATGGATAAGCCCTCCCGGACTACAGAATATAAACGCTGGATTGAACCCTTTAGCAACAAATGGACAGAATGCGTCTAAAATCAATGGTATGAGATATTTCCATGAAGCGGGTGAATCATCTTATTTGGATAACATTAGTTTTACAACAAAAAGCACTGCAACATGCAGCTTTACGGTTACAGTGAATGACACTGAAGTTCCGGTTACTATTGCCCAAAATGTGATTGTTCAACTTGACAATTCAGGAAACGGAAGCACAACAGCCGAATTGGTTAATAATGGATCAAACGACGCATGTGGAATCGAATCAATTGCATTAAGCAAAACTGCTTTCACCTGTGCAGATATAGCAACCAATCCAAATATTGTAACACTTACAGTGACCGATATTCATGGTAATGTTAACACTGCTACAGCCGAGGTCACCGTCAAAGACGAAGTTCCTCCTGTAGCCTTAACACAGGATGTAATTGTTCAGTTGGATGCAAGCGGAAACGGAAACACAACAGCCGCCCTGGTAGACAATGGATCAAATGACGCTTGCGGAATTTTATCGCTTGAATTAAGTAAAACTGCTTTCACCTGTGCGGATATAGCAACCAATCCAAATATTGTAACACTGACTGTGACCGATAATCATGGTAATGTCAGCACTGCCACAGCAACTGTCACTGTTAAAGATGAAGTTGCCCCGGTAGCCATTGCTCAAAACGTGATTGTTCAACTGGACAATACCGGAAACGGAAGTACAACAGCCGCCTTGGTTAACAACGGTTCGAACGATGCCTGCGGAATTTTATCAATGGTATTAAGCAAAACTGATTTCACCTGTGCAGATATAGCCAATCCGAATACTGTAACACTAACTGTGACAGATAATCATGGTAATGTCAGTTATGCTACAGCTACAGTCACGGTAAAAGATGAAGTTCCGGCAAACGTGATTACCAAAAACATCACCGTTCAGCTTGATGCTTCAGGTAATGTAGGAATCACTGCTGATCAGGTTGAAGATGGCTCGTCAGATGCTTGCGGAATTGCTACAATGACTGTTTCTCCCAATGCATTCACTTGTTCAAATGTGGGAAATAATACAGTAACTCTGACCGTAACCGATGTAAATGGAAACTTATCATCGCAAACCGCAGTGGTTAAAGTGGAAGACAATATTCTTCCAACCTGGGTTACAACTGCAGGTTCTTTAAACAGATCTGTATCATGTGGTAATGCTGGCACTCTTGCAGCTGCTATGGCCTTGACACCTACTGCTACTGACAATTGCACCGTAAGCATAACTAAAACTACGGGTGCTTTAATGGGCAATACAATTACCAATACATGGTCAGCTACGGATGCAAACGGTAATACAAGTTCAGCATTATTTACACAAGTAATTACAATCACTGCTGTAACCATTGATGCTTCCGGAAGTAGTACACCTGTTGCACAGGGTAGCATAGCAACTTTATATGCACAAGTAACTCCTGCAGAGGCTGGGATTAGCGTGACATTTAAACTTGACCAGGGAACCGTTGCTTATGGAACCTATGGTACTTATACCGCAACTACTGATGCTTTTGGAGTTGCCACTCAAACAGTTTCTGGTTTACTTGTTGAAGTATATAGAGTATATGCAATTGCAGGAGACGGATGCGCGAATTCAACAGCTTATCTTGCAGTTTTCGATCCAAATGGTAGTTTTGTAACCGGTGGAGGCTGGATTACTTCTCCGTTAGGTGCTTATCTCGCCAATCCTGCATTAACAGGTAAAGCCAATTTTGGATTTGTTTCGAAATACAAAAAAGGTTCTAACATTCCTGATGGTAATACTGAATTCCAATTCCAAACTGGCAACTTAAACTTTAGCAGTTCAAGTTATAATTCAGGTTCGCTGGTAATTGCAGGTAAACAAGCAATTTACAAGGGTATTGGTACCATAAACGGTGTTAGTGGCTTTAGTTTTATGGTTTCGGCAGTAGATGGCCAGGTTAGTGGTGGTGGAGGTATTGATATGTTCCGCATGAAAATTTGGAACACATCAACCGGAGCAATTGTATACGACAACAATATTTCGACTGCAGATAACGCCACACCTACAACCGCGTTGGGCGGAGGTTCTGTCGTTATTCATACAACATCTACCAAATCAGCCTCAGTTGTAGCGGAAAATCCAATCCAAATTAATCCTCTTGATGGGGTTGCTGATTTGAAGGTTTATCCGAATCCATTCACAGATAAACTGATCTTTGAATTCATCAGGAAGTCAGATTCGAAAGGCACACTAACTTTGTTTGATGCTGTTGGGAGAAAACTTGAAGTTTTATTCGACCAACAAATTCTGGGAAATGAGAACTACAGGGTAGAATATACCCCGAAAGATCTTTCAACCAATATGATTCTCTACCGAATGACATTCGATGATGAAGTAATAAATGGAAAAATGATTTATAAGAAATAGAACATATGAAATGAAACAAAAAGGCGCACTTCGGTGCGCCTTTTTTGTTTATTAAAACTGACTATGTTCATCTTGATGAATTTGCTTTTGTCATATAATGAAAGCTGAAATTGAGAATTATTCAAAATATAAGGAATTGGCAATACATTAAATCTTCCACAATACTTAACTGATAAATTCATAAAATCTGAGCTCCTTATGTTGACAGCTTTAGGATTTTATAATGCTTGAAATATTTTTAGGCATTCACAAATTCTATTTGATGCCAATTTTTTTTTGTATTATTTAACTTACTACATAGAAATTATTGTTACACTCAAATTCCGGATAAAGGTATTTACGCCCTCCGGAAAAGTCAAGGTTTTCGGCTTTCCGGAGTACTTCCAACTTAAACAACGCTTCGCGCTCGGTCAGCTTTTTGCCCCTGGCCTTCTGACCCATGCCCAATGCTCTCTGCTCCATGCAAAAACCAGACATTCGACCATTGACTAGAATCCGGCTGGCTCAATGAGGATTATCCATAATTTAATTTTAACCGGCGAGCCAGAAGCCAAAATAAAACTGAAGGGCATCAGTAAAATGTTATGGGTAAATCAAATGTTGCAGAAAAAACAGCCAATGTTGCTGAAGTAGTTGAAGTAGTAGAAGTTGCTCCGGTAATGACCATTGTGAAAGACGAAGTTGAAGCACCACGGAAGCTGACTTTGGATGAGAGGATTCAAAGAGTGGAAGATTTGTCATTGCTGATCGACCGTTGGAAGACCTTGAATGATTCACGTCGCAAGTTGCAAACCTTCCAGATTGGAGCTGATTCTCTTAGTTCAGTGATCAGTTTGCGGGATTCAAACGGCAATGAGTTCAAAACCTCCAACTCCGCAGTGATCACCTCGGTGATTGATGAAATGAAACGAACCCTGGATGTGAAAATCCACGATGTTGAAGAGCAAATCAAACTTTAACCAGATGGGGCTTACGCCCCATTTTTTTGTTCGCTTAGGTTTGACAAAGGTATTTATTCGAGTCCGGAAACTGTCCTTTCTCCTACCCACCCGATCCTTACCTTTACTCAAAATTCGAGTAATCCATTTAAATCTGTGCAATATGATTCAAAAAATCGAAACCATCCGTCGCAACCTTGTTCTGAAAGAACTGGAAGCAAAGGAGACCCCTGAAGGAAATCAAATCGTTTTCTCCATCAAGTTTGTAAAGAAAGATGGTGAACTGGTTTTTATGCCTCGCGCAGTGGCAACCGGATTAAAAATGAACATGAAAGAAAACCGTATGCGCGGGGTACTTCCGGTTGACGAAAACGGTAAAGCCTGCGGTCATGTAACGCCGGTACACATTGATGCCCTGATCGAATTCAACGGCTTGAAAGTAAGAATGTAGGAACAAATAAGGAACCAACAAACTTGAAACTTGGAACCTGAAACTTGAAACTTTTCAAAGATGGCAGATATAATCTTTAATCAAAATGGCGTTCCGTTGCTTGCTTCCGGACGAAGCTATTTGGGCTCTACCACCGGGGTTCCGGCGGATCGGCCAAACACCGCTTCTCCAAAACCGTCGAAGAGCGATCTGGATAAAACCACCGTCGGCAACTACGAAATAGCCAGCTGGGGATCCGGCAACGACTGGCCCAAAAAAGCCGATGACATCATCAGCAAGGTTGGAACGCTCAATACCGGTTTGCGTTTTACCCGGAATTTCACTTTGGGACAGGGAATTTTCCCCTGCACCATTTCCGGCTACGATGAAAAGGGCAACGAATTGATGACCGCTCCGAAAGATCCGACCCTGGCCATTTTTGCCAACAGCCGGATGGTGCGCCGCTTCATGGAAAAGGCAATCCGCGATTACCTGAAACTGGGCATCGGCTTTGTCCAGTTCCTGTTCAATGAAGATGGAAGCCGGATTGTTGGGGTAAACGCTATCAATTCAAAATATTGCCGCCTGACAGTGGCCAATAAGGATGGCATCATTGAAAAATGTATTGTCTCCGGAAAGTGGCCTGATAATCCCGCAGAAGGCGAATACACCGCTTACGATGTTCTGGACGAATATGATCCGTTTGCCGATTTGCAGCGCCGCCGCTGGGCCAATCAAACTAAGGGAAAATCATTTGTGATGTGCATCCGCGATTCGTGGAGCAACAACGAGTATTATTCCGCTCCACTGTGGTACGCTTCTTACCTGGCCGGTTGGATCGACATTGCAGGCATGGTACCGGCTTTTCTCAAGAAAGCCTATACCAACCAGATTACATGGAAATGGCACATCCAGATTCCGTATGCTTTCTGGGACCGGCAGTTCCCAGCCAACCAGTTTGCAACCATTGATCTCCGGAAGGCAGCCATCGAACAATACATGGACGATGTGGAAAACAACCTCTGTGGAGTAGACAACGCAGATAAACCAATTTTTACTTTTTTTGAAATCAACCCGATGAACGGCAAGGCAGAGGAAAAATGGATCATTGAGCCGCTGAACAACAAGCTGAACAACGAGCAAAACCTGGTAACTTCAGCAGCGGCGAATTCTGAAATCATGTTTGCCATCATGGTCAATCCCAATGTTATGGGTGCCGGGATGCCCGGCGGAGCTTATGCCGGAAATTCAGGAGGAAGCAACATCCGCGAAGCCTATCTGATCAACGTAGCCAATGCCTGGCTCGACCGCCAAACCATGCTTGATCCTATCGAAATTGTCCATCGGTACAATGGTGGCGACGAAAATGTAGAATGGAGATTCAGAAATACTGTTCTGACTACCCTCGATACCGGCGCCGGAACAACTAAAACACTGTCATGAGAGTTCGAAGTTTAATGTTAAAAAGTTTAATGTTAAACCTATGCTCCGATCAAAAGAGAGAATAAAAATCACAACCGCAACTTTAAACGTTGGACTTTTAACTTTAAACTCCTTTCATAATGCTATTCAAAACAATCGACGAAATCAAACAATACCTGGCAGTTGGTGCAGGCACCGACTTCAACAGGCTGAAACCCCATATCCAAAACGCTGAAACTGCATTTTTGCTACCATTGCTGGGATCCGTTCTGTATTCAGAATTGCAGGATTTTTATGATGCACCGGAAAACAACCCGCCTTCAGCTAATTCAGTCCAATTTTCAACTTTGCTTTCAATAGTTCAAAGAACACTGATCCACCTGACTTACTGGTCCGGATTTCAGGTGTTGAACGCGACCATTTCCGACGGTGGTTTCAAGCGAACAGAAAATGAAAAGGTAAAAAGCCTTTTTAAGTATCAGGAAATTGAATTGAAAGAGTATTTCAAAACAACCGGCTTCAACGGATTGGATGAAATCCTTTTTTATCTTGAGATGGAAATCAAAAAATCCGAAGGTGAAACAGTCAATTTCAAATCTTTTGCAGATTCAGATGCCTGGACTATCCTGAAATCCTCCTTTATTTCGGATACCAGTACTTTCAATTCCATTGTTTTTATTAATCACAGTCGCATGACTTTCCTTCGGCTGAAATCCCCCATGCAACTGGTGGAAGATCTGGAGATCAAACCGGTATTGGGCGAAACAATTTTCAATGAAATTAA
This sequence comes from Bacteroidota bacterium, assembly GCA_023251435.1. GTDB lineage: Bacteria > Bacteroidota > Bacteroidia > Bacteroidales > Prolixibacteraceae > Aquipluma. The sequence goes on from JAHEYU010000116.1 coordinate 11,531, forward strand.
AACCGAAATGGTAAAGAAAACGCCATCTGCAAAGGTGACAGCCATCCTTCCAT
>JAHEYU010000057.1:0-2087 GCA_023251435.1 Bacteroidota bacterium
TTCGTGGGGAACATTAAACCCACCGCCATCAATGTAAACAACAAAATAAAAGATAGTTGAATTAACGGGGAGGCTTTGAGTCATCCCGTGAATTGATACAAACAAATTAATACACTCAATGAAACGAATTCTCTTTATCTTTTTACTGGCAACTTGCGGAGTTCTTCCGTCAATTGCACAAATAACCCTTCGAACCGACAATTTTTTACTGACCGTTTCCGCCACAGGGCAGCTTTCAGGAATGAAAGACCCTGCAACAAGCAAAAATTATCTGGCTACGGGTGAAAAGGCTCCCTTGCTGAAAATACGTGTGAACAGCAACTGGGAAGAACCTGCAAAGGCTGTTTTCAATGCAAAGTCAGGAGTGATCAGCCTTACGTATTCGTTATCAAAAATTACTGCTGAAGTTAAAGTTACCGCGCAAAAAAGTCACCTGGCTTTTCGGTTGATCAAACTTAGTGCAATCAATAAAGTAAATGCAGTAGTCTGGGGCCCTTATCCCACCATGATTAACCAAACAATTGGTGAAGTAATCGGGGTTGTCCGCGACGGGAAATACGCCATTGGTCTTCAGACGCTGAACCCGAAAACACTGGGCGGTATTCTGAAAAATGAGGGAGGAATGGATGGTTCAAGGGGTGATGCCGCCATTGCCCAGCTTTACGGAAGCAGCATTCAGGCTTACAGTCTCGATCGCTCGAAGCCTCGACGGTTGTCGGTTTGGAACGATCAATATCCCGATATGCCGGTTAACGCCATTCCTGGAGAAACGACCGTCGGATCGGCCATTGCTCTGTTCGGGTGTTCAGAAAATCAGGTGCTGGAACATATTAGCGCCATCGAATTGGCCGAAGACCTTCCTCATCCGCTGATTAACGGGGTTTGGCACAAACAGTCGCCCGAAACCGGCAGAGCGTATCTCATCTCCGATTTCGACGAAAGCAATTTCGACGAAATGTTGGATTATACCAACCAGGCTGGTCTGGTTTCGCTTTATCACGAAGGTCCTTTTCAGTCGTGGGGCAATTTTATCCTTGACCCGAAGAGTTTCCCGAATGGAAATGCCGGAATGAAAACCTGTGTGGAAAAAGCGGCAAAAAAAGGTCTTCGCGTTGGGGTTCATACGCTCAGTACCTTCATCAACACCAACGATCCGTATGTTTCGCCCGTTCCCGATAAACGATTGTCAGAAACAGGAGCATCGGTACTATCAGAAAATATTTCTGCATTGGCCACAGAAATTCCGGTTGAATCCAATCAATACTTCAAAAACATCAAACCAAGCACTCTTCACGCGGTAAGGATTGGCAACGAGATTATCCGCTTTCGTGAGGTAACTGACAATTTTCCATATAAATTACTTGATTGCCAAAGGGGAGCTTTTGGCACTAAGGTTGCGGCTTATTCTAAAGGCGAACATGTCGGGATGCTTTTTGATTATCCGTATAATACGCTGTTCCCGAATTTTGAACTGCAGCAGGAAATCGCCGGAAACCTTGGACGGTTCTTCAATGAAACCGGCGTTTCGCACATGGATTTCGACGGACACGAAGGGTGCATGTCGTCAGGCGAAGGCGATTATGCCATTCAGGCCTTTGCCGATAAAGTTTTCAGGGACACCAAACACACGCTGGTCAACGGAACCAGCCGGTCGAGCCATTATTATTGGCATATTTGTCATTATTGGAACTGGGGCGAGCCCTGGTATGGCGGGTTCCGCGAATCTCAGGGCGATTACCGGATAGAAAATCAACCGTTTCTCGAGCGGAATTACATGCCCAACATGCTGGGCTGGTTTCTGCTTTCGGCCACTACTGGTTCAGAAGACATCGAATGGATGATGGCCCGGGCTGCAGGATATCACGCTGGTTTTGCACTGGTAGCCCGGTATAAAAGCCTTCAGAAGAATCCCAACACAACACAACTGCTGGCTCTGATCAAACTTTGGCAGGAAGCTTCTCTTCAGAATATTTTCAGTGCCGATCAACTGTCACGGCTGAAAAATCCGGCCAACGACTTTCATCTTGAAAAGGAAGGACAAGCCTGGAAACTTTATCCGTTCAAAAAATTTAAATTCGAACACACGA
>JAHEYU010000057.1:2097-14958 GCA_023251435.1 Bacteroidota bacterium
AACCGCTGAATTTTGCTTTGACTTTTATGGGAAAAGAAGGCTTGGTGACCAATCCGTGGCTCGAACTCGACGGTTATTTTAAACTCGAACTGACAGGAACATACGAAGCCGGAACTTCGGTTGTATGCGACGGAAAAACCCTGAAGTTGTATAGCAGCAAAGGAAGCTTTATAAAAGATATTCCTGTTCAGCAAGCTATTCCAAGCCTGAAACCTGGCAAGCACATCATCAAATTCGATTGCCAGTTCCCTGAAGAGAGCGAATTGACCAACCGTTTTATCATTAAGGCAAAAAGTAATCCTGAAATCATTCAGAAATAAATTTATAAATCATGAAGAAGTACTATTCAATTGTAGTGTTAATTGTATCTCTGTTGGCCTGTGCAGCACCGGTCAGAAAGAACGAAAACAAAGAACTTGTTGCGCAAATTGAAGCAAACGAATATTTCCCGTGGGTAAAAGCCAAAGCACTGGAAATCATGAAGACTGGTTTTAATGCCGGCGATGGCTACCGCGAAGTCTGGATCCGCGATTACAATACCTTTATCGAATTGGCGTTGCAGGTTTTCCCGAAAGAGGAACTGAAAGAAAACATACTGGTTTTCTTCCGTATGCAGGGCGAAGATGGGAACATTATTGATGGTTTTACTCCGGCCGAACTGATCGGAAAAGGGGAAACTGATTTTTCTTACTCGAAGCTGGAACCCCGATATGCAGCTCACAAAAACACGGTAGAAACCGATCAGGAAAGTTCTTTGGTGCAGACGGTTTATAAGTATATAAAACTGACAGGTGATAGTTCAATTTTGAATGAAAAGATTGGCGACAAAACTGTTGCTGAACGACTTGAATGGTCGATGGATTTTTTGATGGAACACCGTTTCAACGAGCAATACGGTCTCATAATCGGTGCCACAACTGCCGACTGGGGCGATGTTCAGCCCGAGCATGGCTGGGGAGTTGATTTGGATAATAACACACACCCGGCCATCGATATTTATGACAATGCCATGTTTATTATCGCATTAAACAACCTGATGGAGGTGCTTCCAGAAACAAAAGAAAAGTGGGGAACAATCAGGGATAATATTACCACAAACAGTAGGAAATATTTGTGGGACGAACAAAATCAGAAGTTCATTCCTCACATTTATCTTGAAAAGGGATCGCCTTTTCCTGATGATTTCGACGAAAACCAGATTTACTACTTTGGTGGAACAGCAATTGCGATCGAAGCGGGTCTGCTGAGCAAAGAGGAAATCAAAGTTTCGGTTGATGAAATGATTAGCCGGGTAAAACAGGCTGGCGCACCGTCCATCGGACTGACACTCTATCCACCTTATCCGGAAGGTTATTTTGCGAATAAGATAATGAATCCCGTTTACAGCTACCAAAACGGTGGCGACTGGACCTGGTTTGGCGCACGCATGATTCAGCAACTGATTAAGAATGGTTTTATTGAAGAAGCTTACCGTGAAATACAACCCATGGTAAAACGGGTAAAGGATAATAATGGATTTTACGAATGGTATTCAGTCGATAACAAACCCAGAGGATCGGGAACATTTCGCGGAGAAGCCGGAGTATTATATACGGCTATTGTGATGTTTGAGGAATTGATAAAAGAATAGAAATCTTTCACAGAAAGTATGCGGAATCAGTACTCACAGTTTCAATCCCGGTATTGATTCTGGAAGTATTATAATCCCCGTTTCCGGTATTCGCCCGGAGACATGCCCATCACTTTCCGGAAAACTTTGGAAAAGTAAAACTGGTCGTCGAAGCCCATTTCGCGGGCAACGTCGGCAATCATCCAGCCCGAATTGTCGAGCAGGCGGCAGGCTCGCTGAATTTTTAACTGGATGAAATAGTCGATGGGTGAATGGCCGGTACGGTTAACAAATAGTCGTGAAAAGTGCGAGGCTGACAAACTCGTTTCGGCGGCAATTTCGTCCAATTTTAGTTTTTTAGTCAGGCTTTCGAGCATAAAGTTGATGCTTTGAGCCACCGGGTCTTTTTCGCCCGATTCTTTAATCAGCCGGAACTGGCTCAAATGGGTGAAAGAAGCCAGTAAATGAGGCAGACACAGGTTCACATATTCCAGTGTTTCGATGCTGAATCCACGGTCAAGATTGCGGAATATTTCTGAAAACAGGTCAATCCGGTCGTTGATGCGCGAAGTTTTGCTTCGTTCAATGGGCAGGGGCTGGCAAGCAAACCTGGAGTAGTTTATGGATTTCAATCCTGAGAAATGAATCCAGTAAATCGACCATGGGTTTTGTTCGTCAGAATGATAGGCGTGGGACATTCCGGCAGGAATAATAAAAAAGTGATCTGCAGGAACTGTGTGCAGCGTTTTATTCAGGCTTATTTCTCCTTTTCCATCTACACAGTAAATCAGGATATACTGGCTACTTCCAGAAGGCCGTTCTCTGTAATGATGCCGGGCTTGTGGGTAATAGCCAATATCGGTGATGTATAAATCGGCAATCAGCACATTTTCCTTCACCAAAGTCAAAATCCTGTCAGGAATAACAAAACTGATTTGTCCCGGAAATCCATCTTCTTTTTTCATGCTCTAAAGATAAAATAATCCATAAATTCATCAAATCTTTCATTTCCGGAGAGGTGTGCAACTTGTATTTTTGTTTCAACTAAATTCTGAACTTGTGAGCAAATCTAACTTCAACCGAAAATTTATTTTAGGCATCACGCTGGTATCTGCCATGGGCGGACTTTTATTTGGTTACGACTGGGTCGTTATCGGTGGCGCTAAACCATTTTACGAACGCTTTTTTGATATTACCAATTCGCCTTACCTGCAAGGATGGGCGATGAGTAGCGCTCTGGTTGGCTGCCTGTTTGGGGCAATGATTTCAGGTTACCTCACTGACCGTTTTGGCCGTAAAATTCCATTAATTATTGCTGCGGCTTTATTTACCATTTCAGCCATTGGAACCGGAGCTGTCGATCTGTTTACTCCCTTTATCGTTTACCGGATCATCGGAGGTTTAGGGATCGGATTGGCTTCGGCCATTTCGCCCATGTATATTGCCGAAATCTCACCGGCTACAATGCGCGGAAGGCTTGTTTCCATCAATCAGTTGACCATCGTGATCGGCATTTTGGCAGCGCAGATCATCAATTATCTGATTGCAGAAAAGGTTCCGGAAAGCGCTACCGACATAGAAATCGTTCAGTCGTGGAACGGCCAAATGGGTTGGCGCTGGATGTTTTGGGCAGAAACTGCTCCGGCACTTGCATTTTTTGTGCTGGCCTTTTTTATTCCTGAAAGTCCACGCTTCCTGGCTAAATCAGGCAAATCGGAAGCCGCTTTTTCTATCCTGAAACGAATTGGCGGGCGCAATTATGCCATTCAGGAACAGCAGGAAATTGCTGAAACGTTGCACGGTTCGGATTCGAAAATTGACTGGAAAGCACTGAAATCGAAAAAAGCACGGCCGGTTTTGGTTTTGGGAATTGTCTTGGCAGTTTTCCAGCAATGGTGCGGCATCAACGTAATTTTCAATTATGCCGAAGAAATTTTCACTTCAGCCGGTTATTCGGTGGGCGACATGCTTTTCAATATTGTGATTACCGGAACCGTGAACCTGATTTTTACCTTGCTGGCTATGCGCATGGTCGATAGTTGGGGGCGCCGAAAACTGATGTTGCTTGGTTCAATTGGGCTGGCAGTTGTTTATTTTATGCTTGGAGCCAGTTATTTTTTCGAGTTGAAAGGCATAGCGATTTTGGTTTTGGTGATGGTCGCCATTGCCACTTATGCCATGACATTGGCTCCAATTACCTGGGTGGTTCTGTCTGAAATATTTCCGAACAGCGTTCGTGGAGCCGCCATGGCTATTGCCACAACTGCATTGTGGATTGCCTGTTTTGTGCTCACTTATACGTTTCCGATACTAAATAAATTGCTGAATGCAAGCGGAACTTTCTGGCTGTATGCATTCATTTGCCTGGCGGGCTTCCTGTTTATCCTGAAAAAACTTCCGGAAACTAAAGGGAAGTCGCTGGAAGAAATTGAAAAAATGTAATGGAGAACTGGATGAGAACTAATCCTGAAAGGATGATATGATTATAGAATTGGGCTTGAATGAAAAGCAGCACAAATCCCGAAGGGATGACATTATAATACCATCCCTTCGGGATTTGTGAGACAAGCTTAATTCTGAATTTCTATCATCTTGACACACCTTCGGTGTTAAAAATATGCATTAAAGCTTAATGAAAATACCTACAAACTGGATTAAATCATCAAAATAAACCATCAATATGAAAAACAAATTATTACTAATCACGATCCTTGCAGTTATTGCATTTTCTTGCCAGAAATCTGTACAACAGCAAAAAATCGACCTTTCCGGAACCTGGGAATTCGCGATGGATCCTTCAGATAAGGGAATTTCTGAAGGTTGGTTTAACCAGAATTTAACCGATACCCTGACCTTACCCGGATCGCTCACTTCCAATGGCAAAGGCGACGACATCACCTTAAAAACCCCGTGGATCGGTCAAATTGTGGATAGTTCGTTTTATAAAAATCCGGAATACGCCAAATTTCGTGAGCCGGGTAATATCAAAATCCCTTTCTGGCTGCAGCCGGTGAAATATTACAAAGGTGCCGCGTGGTATCAGAAAGAAGTAACTATTCCTGAAGACTGGAACGGCCAGTCTGTTGGTTTGTTCCTCGAACGCTGTCACTGGGAAAGCCGTTTGTGGATTGACGATAAGGCTGTTGGAATGCAAAATTCGCTGGGAACTCCGCATCAGTACGACCTGACCAAAATTCTCACTCCCGGGAAACATAGATTGACACTTTGTATTGATAACCGCGTGAAGGATTTTGATCCCGGAGTAAATTCGCACAGCATTTCTGACCATACCCAAAGCAACTGGAATGGAGCAGTGGGACAACTCTACTTAGAAGCACGACCAATGGTGAAAATCAAGAATATTCAGGTTTATCCTGATGTTCAGAATAAAAAGATAGCTGTAAAAATTAAGGTTCAGAACCCGACTGGTAAACCCGCTTCGGTGAAACTTAGCCTTAAAGTTGCTGAAAATTCAAAGAACGAATCGGCAAATTTCGAACTTAAGGATGGCGAGAATGTATTGGAAATGAGCCTCGAAATGGGAGCAGATGTCAAACTTTGGAATGAGTTCCATCCGAACGTTTATTCGCTCCAAGCCAGTTTGAATGATAAAACTTCGGGGCAAACCGATGTTTTGGCAACAACTTTTGGGATGCGCGAATTTAAAACCTACGGAAAACAAATCCTGATTAACGGTCAGCCAACATTTTTACGCGGAACTTTGGAATGCGCCATTTTCCCAAAAACGGGTTATCCGGCAACCGATGTTGACGAGTGGATTCGCATATTTGATGTTTGCCGTGCACACGGGTTAAACCACATGCGCTTCCATTCGTGGTGCCCGCCAAAAGCCGCCTTCGATGCTGCCGACCAAACCGGGTTTTATCTTCAGGTGGAAGCATCGTCATGGGCCAATCAGTCCACCACTTTGGGCGATGGAAAGCCGTTTGATAAATATTTGTATGAAGAAAGCGAACGTATGATGGCAGAATATGGTAACCATCCGTCGTTCTGCATGTTTGTGTATGGAAACGAACCGGGCGGGCCAAAACAGAATCAGTTTCTAACTGAATTTGTCAATTTCTGGAAAAGCAAAGACAGCCGCCGCATTTACACTTCGGGAGCTGGCTGGCCCAATTTACCGGTTAACGATTTTTTAAGCGACTCCAATCCACGAATTCAGGGCTGGGGACAGGAATTGAAAAGTGTGATCAACGGTGAAGCTCCGCGATCGGATTACGACTGGTCGGTGTACAATGCCAAATTTCCGCAGCCGATTGTTAGTCACGAAATTGGCCAATGGTGCGTGTATCCGAATTTCAACGAAATTGCCAAATACGACGGCGTATTGAAAGCCCGCAACTTCGAACTTTTTCAGGAAACGCTAAAAGATCATGGTATGGAACAACTGGCCGACAGCTTTTTGCTGGCCTCCGGAAAATTGCAGGCACTTTGCTACAAGGCAGATATTGAAGCAGCTTTACGAACCAAAGATTTTGGGGGTTTCCAGTTGCTCGATTTGCACGATTTTCCCGGACAGGGAACCGCTTTGGTGGGTGTGCTCGATCCGTTCTGGGGCGAAAAAGGATATATTTCTCCGGCTGAATACAATCGTTTCTGTAATTCGACAGTAGCGTTGGCCCGTCTGAAAAAACTCATTTTTACCAACAACGAAACGTTCGAAGCTTCAGTTGAGGTAGCACATTACGGCGATGGTTCTATCGCGGCCTGCACTCCGGACTGGAAGGTTACCGACATAACCGGGAAGCTCATCCAGTCAGGCAAATTTACTCAAACCGAAATTCCGTTGGGCAATGGATTTAAATTGGGTGATGTTTCGTTTCCGCTGTCTTCAATTACAACTCCTGAAATGCTGAAGCTGGAAGTGACTGTGAACGGATTGAGCAACAGTTGGGATTTTTGGGTATATCCGGCTATAAAAGAAGCAATTTCAGGAGAGGAAAATATACGAGTTGTTCAGAAACTGGATGCTCAAACGGCTCAATTCATGAATAATGGTGGAACTGTTTTACTGAACCTAAAAAAGGGAACACTGCCGAAAGATATGGGAGGCAATGTGGAAATCGGATTCTCCAGCATTTTCTGGAATACTGCATGGACAAAGGGACAAGCGCCACACACTCTCGGTGTACTTGTAAATCCTGCCCATCCTGCATTGGCCGATTTTCCAACCGAATACCACAGCAATTACCAGTGGTGGGATGCCATGAGCCATTCAGGAGCAATAAACCTGACCACTTTTCCTGCAGGCCTGAAACCTATTGTTCGGGTTGTTGACGACTGGGTGACCAACCGTCCGCTGGCCTTGGTTTTCGAAGCTAAAGTTGGCAAAGGCAAAATCCTGGTTTCAGGAGTCGACCTGACTACGGATTTGGACAAACGTCCCGAAGCACAACAACTGCTTTACAGCCTGAAAAAATATACGACTGGCAACAAGTTTGTTCCAAAAGATGAACTAAAAATTGAAACACTTAAAAAACTTATTAACTAAAGTTTTTACCCATGATTAAAATAAATTCTGACTTCCTTAACTCTTCAGCGAGGGTTGAGCAGGGAAAGGCTTGTGCCTGGAATGAAAAAGTTATCATCCCGACTTATGGAATCGGAAGACCGGAGAAAAATCCTATATTTCTGGAAAAACGTGTTTATCAGGGAAGTAGTGGAGTGGTTTATCCGCATCCGGTGATTGAGAAAATCCTCGACGAAAAAATTGATAAGGAATGGAATGCCGTGTTTATCGAAAATCAATATCTTCTTATAATGATCCTACCCGAGTTGGGTGGACGTGTTCAGATGGCTTACGACAAAACCAAAGAGCGCCATTTCATCTATTACAATCAGGTGATTAAACCTGCATTGGTTGGCCTGACAGGTCCCTGGATTTCGGGAGGGCTCGAATTCAACTGGCCGCAGCATCACCGTCCATCAACTTACGATGCAGTTGATCATTGCATCGAAGAAAACGCCGATGGCAGTGTAACTGTTTGGTGCAGCGAGGTGGAGCGTATGTTCCGTACCCGTGGGATGGCTGGTTTTACACTGCATCCGGATAAAGCGTACCTCGAAATAAAAGTAAAACTTTATAACCGCACCAACCATCCGCAAACCTTTTTGTGGTGGGCCAATCCTGCTGTGAAAGTGAACGACGATTACCAGTCGGTTTTTCCACCGGATGTAAATGCGGTTTTCGATCATGGCAAGCGCGATGTGTCTGAATTTCCGATAGCCAAAGGCACGTATTACAAAGTCGATTATTCGCCGGGCACTGATATTTCGCGGTACAAAAACATTCCGGTACCAACTTCGTACATGGCCGTCAATTCTAAATATAACTTTGTGGGAGGTTACGAAAACGACAGCAAAGGCGGTTTGCTGCATATAGCCAATCACCATGTATCACCAGGCAAAAAGCAATGGACTTGGGGGCATGGCGATTTTGGTCGTGCATGGGACCGCAACCTAACCGATGAAGATGGCCCTTACATTGAGCTGATGTGCGGCGTTTATACCGATAATCAGCCCGATTTTTCGTGGCTGATGCCGGGTGAAGAAAAAGCTTTCAGCCAGTATTTTATGCCTTACCGCGATTTGGGAGTGGTAAAAAGTGCCACCAAAGAAGCGATGGTTAACCTGGAAGTTGAAAACGGAAAAGCAATTATAAAGGCTTACACAACCGGAGTATATTCAGGTTCAAAAATTATCCTGAAATATGGAGATGAAATCCTTCTTGAAGAATCGTTTGATTTTCATCCGGCAACATCGTATGAAAAAATAGTTTGGAATGAGGAGCTGATTAAAAGCGGCGACCAAAAGCCCCCTCTTTCGGAGGGGGTTGGGGGAGGCCTTTCTGTTTCAATCATTTCTTCCGGAGGTAAAATTCTGGTTGACTGGAAACCTGAATCAGATGAACAAAAACCAATTCCGGAGGCAGCAAAGGCGGCAAAATTGCCCGAAGAAATTGAAAGCAATGAACAATTGTACCTCACCGGTCTGCATCTGGAACAATATCGGCACGCAACCTACGATCCGCGCGATTATTATTTGGAAGCGCTTCGTCGTGACCCGCAGGACAGTCGCTGCAACAATGCACTAGGCTTGTGGTACCTGCGCCGCGGACAGTTTGCCAAAGCTGAAACTTATTTCCGAAAAGCCATTAAAACCTTGACGCAACGCAATCCGAACCCGATTGATGGTGAGCCTCTGTTTAATCTCGGACTGACTTTGCGCTTTTTGGGCAAAGACGATGAGGCTTTCGATGCCTTTTATAAATCGGTATGGAATGCAGCCTGGATGGACAGTGTTTATTTTCAGCTTGCACGCCTGGCCACTAAAAAGCAAAACTGGGACGAAGCTTTGGAACTAATTGACCGTTCGCTGATTCGCAACTGGCACAACCACAAAGCCCGTCAGCTAAAAGTGAGCATTCTCCGTAAACTGGGCAAAACAGCAGATGCAGAGTTGTTAATAGAAGAATCGTTAAAATTGGATAAGTTTAATTTTGGCGTTCTATTTGAAAAAAGCCTTCTTAAACCTGACAGCGTAGAAGACCTGTCAGCGTTAAAAAACTTACTTCGCGCCAATATTCACACGTACATCGAATTCTCCCTTGATTTTGCTTCTGCCGGATTGTTTGATGAGGCAATTGACCTAATCAACATCGGAATTGATGAACAGAAAGATCGTCCGGTTTATCCATTGGCATTGTATTATAAAGCCTGGTTCGAAGCGCAAAACGGGGACCAATCGGCTTCTGAAAAAAACCTGAAGGAAGCCGCCAAAGCTTGTCCCGACTTTTGTTTTCCCAATCAAACCGAAGCCGTATTGGTTTTAGTATGGGCAAAAAAACAAAATCCGGCTGATTCGAAAGCTCCATATTATCTGGGTAATTTCTGGTACAATGTTCGACAATACAACGAAGCCGTTGCGAACTGGGAAATGTCGGTAAAACTGGATGATTCGTTTCCAACGGTTCACCGGAATCTGGCTTTGGCCTATTTTAACAAGCAAAATGAACCGAAAAAAGCATTGGCCGAACTCGAAAAAGCATTTGAATTGGATGAAACCGATTCGCGCATTTTAATGGAATTGGATCAGTTGTACAAACGTATGAATTTTGCACCCGAGGTGCGCCTGCAAAATCTGGAGAAATATCCGGAGTTGGTTGACAACCGCGATGATTTGTACCTCGAACAGGCAACATTGTGCAATCAGCTTAGACAGTACGAAAAAGCTTTTGAATTAATAATGACCCGACAATTCCACCCGTGGGAAGGCGGCGAAGGCAAGGTAACCGGGCAATATGTATTAAGTCTGACTGAAATGGCAAAGAAAGCTATTCAGGAAAAAGAATATGAAAAAGCCATTGATTTTCTGATCAAAGCGCAGACTTATCCGGATAATTTGGGTGAAGGAAAATTGACAGGAGCACAGGAAAATGCTATTTTCTACTGGTTAGGGAATGCGTATTCAGGATTGAATGAAACAGAAAATGCCTGCCAATACTGGAAGATGGCTTCTTCAGGAATAATTGAACCGGTTCCGGCTATTTTTTACAACGATCAGCAACCGGACACGATCTATTTTCAGGGTTTGGCTTTGATTAAACTTGGGCGGATGGACGAAGCTGTGGCGCGTTTTAATAAACTGATCAGCTTCGGGAAAGAACATCTGAATGATGAATTTAAGCTCGATTATTTTGCGGTTTCATTGCCCGATTTGCAGATTTGGGATGACGATTTGACCAAGAGAAATCACCAGAATTGCCAGAACCTGATTGTATTGGGCGAGTTGGGCCTATCGAAAATTCAGGGACTGAAATCGGAAACTATAAATGAAAAGCTGGTCTAAATAAATAAACGAACTTAAAGACAGAATATATAGGGTAGAGGAGTGCTGCCCAAATGAAGATTCGTTTTCAATACTTTTACCACATTTTTTACCACAAATAAAAAAAAAACCGCTGTAAATGCTTGATTTACAGCGGTCTGTTTTTATTTCTTGTCGGGGTGACAAGATTTGAACTTGCGACCCCCCGCCCCCCAGACGGATACGCTACCAGGCTGCGCTACACCCCGAACTTTTGAGTTTGCAAAAGTAGCCATCTTCTTTACTTATGCAAAAAAATCAATCTATTTTTTAAACTTTCAGTTTTGTCTCTTGACTGGGGTGTTTTGACTTTTTATTTGTGACGAAGTTTTTTCATTTTTTTTCGACTCTTTAATTAATCTCAGTCTAAAATCATCAAGAATATTCATGAAGTTGATAAATGCATCATACTTAGTTTTATAAATACAATCCGAATTTTCGTCGCTATGATATTCCGGGTGCTGATCATCCATTAAATGTATATGGTCACTCGTTTGAAGGTAGTTCCAATCTGCTTGCAAATTAATGTTGTCAATTTCCGAAATCAGACCTCCAAGCAAGTAAAGCTGCTTGATGGCTTCGGTCTGCAGTTCATTTCCCGGGTAGTAATCGCTATGAAAGTGGTTAACCCAACAAATCGGTTCGTATGCTTTTATTACGGAAACAGGTCCATACCGTTCCGAAATTTCAGAAGGAAATACAAATTCCATTTCGTTGCTCTTGTTTACTTGCGTTACGAATGCTTTGAAAAATGAGTGTTTTTTGTCAATTCCCAAACCTCCTAATATTTTGTAATCATTAAATATATTCAACACCGGCTCCTCCTTGGTGTGGTTATGTAATATTGCCATGAAACTGTTTATCGTGATGTTGCTTTCATCCGAAATCAATTTGTTGAGTTGATCTTCAAGTTGATTGCTGATAAGTTCATTTCGGCAATAAACGTGCATTTCCTGCTTAAGGCAATTTGAATAAACATAGCCGGGACTTTGCCATGTTAACATTTTTCTTATTCCATTTGTTATCATGGCACGGTAACCCGATTCGTAAATATCCTTTCCTATCAAATCGGAATACATCAAATCTGAATTTACAAATACATGTGGTTTTTTTTCGAAATAGTACCCGATTTTTGCCTTATAATCTTTAATCTGATTTACTAATTCAGTTTTTCGATTGGTAAACGATATCAATGAATGTGAAGACGTACTTCCCAGAAATTCTACCTGACCTGTATCGGCAAGTTGCCTGAAACTGTTTAGCACTTTCGGTACATACATTAAAAACTGGTCAATCGCAGTACCCGAAATATAAAAAGTAAGTTTCAGTTTCCCTTTGCTCTTGCTTATCAGTTTTAACAGAAATTCGTTTGTTGGCAAATAATAATTAGTGGCAGCTTCAATTATTTCTCTTTCATTTCTTTGTTCATCGTAATACGATTTATTACTGCCAATATCCAGAAAACGATATGTCTGAAAATGAAAGGGGTGGTGCACCTGAAAACAAAGACTGATACTTTTCATCTCAATAAGCTTTAAGGTTAAATAGTATTCAAGTAAATATTCCGGATATCACCGGCTGCAATTGTCCAGCTGAGATTATTTACTTCACGGTTGCCATCGGTTGCCATTACTTTTGAGAGCGGACGATGGCTGATAATCGCATGGATTGCATCTGTCATAGCATCTACATCCCAAAAATCTGTTTTAATTACATTTTTTATCAATTCGGAAACTCCCGATTGACGGGAAATAATTACAGGAACATTTGCCTGCATGGCTTCTAAGGGAGTAATTCCGAAAGGTTCCGAGAACGAAGGCATGATAAAAACATCGCTCATTTGAAGCATTTTTTTTATTTCATCGCCTTTCAGAAACCCGGCAAAGTGAAATTTATTACTGATGCCATATTTTGCAGACAACTGAACCATTTTATTCATCATTTCACCATTTCCAGCCATTACAAAACGAACATTTTTCATTCGATATAGTACTTTTCTGGCGACTTCGAGAAAATATTCAGGTCCTTTTTGAATGGTAATACGTCCCAAAAAAGTTACTGTTTTTTCAGCAAATATTCGTTTAGTCTTCTGTGTTATATTTCTTGCCGGGGCAATGGCATTGTATATAGTTGTGATTTTTGAAGCGGGAATCAGGTAATCTTCAATTAGTCTTTTTTTAACGCGATTGCTTACCGTAATTATTCTATCTGCTTGTTCAAAACCCTGCTTCTCGATTGTGTAAATCAAGGGGTTGACATTTCCTCCACTTCGGTCAAAATCGGTCGAATGTACATGCACAATAAGTGGCTTTCCCGAAACCTGCTTTGCAGATATGCCTGCCGGAAAAGTAAGCCAATCGTGTACA
>JAHEYU010000057.1:14968-20050 GCA_023251435.1 Bacteroidota bacterium
CGTGTACATGAATAATTTCGAACTGATTTTTTTTCGCAATTATCTCTGTAATTAATGCATAGTTTTTTATTTCATCAAAGAGCTTGGTCCCATATTGTCCGGTAAAGTGGAATTCGTTTCCAAAGCTTGTTGTTTCTGATGTTTCGATTTTGATATTGGTTGAATTTTTTTTAGCCGGGAAATGCTTTGTTATGCTAAAATCTTCAGGTCTGTCGTATGGAAAGAGATTCGAAGGAACTTCAATCACAATATGCTTTTGTTCTGTAAATATTGCTTTTTCGGTAGTTGCGATACTTTCAGCATCAATTAATTCGAAATTGGGAGTGTTTTCGTTTCCCGAAGATTTTGGAACCACAAAAAGAACATGAACATCATCATAGGCCGAGAGTCCATTAACAATTCCCTCACAAGCAGTACCTAAACCACCCGAAATATTTGGAGGGAATTCCCAACCAAGCATCAACACATTCATGTTCCTCCAATTTATGGTATTTAATCAAATCTCTTTTTGAAACGACAGTCATTTGCCGGGAACAATAATGGTGTAAATCAAATTGTTATTTGCACCGGAAACAGATTGTTTGGTTTGTCTATAAGCTGTCAGCCATTTGCCAGTCAACAACAAATAAGCAATTATTCCTTAATCTGTTTTTTTCTGAAGTTTTTGACATAAAGGGATCGTAGTTTTCTTCGGGTACTCTGTAGCTATCTCTTTTTATGACTTTTTTTTCAGAAAGTGAAGATAAATTCATAACACTACTTTCATTGAAATACCATAAATTTTCTCTTGGAACCCTGTCTTTCGATTGTTTCCTGATGCTGACTATCCTCTCTCTTGTTCTCATGATGCACCTTTTTACTCAATAGCTTTATACTTTAAAATCATGATTAATGTTACCTTTTTCTTCCGGAAAGTGCGATCTGATTTAAATGTATTTTATTGATATATAATGACATATAATTATATCCTGTTGTAAGGTTTTGATGACGAATGTTTTACTGATTTCTTTTTACTAATATATTTTGCTGATCGAACCGGATATGATATTCAGTTTTCTCTATAGTAGAATCACTATTATTGATATTGTGATTGTTGTCGGTTCATTCATGTTTCTTAACTTTGAATTATAAAATCAAAATATAAAATCATGTTTAAAGCAATGAATCTTGAAGAGAATAAATCAAATAATCCTGGTACGGCAGGTGACATTGAAAAAGTAAAATGTTTGATTATCGGATCAGGTCCGGCGGGTTATACAGCGGCTATTTATGCTGCCAGAGCCAACCTTTCACCTGTAATGTACGAAGGTCTTCAACCTGGCGGACAGTTGACTACCACCACTGAAGTAGAAAATTTTCCGGGATATCCTCAAGGTATAACCGGTCCTGAAATGATGGAAGATTTGAAAACTCAGGCACAGCGCTTCGGATCTGACATACGTTGGGGACTGGCAACAAAGGTTGATTTCTCGGGTTCTGTTCATAAAGTTTGGATTGATGAAAAAAAGTTGATTGAAGCCGAAACAGTAATTATTGCAACCGGTGCAACTGCCAAATATCTTGGAATCGACGACGAGAAAAAATATGCAGGCAGTGGTGTTTCAGCTTGTGCAACCTGCGATGGGTTCTTTTATCGTGGCAAAGATGTTGCGGTGGTTGGCGGAGGCGATACTGCTGCCGAAGAGGCAATATATCTGGCGGGTATCGTAAATAAGGTTTATCTCATTGTCAGGAGAAATGAGTTGCGTGCCTCGAAAGTAATGCAGGAGCGCGTTCTGAAAACTAAGAATATTGAAGTTTTATGGGAACACCAGACCAAAGGTTTGACAGGCGACGGGGTAGTTGAAGGCGCAATTCTCTGGAAAAAGAAAGGTACTCCGGAAGAGGAAGAAGTAACAATTAAGATCGACGGCTTTTTTCTGGCAATTGGTCATAAGCCAAATTCAGACTTCGTAAAAGAATTCGTTGATACAGATGAGGTTGGATACATTAAAACCGTTCCGGGTAGTTCGAAGACAAAAGTATCAGGTGTATTTGCCTGTGGCGACGTTCAGGATTCGATTTACCGTCAGGCAGTTACAGCAGCTGGTTCAGGTTGTATGGCAGCAATTGATGCTGAACGGTATTTGTCCGAAAAGCATAGTTAATATTGGGTTTATCATCTGTTAATGATCGTATTGAGAAGTTTTAATTTATCTTCAGTAATAAATCAGTTTTAATATGAAGCGAATAATAAGTACAAATCGGGCACCTTCCGCTATAGGGCCATACAGTCAGGCTGTTGAAGCAGGCGGAACACTTTATGTATCGGGACAGATTCCACTGATACCCGAAACAATGAAAATTGTGGAAGGCGGTATTCAGGAGCAAACCGAACAGGTTTTGTTGAATATTGGCGCCATTTTAGAAGCCGCCGGTTATCATTACACTGATGTTGTAAAATCGACTTGCCTGCTTAACGATATGGCCAATTTTAAGGCTATGAACGAAGTTTATGCAAAGTTTTATCCTGAAAAGGCCCCCGCTCGCGCTGCTTTTGTCGTAAAAGATCTTCCGATGGGTGTGTTGATAGAGATTGAAACAATCGCGGTAAAATAGATTTCGACTTACTGAATTTTGAATAAACAGAAACTCCGGAATGAGCAATCATTTTGGAGTTTCTGTTTATGTGTAGTTTGTTAATGTTTTTAAAAGCTCTTTTTTTTTCTGTAAAGAACCGTACTTTTATGGTGTGAAAACGTTTCGCAAAATATTAGTGATCGGATTTGCGGTTGTATATTTCATCTTATCAACCGGATTCATGTTGTTTCAAACACATTGTGAATGTTTGGGACAAACCAATGTTTCATTGTTTGTAGCCGCAGATACTTGTAATGAAGTTAATGCTGAACATGATTGCTGCTCTGTAGAATCAAAATGCGAACATTGTCAATCAGAAAACAAACATCATTCTTGCGGTTGTGATTCACCTGTTGTAAGTTATCTGAAACTGGCAAAGCATTTTGGCGAGGACTCTAATTTTGAGTATCTGCATGCCAAAATGTTCAGTTTGCTCAATATTTCCATTACTGAAACTGTTGAAGAATTACTTCCGGAAAAATCACTTGTACGCCTCACCTACTACTCGCCACCCGAAAATAAAAAGGCTGGTCGAATTTTAATTAATTTCCTAAATCAACATAAGGTAGCTTTTTTCTCATAATCAGGTTTTAACAGCTTGTGTTTACAATCAGATTATAAATATTTCAATAAGATTGAGATGAAAAGAGTTATTATTTTGATGTTAATATTCTCATCTGTATATGCCTACTCAACTCCGATAAAAGGACAGGTGTTGGGGGTCGAAAACAGCGTGAAGGGTATTTTGCCCGGTGCCAGTATTTATTGGGCCGGAACCAATGTGGGAACAATTGCTAATAAAGATGGCAAGTACAAAATAGAATCTATTAAGAATAATAATATGTTGGTCTTCAGTTTTGTAGGTTTTAAAACTGATACAATTAAATGGAGTGGGGAAGAAGTGATTGATGTTTTGTTGGATAAAAATATGGAAATTGAAGAGGTAACTGTTATTCAGAAAAATAAGGGTGCCTATATTTCGCAGATTAATCCAATTTACACAACACACATCAACGGAGCAGAGTTACACAAAGCCGCCTGCTGCAACCTTTCCGAAAGTTTTGTGACCAATCCTTCGGTCGACGTTTCGTATAGCGATGCAATAACAGGTGCCAAACAGATCAAATTATTGGGGCTCGATGGAACTTATTCGCAGTTGCAAACCGAGAACTTTCCCAATCTACGTGGATTAGCCACCAATTATGGACTGACTTATATTCCTGGGCCATGGTTGGAGTCGATACAGGTTTCGAAAGGAGCAGCCTCGGTTGTAAATGGTTATGAATCGATTACAGGACAAATAAATGCCAACTTCAAAAAGCCTGATGCTATTGAAGTATTTCATTTTAACTTGTTTGGTTCGGCGGAGGGGAAGTCGGAGATCAACTCGAACTTTTCGGTAAAACTTTCAGAAAAAACATCGACTGCCCTTTTTGTGCACGGTGAGAATTTTCAAAACCGAACTGACCATAATATGGATGGTTTCCTTGATGAGCCTTTGATGAAACAAATTCATTTGTTCAATCAGTGGAAATTTTTCGATGGCAAAGGTTTTATGGTACATTCAGGATTTCATTACCTAAACGAAGATCGTGCTGGTGGGCAAACTGCCTTCAGGAAAGATATGGACAGAACGATTTTAAATCCTTATGGTGTACATGTTGGTAATGAGCGGTTTGAAGCGTATGTGAAGGCTGGTTACGATTTTAATGGATTGAAGCATAGTCTGGCATTTATTTCTAATGTTACCAACCATAAAATGAACTCCTACTATGGTTTGAACAATTATTCAGGTGATGAATTTACATTCTATGGAAATCTGATTCATACATTTTCAATTGATCAGCCGGGTGTGCATACCTTGAATTCCGGGATTAGCATGGTTTATAACAAGACAGACGAAATGCTTAATCAAAGCAATATAAATGTGAATGAAGTTGTGCCGGGAATTTTCAGTGAATATACATTCAAGCCAAATCCGAAGATTACTGCAATGGCCGGTCTCCGCTCCGATTTTCACAATACATTCGGAGCATTTCTGACGCCACGTATTCATCTTCGCTACAGCCTTACAGATCATTTGAATCTGCGTGTTTCGGCCGGAAAAGGTTACCGGACTCCAAGAATTGTAGCAGAGAACAGTTTTTTACTTGCAAACTACAGACCTTTAAAATTTACTGAAAACGAGATACTCGAAGAAGCCTGGAATTATGGTATCAGTTTAACGCAGGAAGTTCATCTTTTCGAGCGTCCACTTAATATTGGCGCAGAGTATTACAGAACCGATTTTTTAAATCAGCTGGTAGTTGACCGCGAAAGTTCTGCCGATTTTATTTTACTTGCACCACTCGATGGTAAATCGTATGCAAATAGTTATCAGCTTGAGGTGAGGTACGAATTGTTACCCCGTTTGGATATATTGGCAGCGTGGCGCATTAATGATGTGAAACAAACAATTGGCAA
>JAHEYU010000057.1:20060-40364 GCA_023251435.1 Bacteroidota bacterium
CAAGTATAAAGGGCTGTTCACAGTGAATTATTCTGATCGTCTGAAAAAGTGGATGTTCGATTATACCGTGCAGTTTAACGGTGGTGGCCGATTGCCTGTTGTAGCAGGTTCTCCTGCAAATTCACCAACAGAGTTTCCGGCATTTACAAATATGAATGCCCAGATAACCAAGTATTTCCGTTACTGGAACCTTTATGCCGGAGCCGAAAATTTGCTTGATTATGTGCAGCATCATCCGGTTTTAGGTGCCGACCGCCCATTTGGAAACGAGTTTGACGCAACCCGGATATGGGGACCGGTGATGGGGCGGAAATTTTATGCAGGAATACGAATAACATTAAATCGTAAATCAAACTAATATGAAAAATTTTATTAGATTAATTTTGGCAGGATTTGGCTTGCTGTTATTCATTTCGGTAACCGAAGCCCAAAACAAAGAGAGTGACCTTGTAACTGTATGCTTTAAATCAAGTATGGATTGTCACGAATGTGAACTAACCCTTACCAATTACCTGAAATTCGAAAAGGGGGTGAAAGATCTGAAAGTTGATCTGGCTTCAAATACAATAAAGCTGGTTTATAAATCAGGAAAAAATACTCCTGAAAACATTGCCAAAGGAATTAAAAAGAAAGGTTATGAAGCCAATTCAATTTCGGAGGATGAATACAAAAAACTCTTGGAAGATAAAACAACCAAGCAGAAATAATTGTTTCTTTATTTGATAATTTTGAATGTTCAAAAAAAAAAAAAGTAATTATGAAACTATTGGAACACTTTGATCACGAAGGTAAAAAACAGGATAAGGAGCATTTTAAACATCTCATTCAGGTTGCCTTGGCTGATAACGTAATTGAAGACAATGAATTGAAAATGCTGCACCGTTTGGGGAGAAATATGGGTTTTACTGATCCCGAAATTGATGATTTATTGGAAACTACGAAAAATTCGACGTATAATCCTCCGTATGAATTATCGAAGCGGTTTGAGCAACTTTACAACGTTGTTAAAATGGTTTTAGCCGATGGCAAAATAGACAACAACGAAATGCGTCTGACCACCGGGATTGCCATAAAATCAGGATTCGAGGAAACAGAGATTCCTGCTTTATTGGCTTTGCTGATGAATGGAATTAAAAACGGAGATGACGAGGAAGATCTATTTAATCTCTATAAAAAGCGAAGAATGCTGTAGCTTTTACAGCTTTTATTGTAATCAATAACCCCCGCCGGAAAATTACCTCACACCTTACCCGGCGGGTTTTTTTAATTAAAACATCATAATATGAACTGTCCAATTTGCAACATTGCCCTGGTTATTTCCGACAAACAAGGCATCGAAATTGATTATTGTCCCAAATGCCGCGGAATTTGGCTCGATCGCGGAGAACTCGACAAGATTATTGAACGATCAACTCCTGAAGGACAAAATCGGTTTTATGGCTCAAATCAACCATTCAACAATCACAGTAACGACTATGATGATCATCATCACAGCCAAGGTGGGTATTACAAACCGCACAAACAAAAGAACTGGTTGTCTGATTTGTTTGATTAATTCCTAAGTTTGCAGCCGGGCAATTAAAACCTGGCTGTTTTCGTTTTATTTATGGATACTTTTACGATGCCTCTGATTGCCAATAGCTTTCAATAGATACTTTGACTTTTTCAGCCCTATAAATTTAAATTCAACAGAAATCAAACCTTCAAAGGAGAAAGCACCCATAATACAAATGCCTTCTCCGAAGAATTATTTTGAAAATACTTTAAGTCATGTGAATAAAAATATATGCTACCGTTAATGTTAAGTTCATGTGATGATTCTTCGAATACTACTGAAACCACACCATTAATTACAAAACAAAACTCTTGCCCATTCCTGCGATTATCCAACAATCCTTTCGAGTTACTTTCCTTTTCCAGTTCAACCGTATAAATTTCCATCGTTTGAAGTGGACTATAATGAGCTAATAAATATAAGGTTGCCCCATTATTATTACTCTTGACGAATTTTTTATCCTCCCATGAGATTACAGGATTTGAGGCAAAAGTGTCGTTTTCACCAATTAATGACCCTACTGACGTATTTAAATAGTCTGCAATATGCTTAATGGTATGAAGGGATGGAAAAGCTTTGCCATTTTCAATTTGAGACAACAAACTCGATGTAACCCCAATGCCCTTAGCTAATACATTCATTGGAATTTCAAGGTATTCCCTGCGTTTTCTAATTCGTTCTCCTATTCTGTTCATGTGGATATATTTTTTGCAAAACTAATCAATTAAGAATTAATCAACTTATTTATTGAACCACCAATATTTGCATACATCCTTTGACTGATATAAGTGTATTTTCCAATAAAGTCTGTAACCCGCAAACGCCTCAAAAAGATCGATATCGGCAGTGGTATAAAACATTCCTTACCTTGCCAGTATAACTTGCTGTTAAAAAAAGCAATTTAAAATCAGTTGGTACAAAATCTAGCATTGTTAAATTTATTTTAATTATTAACCTCAATAGTAAATGTAATTTAATTTCACTTGCAATGATAGATTATATTCTATTTATTTGCAAAGTAAACCCTGTTAAATAATAAGATTGAAAATTAAATGACACTTAACTTAAGATTGATTGCTCCCAATAAATTTGTGATAATTGCACTGGGCATTGTTTCGATGCTCTCAATGGGGACAATATATTCATGGAGTGTTTTCAGGACACCATTGGAAGATGTCATGGGGATTTCCCCAACCCAATCAGGCCTACCTTTTTTAATTTTCCTTGCTTTATATGCCTTCTCTATGCCCATTGCCGGAAAACTAATAGAGATTTTTAAACCGTCTGCTGTTGCTATTACAGGAAGTCTCATTATTTCTATAGCTTATTTATTATCAGGATTTTGCACAACAATAACCCAGATTATTTTTACTTATGGAGTTTTGGGAGGAATTGGAGTAGGAACCCTATATGGTGTTCCTATTGCTATGGCATCAAGATGGTTTCCCCAAACAAAAGGAATAGCAATAGGTGCTACTTTAATTGGATTCGGGCTTTCGCCACTAGTGACTGCCCCAGTCGCATCTGTACTAATAGAAACCTATGGAGTGCATAATACCTTTAAACTACTTGGTGCTGCTTTTTTAATACTATTGCCGGTAATATCTATGTTTTTCTCGAACCCCGATAATTACATCAAAGACAAGTTCAAGATGGTGGTAGTTGGAGATGATAAACCAATAACCCGACATAGAAATTTTTATATGCTCTGGTCATTGTTTTTTATCACCACTTTTTCGGGACTAATGACTATAAGTATATCAAGTCCGTTCTCAATACAGATTCTTAATTTAAGCAACACCCAGGCAGCCATAATTCTTTCGGTATTGGCAATTTTCAATGGTTTTGGTCGACTTATATTTGGTTTTATGAATGATAAGATCGGCTTGAAGGCAACTATGATATTTTCATTTTTACTGCTTCTTATTTCTTCTTTATTAATTGCTACTGTTTCACCCGGGAAACCGATACAATTTATTGTTTCTATGTCGATTCTTTGGGGAGTTTTCGGAGGTTGGCTCACAATTGCACCTTTATCAGTTATCAGGTTTTTTGGGGAAGTAAATTCAGCAAAGAATTATGGAAAAATTTTTACTGCTTATGGATTCGGCGCAATTGCCGGGGTCACCCTGGCTTCAAGAGTAAAAGAAATTACGGGTAACTATCAACCCGTTTTTTATATCGTATTTATAATGTCAATAATAGGTCTTTTTATAATTCAAAGAATGTTTAACCAAAAATAAACGATCGTATGTTTGTAGCCATTATTACTGGAAGCGAGAGCGACCTTAAAACCATGGAGGTTACTGTAAATAACCTCGAGAAATTTGAGATACCATATAAGGTATCAATCCTATCTGCCCATAGATGTACTGAGGAAGTTTTAAAATACATCAAAGAACTTGAAACAATAGGTTGTGAAGTGATTATTGCCGCTGCTGGAAAAGCCGCACACCTGCCTGGCGTTATAGCATCAAATACAAGTATTCCGGTAATTGGCGTTCCTATTGCAACTTCAGACCTTGGTGGAATGGATTCCTTATTGTCAATTGTACAAATGCCCAATGGCATACCTGTGGCTACAGTTGCAATTGGCACTGCCGGGGCAGCCAATGCAGCAATTTTAGCATTAAAAATCTTAGGCGTAAAATACCCTATTTACCGCAAAAAAGCTGAAGAACACAGAGAAGGTATTAAGAACGACGCAATTGCAAAAAATAATATAATAATGGATTGTGGCTTTCGTAATTATATGAAAAAATACTGTTAGTATAGCTAAAATAGCCAACCATATCAATAAAAAATAAAGGCTGCCCGAAATTTTCTCTACAAATAGTCTCTGTGTTTTTAATTAGTTTCAAAACAGGGCAGCCTTTTTATTACTACAAAGATAAGTAAGCGAATCACATTAAGTATTCAGTTTGCATAACTGATATAATTATTAACGTAAAAATTAATAAAACAAGATAATCATAAGAAAATTTTTAATAAAAGTAAATAGCCTACAATATGAGGTGGAATTAGAGGAAATCAAAGGAAGCAAAATCTCAAAGCAAATTCAAGGGGCTAAAACAAAGCAACCTTCAAATAGCTGCAGTACCAATTCTTCTTTTGTTCAGGACTCTAGTTCAATAATAGCTCCAATGTCTTGAAGTATATTAAAAGTAAATGTAAAAAATGGTGAATCAGTAAACCGTGGACAAGTTCTTTTAGCTCTTGAGGCTATGAAAATGGAAAACGAGATTACTGCGCATGCAGATGGTATAATTTCATCAGTTAAAGTTGAAGTCGGACAAGTAATTTCACAAGGAGAAATAATTGTAGTGTTAGAGCAATAGTATTTATAAAATCATTACACAATGCGAAAGGTTAAAATTACATAGACCGTGCTGCGAGATGCACATCAATCGCTCATTGCAATGCGGATGAGATTAGACGAAATGCTCCCAATCGTTGAGCAATTGGATAACATTGGGTATCACTCCCTAGAAGCATGGGGAGGGGCCACATTTGATGCCTGCCTTCGGTTTTTGAATGAAGATCCCTGGGATCGTCTACGTGCTATAAAAAGGCTTGCAAAAAAACACCGCTTCAAATGCTTTTAAGAAGACAAAACCTTTTGGGGTATAAACATAATGCCGATGATGTTGTAGAATATTTCGTTCAAAAGGCAGTCGCTAATGGCATGGATATCATTCGTATTTTTGACGCGTTAAACGACCCACGTAATGTTGAAACTGCGATTAGAGCTTGCAAAAAAGAAGGCGGGCATGCCCAGGCAACCGTTTGCTATACTACCAGTCCGGTTCACACATTGGAGCTTTTTGTAAAAGATGCGAAATTACTGGAATCAATGGGAGCTGATTCAATCTGTATTAAAGATATGGCAGGTCTTCTTCTTCCTTATGCAGCCTACGACCTTGTAAAAGCCATACGTCAAAATGTTAGCATTCCCATTGCTTTGCTTACTCACTACACAAGTGGAGTTGGCTCTATGACATATTTGAAAGCGATTGAAGCAGGCGTTGATATTATTGATTGTGCTATTTCGCCTTTGTCAATGGGTACGTCACAACCTCCAACAGAACCTTTTGTAGCAACATTGAAGAATACACAATATGATACTGGTCTTGATCTGAATAAATTAAGCGATATTGCCGAATATTTTAAACCATTAGGTGAAAAATATATTGAAAATGGTTTACTCGACACCAAGATGCTCGGAGTGGATGTAAATGCCCTTAAATATCAAGTGCCTGGCGGAATGCTTTCAAACCTTATTTCGCAACTAAAACAAGCCAATGCTTCTGAAAAGTATGAAGAAGTATTGAATGAAATACCCAGAGTTCGTAAAGACTTTGGATATCCTCCGCTTGTTACCCCAACCAGCCAGATTGTTGGAACCCAAGCTGTAATGAATGTTATTATGGGGGAACGTTACAAAATGATTCCTAAAGAATCAAAGGCATTGGTAAAAGGCGAATACGGGAAAACACCCGCCCCAGTTTCCCCGGAAATTATCAAGAAAATTTTGGGCAATGAAGAACAGATTACATGCCGTCCAGCCGACTTAATTTTACCAGAACTCGAAAGTAATCGTGAGAAAATTAAGAAATACTCCCAAAAAGATGAAGATATCTTATCTTATGCACTTTTACCCAAGGTATCTGAAGACTTTTTTAAAATGCGCCTTAAGGGTGATTTAATTCCTAAAGCAGAATCAATTAAAGAATCTCCAGTAAAAGAAAAAGACGAAACACCTGATGATTCAGTTGTGGCTGCAATTTCTGCAATTGGAGTTGTTCTCAATGAAGAGTCAGACGATCATCATGTTGTTATTCGATCTATTCGCCCAATGGTTAATCCATGGGTATTATCAAACAGGCTTAATCGTTGACAAAATATTACCATTTAACTCTAAGTCCCAATGTTTGTAATTTCCAATCGCGCTCTTAGTCTGAATTAAATTATTTTAATTATTCGTTAACATTTATTAGAAAAAAGTATCTGCTTTAATATTACTTTTGTCTCAAATGAAAGCGTCAAAACACATATTATTCCGACTACTATTTCTGACTGCAGTGCTTTTTTGTTTAGGACTTGAAGTTTATTCCTATTACAGTTCTCCTATTTGTAATAAAGAACTTTCCTCCGAACTAAATTGCCAGGATAAGAATGTGTCGTATTGTGTTGATTCATTTGAAGATGATCATATTAATCAGGTTTATGAGCCTACCTGTTTTGTTGCACAACAGGTACCCATAACCAGTATAAATGATTCATTTTTACTATTTGAGTTCTCCTTTTCAAACTGGCAGCCGCCAAAATTTTCCTAACTGGTATTTTACTTTTATTCGGTAAGCAATAATAATTCATTCTATTTGCTAGACAAGTAGCGCATATTATTGCTTCTTCGGCACATTTAATCTTATTCTATTTTTTGATTTTCAAGGCTTTTTTTAAAGCTCTTTTGTTTTTATGAATCATCCTAAAAAATGATGCTTTAACTTAGAATTAAAACTTCTTACAATGGAACTTGATGACTATTTTAGAAACAAAAACCAAGATCGAAGATTCGACAAAAATCACAGATATCAGGAGAATAAAACTCACAATTACAGACATCCCTATCAAAGGCATAATTCCAATTTTAAATGGGAATATTTTCTGGAAAATTTAAAAAACAACAGAAAGTTGAAAGGACTTATCATATTTGCAGTAGTTGTGATTTTGGCAATTGTTATTGCTCTAATTGCAATTTTATTGCCACTAATCTTAAAACTTCTTAATTATATAAGCCAAAATGGAGTTCAAGGTTTACTGGATTATGCAACTGAATTTATAGATAAATTATGGAAAGGTTCAGGAAAATGAAATATGACAAATTTAGCTGATAGTATTTTTTTTCAGTAATAATTAAAAACACAAAAATGGATACAGTAAATTCTCATGCAAATTCAATAAGCAATAATAATACAGAGTATTTCGTACAACTGATCCGGATTGCATTATCTGATGAGGTTATCAGCACAAAGGAATTTGAGTTACTTCACCGGGTAAGTAAAAGGCTGGGATTTACAGTCGTAGAAACCGATCACCTGATAAGAACAACAAGGAAGTCAGATTACACTCCTCCTTCGGAGTTACGTGCACGTTTCGATCAGATTTATGAGATAGTAAACATGACTCTTGTGGATGGGACTATTAATAAAAATGAAATGTATTTGGCCAGTAGTTTTGCTGTAAAATCCGGCTTTAATGAAAAAGAAATCCCAACTATGCTGGTACTCTTATTAACCGGTATTCGACAAGGAAAAAATGCAGATCAGCTCTTTAAAGAATTTCAGAGTAAAGTCGTTAAACATGTCTGATTGTTTCAACAATATTTTTAAAAAAAGGAATGAATAAATGGCTTAAATCGCTGCACAACTGGGGCATGGAATGGGCAAATACCAAATGGGGATCATGGGCATTATTTGTTTGTGCTTTTGCTGATGCATCGTTTTTACCGTTACCCACTCCAATGTTTTTTATAGCTTTAACACTGCTCAATATTACAAAAGCCTATAAATATGCTTTATTTGGGACTATGGGTACATTAACTGGCGCTTTAGCTGGGTATTCGATAGGTCATTTTGCGTGGCTTGATGCTCACGGCGAATTTACCGGAATTGCCAGATTCGTGTATGAAAATATCCCTGGGTTTACCGAGGCAATATACCAATCTATTCATATTCAATTCTCAAAATGGGGCTTGGGCATTTTGTTTGTAGCCCCATTTATTCCTGTTCCTTATAAGCTTTTTTCAATTTCTTCCGGAGCATTTGACATGAATATCTTCCTCTTTGCCATCGGAACTCTTATTGGTCAAGGGTTCAGGTTTTATCTTTTGTCATTCCTGATAATCAAAATAGGCCCGGGAGTAAAAAAACTGTTTGAGTTTAATAAGAAATATGTTGCCATTGCAGTAACTGCTGGTATTGCA
The DNA here is from genome assembly GCA_023251435.1 of Bacteroidota bacterium. Taxonomy (GTDB): domain Bacteria; phylum Bacteroidota; class Bacteroidia; order Bacteroidales; family Prolixibacteraceae; genus Aquipluma. The sequence continues at coordinate 28,601 of JAHEYU010000057.1, forward strand.
ATGGTTATGATCGCGATTAACGTGTTTTGATGTAAGTTTAATGTTAAATATTTGAATTATAATGCATTATGGAAATAGTAAATAGTTTCTTCGATTTATTTCTCAATTTAGATACATACTTGTTCAGTTTGGTGACAGAATACAGGAACTGGACATATCTGATTTTGTTTTGTATTATTTTTTGTGAAACCGGCTTAGTTGTAACTCCATTTCTGCCGGGCGATTCGCTCTTATTTGCTGCCGGAGCCATTGCAGCTCAGGGCATATTAAATATTTGGATTTTGGTTGGGATTTTGTGTATTGCAGCGATTCTGGGTGATAGTGTAAATTACTCACTCGGTAAGTTTTTTGGGGGAAAAGTATTCGAAAGAAACTATCGGTTAATTAAAAAAGAATATCTGTACCGCACCCAAGAATTTTACGAAAAACATGGCGGGAAAACCATTATCATAGCCCGTTTTGTTCCTATAATCCGAACTTTTGCCCCATTCATTGCAGGTGTGGGATCAATGAATTATTTGAGATTCATTTTATTCAACATTATTGGAGGTATTTTTTGGGTATTCATCTGTTCATTTGGCGGGTACTTTTTTGGCAATTTACCATTCGTTAAAAACAACTTTTCAGTTGTTGTATTGGCAATAATATTTATCTCATTACTCCCAATTATTTTTGAATATTTAAAACACAAACTAAAACCTAACCAAAATAAAAAATAAAAAAAATCAGAGTATGATATATAAATGGCACGCGGCAGAATACGGACATGTGCTTGAGATAGTTGAAAGTTCTCAAGATGGACTAAAATCAGCTGAAGCAAAAAAGAGACTTGAAAAATATGGGACTAACCAAATTAAAAAGAAGAAAGGCGATGGAGCGCTTAAGCTACTATTTAGGCAAATCAATAACCCATTAATTTGGGTTCTGTTGGGCTCAAGTACTTTGGCGACTTTATTGGGCAAAGTTACTGATGGACTGGTGGTTCTTTCTGTGGTTGTTCTCAACACCATCATTGGCTTTATTCAGGAATATAAAGCAGGAAAAGCAATTGAAGCCTTAAGCGACATGGTTCCGGAAAATGCAACTGTATTGCGTGATGGCAAGTACATTATGATCCCGGTTTCTGAAATAGTGCCGGGCGATATTGTGCAATTGGCAGCCGGCGACCGTGTGCCAGCCGATATGCGCATTGTACAACAAAAAAACCTCTCGGTTGAAGAAGCCGCGCTAACAGGTGAGTCGTTACCAGCTCAAAAAACAGCTGGTGCTGTAAAACCTGACGCGGTTCTTGGCGATCGAAAATGCATGGTTTACAGTGGCACTTTGGTAACTTCGGGAACAGCAACTGCCGTGGTTGTTTCAACCGGGATGAATACAGAGCTTGGAAAAATCTCAGACATGCTTGGAGAAACCATCGATCTGGAAACACCTTTAACCCATAAACTTGCCGTCATTGGCAAATATCTTACCATTGGTATTATTGCCATAACTCTTGTTATTATGGTTATTGGTACTGTTCGGGCAACCGGACAGGGAGTTGCATTGGTATTGGCATTGAAAGAAAGTATGATGTTTGCCATTGCCTTGGCTGTTGGGGCCATCCCCGAAGGGCTTCCGGCAGTTGTAACCATTGCTCTGGCTATTGGAGTGCAACGCATGGCTAAAAGGAAAGCTATCATTCGTAAACTTCCTGCTGTAGAAACGTTGGGAAGTACAACTGTTATTTGTTCTGACAAAACTGGAACTCTAACTCGAAATGAAATGACTGTGAATGAGCTGTGGACCGCACAAAGTCAGATTCAATTAACAGGTGTAGGGTACAACCCTAATGGGGTGTTTTTGTTGAACGGACAAAAAATGGACGAGATTCCTGATGTAATTCAAACACTTCTGATAAATGCAGTATTGTGCAGCGATGCCACCATTAAAGCTGAAGGAGCTAACTTCAGCATTACAGGTGATCCAACCGAGGTTGCTTTAATTGTGGCTGCTGCAAAAGCCAAATTCGATACCGACAATTTACATCTGTTGTATCCCAGAAAAGACGTGATTCCTTTCGATTCTGAATTGCAATACATGGCTGCACTGGTGGGCAATACAAAGCCGCTTATCATTATTAAGGGAGCACCCGAAGTGATCATGAGGCGGTGCTCGATACACCTTGGTGGATTTCCTTTTGAAACTTCACAAATTCAGATGCAGATTGAGCATTTTGGAGACAAGGGAATGCGCGTATTAGCTGTTGCTCAAAAAGAGTGGGCGGGTGGCGATGAGTTGGAATTAACCGAAGAACAAACGCAAACCGGCTTTCAATTTGTAGGTTTAATTGGCATGATTGATCCACCGCGCACAGAAGCGATTGAAGCCATCAAAAGATGCCATAATGCAGGAATCGTTGTTAAAATGATCACAGGTGACCACAAAGCAACAGCCCGTGCCATAGGAATGCACTTAGGTTTATCAAACAAAGGCGATGTGGTGACGGGAGTTGAATTGGCAACTATGGACGATGAAACATTGACCAAAATAGTAAACAGCACCAATATTTTTGCACGGGTTGCTCCAGAGCATAAACTTAGGTTGGTTAAAGCATTACAGAAAAACAATCAGATTGTAGCCATGACCGGCGATGGTGTGAATGACGCCCCTTCGCTCAAACAATCAAATATTGGCGTGGCAATGGGTATTACCGGTACATCTGTTTCAAAAGAGTCGGCCGACATTGTGCTTGCCGACGATAACTTTTCAAGCATTAGCGCTGCCGTTGAAGAAGGTAGGAGAGTATATGACAACTTACTGAAATCGTTGGCATTCTTGCTCCCAACAAACTTAGGATTAGCATTTATTCTTATTTACGGTATCATGTTTTTCCCTTTTAACCCCATTACAAAAGAGTTGTTGTTGCCAATGCTTCCAACACAATTGTTGTGGATCAACCTGGTAGCTGCAATTGCTCTTGCTATACCTTTGGCCTTCGAAGTAAAGGAGCCCAATGTGATGAACAGACCACCAAGAAAACCTGACGAACCACTATTTAATTGGTTTATAACATTCCGGGTTTTCTTTGTCTCGGTTTTAATGACTATCGGTACAATTCTTCTGTTCAACTGGGAGTATAACAATGCTTTATCAAATGGAGTTTCATCCATAGATGCGCTTCCCAAAGCCCAAACAATTGCTGTAACCTTTGTCATCATGTTTCAAATATTTTACATGATCAATTGCCGTTCACTCAAAGATTCTGTATTTAAAATCGGGTTCTTCAGCAATCATATTGTTTTTATTGGAATAGCTTCAATTTTGGCATTACAAGCACTATTTATTTATACACCTTTTTTCCAGCATGTTTTTGGTACAACAGCACTCGGATCAAAAGATATTTTATTGGCGGTTGGTTCTGGTTTCTTAATTTTCCCAATCATTTGGATAGAGAAACTAATTCATTTATATATAGACAAGAAGAAATAATAAAGCAACAGGAATTATTAATTATAAACTTTAAAAAGTAGATTATGAACTGTCCAATTTGCAATGTCGCCCTTGCTATTTCAGACAAACAGGGCATCGAAATTGATTATTGCCCTAAATGCCGTGGAATCTGGCTCGATCGTGGAGAAATCGACAAGATTATTGAACGATCAACTCCTGAAGGACAAAATCGGTTTTATGGCTCAAATCAATCGTTTAACCAGCACCACAGTGATCATGATCGCCATAAATACCATAACGACAGTGATTATTACAAACACCATAAACAAAAAAACTGGTTATCAGATTTGTTTGATTAGCTCCTAAGTTTGCAGTCGGGATCCTATTGCCCGGCTGCATTTTAATTTTCTCTATGGATATTTTTACAATACTTTTAATTGCGATTGGGCTTTCATTCGACACATTCGCTGTTTCTGTTACCACTGGATTGTCAATAAGTTACATTCGGTTCTGGCAAGGAGTTAAAATTGCAGCTACGCTTGCATTTTTTCAGGCGCTCATGCCATTATTGGGTTATATATTGGGGAAACAAGTGGAAAATCTGATTAGCGACTATGATCATTGGATTGCATTCGGGTTGTTATTTTTGCTTGGATTTAAAATGATTTATGAAAGCTTTGTCAAAGAAAAGGATGCTAGCAGCTCTAATCCGTTAAAAACAATAGTGCTTCTGGGAATGGCTGTTGCTACCAGTATTGATGCTTTGGTAGTTGGAATTAGCTTCGCTTTTGTTACAATAAACATCTATTTGGCAATATTCATAATCGGTGCAGTAACTTTTTTAGTTTCGATGATTGGTATGCTGTTTGGCAAAAAGCTAGGTGGAAAACTAGGAAAACGAATGGAAATTATCGGTGGGATAATTTTAATAGGTATCGGGTTCAGAATACTTTTAAGCCATATTTTAATCTGAAAAATTCTCTATTTCAGAAACTGCAAACAAACAGGCGATTCGTTCTGAACTTTTATGCCCGTATAGTTAAGTTTGCCTGAAGGCTGATCGACTTTAAAAACAGTAATATCGTTGCTTCGTTGGTTGGCAACCAATAAAAATTGCCCGGTTGGGTCGAGAGTAAAATTACGCGGCCAATTTCCTTCAACCGAGACAGTCTGAACCATTTCCAATTTTCCGCTGGTAATGTCGCGTTTAAAAACGGCAATGCTGTTATGTCCGCGGTTCGACCCGTAAACAAAACGACCATCGGCTGACAAATGAATATCAGCACACCAGCTTTCACCTGAAAAATCTTTCGGCAGGGTTTTAATAGTCTGTATTTCTTTCCAAACACCTCCGTATTTTATCAGTACCGAAATTGTTGAGTTTAACTCGTTAATGACATAGATAAAATTACCGTCAGCCGAAAAATCGAAATGACGCGGACCCGAACCCGGCGCTAACTTAACAAACGGCTGCGGATTAGGAGAAAACGGCTTGCCATCAACTCCAACCTGATAAATTTTTAATTCATCGATACCCAGATCAGCTGCAAATAAAAGCTTTCCGGTTGCATCAAATCTGGCCGAGTGTGCGTGGGGTTCCTTCTGCCGTCCGGGAACGACACTACTACCCGAGTGCTGAATTCGCTGCACCATTTCCGACAATTTGCCATCGGGAAGTATATCGAATATCGACAAGTTACCTCCTGAATAATTTGACGCGACTAATTTCTTCCCGTTAGGCGAAATGCTTATATGACAAGGATTTGCACCGTTGGTTAATACATGATTAATCAAACTTAGATGTCCGTTTTTTTCAATTTTGAATGCAGAAACACCTCCACTTTTGTTATCATTCAGGTTATCGAGTTCGCCAACCGAATACAAATACTTTTTGTCGGGAGAAATTGTAAGAAAAGAAGGATTGTTGCTTACCACTGGGGTTTTCAGGTCAACCAGCTTTCCGGACTGATCATCAAACGAATAGATAAAAATTCCATCGGTCATGCCTTTTGTATAGGTGCCAACATACATGATATGTTTTTTTGCCGAAGAGGGAAATCCGGCAAGCAGAAGGCCAAGTGTAAACAATACTATTGACTTCATATTCTGGAAATTTATAGTGATTTTTAACAATTTCGAAATTTCATTGTTTAAAGAATACTGAATTCAAATTTATAAATTAATTGTCATGAATCTAAGAAACTATTTTTTGTTCGTTTTATTGGGTTTAGGGTTGTCGGCAAACTCTCAATCATTAACTAAAGTTTGGTCGACCTCCGACGGACTAAAAACTCCTGAATCTGCTTTATTTGATGCGAAATCAAACAATATCTATGTAACCAACATCGATGGTGATGCTTCGGCAAAAGATGGCAACGGCTTTGTTTCCATTCTCGATATCGATGGCAAAATCAAAAATCTGCATTGGGTTACCGGATTGAATGCCCCCAAAGGACAAGCCATTCACGATGGAACCCTGTATGTGTCCGACATTGATGAATTGGTGATTATCAATATTAAAGACGCAAAAATCACAAGCAAAGTAAAGCTCCCGAATGCAAAATTTCTGAACGACGTTACTGCATCTGAAGACGGGACTGTATTTGTTACAGATATGCGCGACAATAAAATTTATGTGCTGGCAAATGGCAAGTTAAACCTTTGGCTCGAAGACAAACTAATCATTAATCCCAATGGATTGTGGGCCGAAAAAGGAAAACTCTACATCGGGACCGAAAAAATACTTCAGGCCGACTTAAATACAAAAGAAATTAAGGTGTTAGCCGAAAATTGCGGTGGAATTGACGGACTTGAAAAATTGGAAAGCGGCGACTTTATTTATTCGAATTGGCCAGGCCGCATTTTTGTTACCAAAGGAGCCGAATCTATCAAGCTGCTGGATACCGTTGATAAACAGAATACTGCCGACATTGATTATGTGCCCGGTAAAAAACTGGTAATAGTTCCGACCTTTTCGGGCAATAGTGTTGATGCTTATAAATTGAACCAATAATACAAAAACAACCATGAACAAACCATTAATCGCCGCAAGAGTACCTGCAAAGGTAACGCTTAAACCCGGCACTTTTGCCTGGTGTGCCTGCGGTAGAAGTTCTACTCAACCCTTTTGTGATGGCTCCCACAAGGGAACCCAATTTACTCCGGTATTTTTTAAGATTGCCGAAGAACGAGAAGCCTGGCTTTGCCAATGTAAGCAAACAAAAAATTCTCCTTACTGCGACGGAACACATAAAACACTTTAGAAGAATAGTTTTGAAAATACAATTGCGTAAAAGATTCGGTCACTAAAAAGACCGGATCTTTTTTTTTGTTCGAAAAAGCAGCCTGCAAAAAATACTAACTTTGCTAAAAACAAAATCGCATGGAACATCAGCTAAGTTTGTCGCCTTCGCTCTTTTACGCTATCGTAATTCTTCTCACTATCTCTATTATTTCTATTGTTTTTCTGGTAATCAAACTTAATATCTCTGTCAGACAGAAACGGATGCTGGAATCAAAACATCAGGAAATGGAGAGCAAATTCAATCAGGTTCAGCTTGAAAATCTCGATTCGCGTCTAAACCCACATCTTCTCAAAAATATACTCAATTCGGTTCAGTCGCATGCCTACCAAACTTATTTTGCACTCGACAAACTGGCCAATGTATTGGATTACATTCTTTACGAGAGCCGCAAAAAACTGGTCACGCCCAAACAGGAGGTAGAATTTGCACTTAACCTGATCGAAATCAACAAAATAAAACTAAGCCCGCTGTTCGAACTGAAAGTAAAACTGAAAGTTAATGAAAACGAGCCACTTTATCATCAGCATTTGCTGGCTCCTTTTATTTCAACTGATTTAATCGAAAATGCATTTAAACATGCCGACCTTCAAAGCGCAGGAGCCTTTATTTCTATTATTTTCGAGTTTAACGACAGCACCTTTAAGCTTACAGTTGCCAATAAAATATCTACCAAATCGCCCATTAAAAAAGATAAAGGTGGTTTTGGAACTGAAGCGCTTGAGCAACGGCTAAAAATTATCTATAACGATCATTTTAAATTTGAACGGTTTACTGAAGAAGACGTCTATATTGCACATTTAAAAATTGACCTGCTTGAATACAAAACTAAAGTGCTTGCTGCTGGACGATGAATTGCCGGGGCTTTCGTACCTGAAACTTCTCTGCGAACAAATACCTGAACTTGAAGTTGTGAGGGCTTTTAACGATCCGGAAATTTTTCTGAAAGAATTCCCCGGATTGGATTTCGACCTGTGCATACTCGACATTGAAATGCCCGGCATAAATGGAATTGAGTTAGCTGCATTACTCAATAACAAACCTGTAATTTTCACCACGGCATACAAAGAATTTGCAATCAATGCTTTCGACCTCGATGCCATCGATTACATCATAAAACCTGTAAAACCTGAACGACTTCAACAAGCCATTGGCAAAGCCATCCAGCGAATTAATCCTGAAATCAGGGAAAAGAAACAACTCCGCCTGAATACAGATAAAGGAATCGTGTTGATTGATCCCTACCTGTTTGTTTATGTACGCACATCGGAAATCGACCCACGAGACAAAATAGCGTATTTAGTCACCGGCGTCACTCTCAATTTGAAAAACATCTCGTTTAGCAAATTACTTTCACTTTTACCTTCCGGCGAATTTAGCCGCGTAAACAAAAAAGAACTAATTTCGTTGAGCGCGGTATTGTATATTTCGAACAACCAAATTACTACCAACATCTATTTTCAATCCCAAAAACCGCTGGTATTAACGCTGGGCGAAACATACCGGGGCTTCTTTATCAGCCAAACATAGGGATAGTTTATTACAAAATTCAAACGGTTTGTTACAAATAGAGTAATTAGGGTAGTTCAAATCATTGCACGCAAATTTTCTTCTTCTACTTTTATTTTATGAAAGAAAAAAAAACAATGAAGAATTTAAAAAACGTACTGCTTTACATCGGTATTCTGGGAGCATTTTTGGCTTTGATGTACTGGATTATTCAAACTGGCAAATTGCTGGAAACCGGACGAAATGTGATTGAAACAGAACTGCAAAGCTCCTATTTTTCGCAGTTTATTCAATCAATTCTTCAAAATCTGTCGCATCCGGTTGGTCTGGTTCTGGCACAAATTGTAACCATCATTATTGTCTCGCGGATATTTGCCTTCATCTTCAGAAAAATACACCAGCCAACAGTAATCGGCGAAATAATTGCCGGTATTGCACTTGGTCCATCTTTATTGGGAGCAATTTTTCCTGAATTTTCGTCGGCTCTTTTCCCGGAAAACTCGCTTGACAATCTTAGCCTTTTAAGTCAGGTTGGTTTGATACTTTTCATGTTTATGGTGGGAATGGAACTCGACCTTAAAGTGATAAGAAATAAGGTAAAAGACGCTGTGGTAGTGAGCAATGCCGGAATCCTTATTCCATTCACATTGGGAATGGGGCTGGCTTATTTCATTTATACTCATTTTGCTCCTGAAGGAGTTTCGTTTCTGTCGTTCGGTTTATTCCTCGGAATGGCAATGAGTATAACGGCTTTCCCTGTTCTGGCGCGGATAGTCCAGGAACGCGGAATGCACAAAACCCGTTTGGGAACTTTAGTAATTACCTGTGCCGCTGCCGACGATATTACGGCCTGGTGTATGCTGGCGGCTATCATTGCCATTGCCAAAGCCGGATCGTTCCTAAGTTCGCTTTATGTAATCTTACTCTCAATAGCTTATGTGCTTTTCATGCTTAAGGCAGTTCGTCCATTCCTGAAAAGAGTGGGCGAACTCCATTCTACGCGTGAGAACCTAAGCAAACAAGTGGTAGCCATCTTTTTTCTTACGTTGCTGATTTCATCCTACGCTACTGAAATCATTGGCATTCATGCCCTTTTCGGAGCTTTTTTGGCCGGAACCATTATGCCCGAAAATACCAAATTCAGAAATATCTTCATCCAAAAAATAGAAGACGTCGCTCTGGTTTTGCTGCTTCCTCTCTTTTTTGTTTTCACCGGATTGCGCACGCAAATTGGACTTTTAAACGAAATTTATCTATGGAAAGTCACCGGGCTGATCATCCTGGTAGCCATTACCGGAAAATTTGTGGGAAGCGCAATAGCCGCGAAAGTGATTGGGCAAAACTGGCGGGATAGCCTTACAATAGGCGCGTTGATGAACACCCGCGGACTGATGGAATTGGTTGTGCTGAACATTGGGTATGATCTGGGAATCCTTTCGCCTGAAGTTTTCTCAATGATGGTGATCATGGCACTGGTCACAACATTCATGACCGGTCCGGCTTTGGATTTGATTGAGCGGATATTCAAACCAAAGAGTTCAATTATTTCTGAAACGATCAATCAGCTTCGCAAATTCAAAATCATTGTTTCGTTCGGAAATCCAGAAATGGGTAGGTCGTTGCTGCGACTGGCCAACAATCTGATTAAAAAGCAGAAAGACAATGCAACGGTTACTGCCTTGCACCTTTGTCCAAACAATGTACTCCATCATTATAACATGGATGAATACGAAAATGAAAGCTTCTCACCTGTCATCCAGGAATCGGAACTACTGAACCAGAAAATTACCACGCTGTTTAAAGCTTCCGACGATATTGATGCCGATATTACCGAAATAACCAACAAAGGCGATTTCGATTTACTGCTGATCGGTATCGGGCAATCGATTTTTGAAGGGAGTCTTCTTGGACGAATTCTCGGTTATACTACCCGCATTGTAAACCCCGACCGTTTGATTCAGAAAGTTTCAGGAAAAGAAAAACTGTTTGGTCACTCTCCTTTCGACGACCGTACACAAAACATTCTGTCGAACAGCAAAGTACCTGTCGGAATTTTTGTCGATAAAAATTCAGGAGACTGGAATCAGGTTATAGCACCATTTTTTTCGGAAAAGGATGGTTTTCTGATTGAATACCTTCAACGGCTGATTAAAAATTCGGAAGTTCAAATTACAGTAACCGATCCCGCCGGAATAATCCAAAAAAGCAATGAAATCAAAGAAGCCATTAGGGCCATTGAACAGGAAGCGCCCAACCACATTGCGTTGAACCTCGAAAAAGTAATTGACGAACAGTATATCCAACAATTTCAGCTAATGGTGATTACTGCTGAAGGCTGGGGAAAATTGGTAGATTCGAGAAGCAGCTGGCTAAAACAAACACCTTCGATACTTATTATGAAGGAGTAGAACTGCGAGACTAGAATATTTCCTTTTTCAGCAACCGATATTCATATTCGAAATTCGTTGTAAAAATGCCTTGCCCAATGTTGGTTTCAATTTGTTTTGGTGTCCAGAACCGGCCTTCCACGACCTCTTCGGAATGCAAATGAATCGATTTAAAATCGTGGGTTGTAAATACATAAACCAGTTCCGATTCCAGTTCGCTGTCCCATCGATATGTTTTTACCATTTTGGCAGAAAATTGTGTTAGTCCGATTTCTTCATAAGCTTCGCGTTTCAGCGCAGTTTCGAGTGTCTCGTCAGCCGAAATATGTCCGCCAACAGCGGTGTCCCATTTGCCGGGTTGAACCAGTTTATTCATCGGTCGCTTCTGTAAATAAACATGCTTCTGGCTATTAAAAACATGGAGATGCACCACCGGATGGAGCAACTTTTCTCCCCGGTGACAAGCCGACCGTGGAGCTTTTCCGATGATTCCGCCCTCTTCGTTCACGATTGGCAGCCATTCTTCATCTTCAGGAATTGCCGCTGTTTTACGAAACTTCATTTTTTGCCTGATGAATTCGTACCCGAAAACCACGGCAAATAAAATATAGAACAAACCACCGCTGATGAACGCCCAGGCTTCGTTCGACAAGTAAAATGCGGCATAAAAAACCAACAGCGTATGTGCAAAAAAAACAAAAAACATCAGTTGCATGGTCTTTCGGAACTGCGCCATTTGCTGTTGGTTAATTTCCATGTCTTTCATATACCGCTGTGTCATCAGACCGATAACGTTCAGCTTTGAGAAAGCCGACACCGCAAGCACGGCGCAAAGTATCAGCTCAACCAAGCCAGGTTTCAGTTTAAAAATGATGTCGTTATCGAGCAAAATCGACACCGAACCCAGTGCGATAAGCAAACCGGTATCAAACAATACGAAACGATCGAAACGCCGCTCTTTGAGCCAAATCCAGATCATTTCGGCACAGCCAATTATCAGGGCGGCAACCAATCCGGCGCGTGTACCCCAAATTTCGTCAACAGCAATGAAAACGAATAGTGGAATAAATCCGGGAAGAAGCTTTTTAAGCAATTCAGTTTTGCTCATATTCTAAAAAAAAATCCCGTGAAAAACAT
>JAHEYU010000117.1 GCA_023251435.1 Bacteroidota bacterium
GAAGAAGTTGACTCGCGCCCTTCGTTTATGGACGAATATTTGTCGGCAGCCGGCAATGCCATGGGTGGACTTGACGAATACTGGGAAGTAATTTACGAATATCCGCGCCTGATGGGCGGTGCGATCTGGGATTTTGTCAGCCCCGGCCTGCGCGAAAAATACATCAGCTCGCCAGATGCCTCCGGAAACAATATTTCATCAGCCCTGATGGGCAAAATAGAATTGGTGGCCGGCAAATTTGGGCAGGCGGTTCAACTTACCGGGACCGACACCTGGGTGGAAATGTACCGCGATCCGAAACTCGATATTTCCGGAAAAGCTTTGACCATTTCGTTTTGGGTGAAACCCCGCAAGTGGAATGGTAATGGAACTTTCCTGTCGAAAGGTTTTTACCAGTTTGGCGTGGAGCAAATCAGCGAAAAGGAATTGGAATTTTATGTAGGCGACCGGAAGAAAACCAGCGTAAAAACTACTCTTCCTGAAAACTGGCAGAACAACTGGCATTTGGTAACCGGAATTTATAACGGAACACATCTTCAAATCTATATTGATGGCGAAAAGAAAGCCGAAACAGCTTGTACACTAACCATCGAAAACAAACCTTTCCCAATCAACCTTGGGCGTAATCCAGAGATTGAAGCACAGGAAAATCCGAACCACTACAGCAATGCGGCATTCGATCAATTGGCCATTTTCGATAAAGCAATTTACGTTCAGGATTTGCTCAATCCGACCGAGGCAACTAAAAAATCGGCACTTTGCTGGTTCGACTTTGATGAGCAAAAAACCGGGCAGGAGTTTTTCAGCATGGGCGTTGGAGGCCGCACTTACGGAACCATTTGGCCCGATCGCACGCCACAACCCGAGATGTGGCAAATCAAGAAATCGGCTCAACCGGTATCTGTTAAAATGCTCGACGAAACGAAAGGCGAAGTCGAAATCTGGAACAGGTTGCACTTTAGCAACACTAGCGAACTCGATGCCGTTTGGCAGTTGCAGTGCGAAGGAGCGGTGGTAAAAGAAGGAACGCTGGAAACTTCAGTTTCCGCCTTGAAAAAGGCAAAAAACATCGTTCCCTATCTGCCATTCACGAAGGAAGCCGGGAAAGAATATTTCCTACTGGTGAGTTTCCGGCAGAAAACAGATAAACCGTGGGCAGCAAAAGGCTTTGAACTGGCCTGGGATCAGTTGCCTTTGAAAGTGGTTCTGGCTCAAGCTATCTCAACGGTAAATCTGCCTGCTCCTGAAATCACAGAAACGAGTGATATAATCAAGGTTCAGGGAACTAATTTTTCGTATTCGTTCAGCAAAAAGACAGGCAGTCTGATTTCCATTGTTTTCGATGGAACCGAATTGCTGAAAGAAGGACTGAACCTGAACGTATGGCGCGCCCCGCTTGCCAACGATATCGATCAGTGGACGAACTGGCAATCAGGACTTGCCCGCACTCCGGGAATGGGATCAGGTCAGTCGAATGCATGGTTTGCGCATGGACTGGATCAAATGATCACCAAAACCGACCGCATCAATTGGACAAAAAGTTCAGAAGAAATTAAACTGGTCATCGAAAGTCATACCTCTAATCCAGCCAAAACGACCGCATTCGAAAACCGGTTTGAGTTCTCGATTTCAGGTTCAGGAAAAATGACACTCGATCACACTGTGACTCCCAATGGGAAAATGCCGGAATGGTTGCCTCGTGTAGGAATCCAGATGGTGCTGAATAAGTCGTTTGATCAGGTTAAATGGTATGGCCGCGGTCCTTACGAAACCTACCCCGACCGCAAAACCGGTGCTAAGGTTGGAACCTATTCAGGTTCTATTGCCGAGCAATATGTGCCGTATTTGATTCCGCAGGAAAATGGAAATAAAACAGATGTTCGCTGGACAGTTCTACAAAACAATCAGGGTCTGGGAGTCAAAATATCAGGTTCTGAACTTTTCAACTTTAGCGCCTTGAATGTAGATTCTGACAACCTTTCGCGAGCCTGGTATCCTTTCCAACTGAAACCATTCGAAGGAGTAACATTTAATCTGGATTATGCATTGAGCGGTGTTGGATGTACAGCGATTTCGGTATTGAACAAATATCGGGTAATGCCTTCGGAAAGGCAGTTTCAATTGGTTTTTGAGCCATTCAAAAAATAGAATGTCGTCTTCTCCGGTCAACCTTTACTTTTAAAAAGTTGGGGTTGACCGGTAGGAGACGAATTAATTATTTAATTCTTTCCGGCTTTACAAAATCGGCTTTCATATCGTAAGGCAAGCCCCAAACTTTGTCTCCTTTTTTATTGCAGAAATACAGTTTCGATTCGGAAAACTGATCTGCATTTCCATCGGCCCAGAAAGCGTAGAAATCGGGATGAGCATTTAGCGGACGGCGGGCGTAGGAGTGGTTTCGCACGCTGTTATGAGTGATGTTGCGAACTTTTTTCCAGGTTTTTCCTTCATCCAGACTTTCCCAAAGGGCCATTTCTCCACCTGTTCCGAGTTTTTGTGGTCCGGCCTCGGTTGGCCCAACAATCCGCCAAACTTTACCATCAACGTAAAGCGAACCCATGTCGTAATTGTGGGTCGAGTTGCATACTTTGGTATAATTCCATTGCCCGTTTTTCCAGTGAACAATCATCCATTCACGTGGATCACCTTGAGGTCCGGGTTTAAAATCTTTACTGATAACTGCAAGAATTGCCGGGTTTCCTTCGCTGTCGAAATTCAGGTCGTTGATGTAAACCAGTTTTTTTTCGGCTTCGTAATCGTGCACCAGTGCAGCGCAATGAGGATCGGTTAAAGGGGTTTGGAGCATTTTGCCATCGACGGTTTTCCATGTTCTGCCGTTATCGTCGGTTTGAGCCAGATAAAGGTTTGTGCGCTTGTCCACATTTCCGCAGGGATGGTAGTTAAAAACAGAATAGAGCTTCCCTTTCCAAACATTAGTTGTTTGGTAATGGCCTCCCATTCCGGCGAGTTTCTGATCGGGCGCCCAGGTTTTCCCATCTGAACTTGTTGACCAGTATAACTCGCGTCCTTTGGTGTATTTGGTAAACAGATGAAAAAATCCATTCCCGTTGATCCACCAAGGCTGCGGATAGGTAATTTCGCCTTCGGTAATTTGCTCAAATGATTCGATGGAGTAGGGGGCTTTGCTTTTAAAAATAATTCCGGGGCGACGGGTGTTCCGACCGCTTACAAATACCCAGAGATAGCCCTGTTCATCGAGCGAAATGGAGGCATTGTCATGTGGATCGTCGACATCTATTTTGTCGTACACAATTACCGGTTTTGGTACGACTTTTTTCTGATGATCGTAATATGAAACCATGATCAGCAAATGTTTTTCATCTTTGGCCGTGGTTCCACCGTAAGTAAAAAAGGTTTTTTGTACTTCAGGAGAATAAATAGCCATTGGGACGTGGTTAGCTGTGTAAGTTCCCAATCCTCCGGAATATTTGTCGCCAAATTCAGAAAATTGGCCCAATGTAAACCAGATTCCCTTGTACCCATTGGCTTTTTGATTTTGAGCGGATGCATTTCCTGAAAAAATTATTGCCAGTAGAACAAAACTTAGAAGTAGTAATTTTTTGAAATTCATGGTTGTTTTTATTTGGTTTGCGTCAAGTTTTCTTGATTTAAGTAATGCGAAATATTAAGTGTCGTCTTTCTCAAAAAGAATAGAACGCGGATTGCCGCGAATTAAGCGGATAAGCGCAGATAAGAAATGAAACACAGATTGTAAACGGATTATTATTCATGCAGGCATGAATGATAAGAACCCATTTTCTTCGGACTCCGGTCTCGGACTTCCTCCTATTTCCTCTTTTTCAGCACCACATCAGCCTGATCCATGTAAAAGTTCCAATCCTTCAGCGTCAGGTTGTGAACTCCGTCGCGCACATGATAGGCTACCTGCCCATTTCTGACAGGCGTATTCAGTGCGGGCATTTCCTGGGGGAGTCGGGCATTTTTATTGTATAACTGATAAACCGGCTGCGAGTGGTAAAGTGCAAGGTATTGCCCTTTCGGGTCGGCCCATAAATCTTCAGATGCCGCTGCAACATACAAAGCACGGGGTGCAATCAAAGCCATCAATTGATGCATGTCGAATGGCATTTCGTTTTCACGATTGCTATAGGCTTTGTAGTTGGTGCAAAACCAGTGAGGAAAAGCTTTGTTAATCCGGTCAATGGATTCGCCATATTTCCGACGGGCCAGCGATGTTCCTCCGCAACCGGCTTCGTTGCTGCAAATCATTGCAAAACGCTCATCAGTTGCGCCTGCCCATAATGCTGTTTTGCCTCCGCGCGAATGACCAATCACTGCAACTTTATCGGCAGCAATAGCTTTATCTGTCTCCAAATAATCTAAACAACGGCTGGCACCCCAGGCCCAGGCAGCTAACGTTCCCCACGATTCGGCATTCCGTTTGGTGTCGAGCAGTGCATGAATTCCATTCTGGAAATCGTCGTGCTTGTCGGGATCCACATCGCCGTTATAAAAAGCGGCCACGGCATAACCGCGCGCAATCACTTCCTCGGCGGGCCAGAACTCGCTTTTCTTGTCGCGCGTAAAATCGATATTTTCAGCAGGCGGACGGTTGCAAACCAGCAGAAAAGCCGGGACGGGTTGTTTGATTTTGTTCGGAGTGAAAAGTCCCAGGTGAATGGTTAATGATTTTGCATTTGCTGAAATGATAATGTCAACCAATTTCAGAATCGCTGCACCATTCATGGCATTGGAGTCTTCCTTGATGATTTTGAATTCGGTTTTATAAGGCGTATTCGGAACACGTCCGTAAACCTGTGTTGTGAAAAGTTCCAGCAATTCGGGGCGACGTAGCTTCTCCCATTCTTTTTTGCTTGTTATTTTCTGACCTTTTATGGTCGTCAGCGCATCAGGCAAGTTGTATGCCGGAACTTTTTCTTCGTAATAATTGAATTCTGTCTGGTTTTTCGACAGCCGTTCAACGGTTTCTTTGGAGGCTTGCCAGCTTTCGTTGGTCTGTGAAAACAGCATCGAAGCGAAAATGAGCTGAAGCGAAACGACAAAAAGTGATTTTTTTAGGAATGGTTTCATAACATTGGTTGTTGGTTTGATAATCAATTTATTAATTCTCCTGCCCAAAGTTTTTCAAGGAAAATTTCCCAGGGTAAAATCAGGATATTGTCAATTTGTCTTGGAAATGGGTCATTCGAAATCAGGATTAATTTTTTTACAGGATATTCCTCTGCAAAGTGGCGCAATCCGCTCAAATGTCGCGGATTCGCATTTTCTGTGGCTTTTACTTCTATGGCAACTTCATGGTCGCCTAAAACAAAGTCGATCTCTAATTGTGAAGCTGTTCGCCAGTAACTAATCGGGTAATTCAGGTCGGAATATGAACTATGTGCATAGATTTCCTGATAGATAAAATGCTCAAATGCCTTCCCGAACGCTTCACTGCCTTGTGCTATTTTGCCACGTTTTAGCAGGTAATTAGCTACCCCGATGTCAAAAAAGTAAAATTTGGGAGCCTGAATAACCCTTCGCTTTGGCTTTTTTTGAAACGAAGGAAGAAATCGTCCTGTGAGCGTATCTTCCAGAATCTGAAAGTATTCTTTTACTGTAGGAGAACTTACACCGCAGTCGGAGGCAATATTCGTGAAGTTTAATATTTCCCCATTCGAAAAGGCTGCCGCTTCTAAAAATCGGGAAAATGAATTGATATTCCTGATTTTTGCTTCGGCCATAATCTCATCTTTCAAATAACTGCCGATATAGGAAGACATCAGTTTTTGAGGATTTTCTGATAAATAATGGCGGGGCAACAAACCATTATTGATTGCCCGGAGCAAATCAAAATCGGGCATTTCCTGACTGATCAGCGGAAAGAGTTCGTAACGAAGCGCTCTGCCGCCCAACAGGTTTGACCCAGATCTTAAGATTTTTCGGGGACTGGAACCGCTTAAAATGAACCTTGTCCGGTTATTCTCAATCAGCCAGTGAATTTCATTCAGCAATTCGGGAATCCGTTGGATTTCATCGATGATCACCGGCTTTTTTTGTGAATCAGCCAGAATAATCTGTCGTAGTTGGGCCGGATTGCGTTGTAGTCGTTCATATACATCGGTTAACAGAAGGTCAAACCACAAGGCATCCGGAAATAATTCCTTTAACAAGGTGCTTTTTCCTGTTTGTCGTGCGCCCCATAAAAAAAGGCTTTCATTGCCGCTTCCCTGAAATATCTGCTTGCGAAAATACATGATAATTTAAAGTAATGGTTTAATATATCCTGATAATTTAAAGTAAAGGTAGGATGAAATAATTATATATACAACATTATCAGGTAATTTGATTTTTTTATTGAGCGAGAGCCTTAAAGTCACCCGCTCAATATCACATAAAACTATTCCAGTATAATTTCTCCGTTTTCAACAGCCGGAACAGTCACCAAAATTCTTTTCCCTGACATTGAAACCGGAAGTTCTTTGCGAATGGAACCTTGCTTCATCCAGATTTTTTTTGCCTTTAGAGGTAATCCTACTTCAGTTTCCTGATTGCACGAAACAACCAAATTCTTGCCGTTTATCGTCAGGTTGGCAGATCCATCCGGAGTTTTTGATTTTAAGGAATAACCCGAATGCGAAATTTCACTTCCTTTTCCCAAATAAATCGAGGTGAGTTTTTCACCTTCAAAACCTGCAATTCCGTAATATCCGGTGAAATTCCCTGTTCCTGAAGTGAATTTTTTATTTGGATCAACCGACTGAAAAATTAGCTGCTTCAAGCCGCCCTTGCAATAAACGGTGAGTGCAGTAAAAACATCGCTATCGGTTCGTTTTTCAGCAGAAATACGTTCAACCGTGTTTCCTTTTTCACCCTGATACGGCTCAAAAACTACCACAAAAGGATGGCTTTTTGCTTCGGTTTCAGTACGAATAGTAAATACAGGAAGTAGTTGGCCATTGTATTGTTTTCCGGCAGTTTTTGTTTTGAGTGACATGGCTTGATAGAAGTCACGATTATCGTTTCCGGCAATTAAAGCCTGCATAAACAGGTCTTTGGAATTTTCGTCCTTGATCGAAAAACGGGCAATCAGGTTTTCCGGAAATTTCTCCAGTTTCTTCACTTCGGTATAAAAGCGAAATCCCGGATAATCTTTTTCCGTAACCGGATATTTTGCCTCAACTGTTTTCAGTGGTTCACGTTTTTCGTTCAGGAAAGTAACCTCATCACCAATATTGTGATACACGTAATCGTTGCTAATCGTATTTTCTGACCGGTAAATATCGACATAGTAACCAGTCGTTTCCGAGGTTCTGACAAGGCCCAGTGTGCGTGACTGGTTGGTGTTGGTTGATTTGTCGAAATAGCGGGTATCAGTGAACGAATAATCGGGAGAAACTGCCGTTTCATCAGGCATGGGCTCCATGGCAGCCAGCTCAATCTGGCCAATTTGCTTCGTCCCGGCCGATCCGCTGAAAGGCACGGAACTCGACATTCCGGCGGCAACTACGGTATTATGTGCAGCCCACTGACTGTAATAATTGCGGTGCAGCGGATGTTCGTAGTTGGGTCCGGTTCCGGCATCAACGCCCCAAACTTCGCCAATTCCGTACAATTCCATCGCCATTCCGTTACAATGGTTATGATTGTAAGTGGCGCCCTGCACGCCAACCATCAACCCGGTTTTCGGGTCGGTTCCATTTCGTTGAACAAATAATTTGGCAAAATCGAGCGTTCCTGTGCGTGGCCAATGGTAATCGGTTTTCGCCTCCTGAATTTCAGGAAGGAAACACAGCAAACCCAGAAAACCGGATTTATCACGTTGGTAAATTCCGCCATCAATCAGTTTTTTCATCGAAGCCAGCATTTCAGGTAATTCAGGTTGATTGTATTTGACTGCTCCAATCAGACCAATTTCCAAAGATTCGGCGCTTTGCGAAGACCTTCCTGTATCGCCAAAAGCACCAACGGTCAGGTTCGGAAACGAATATTTGAGCATGGCATACGAAGCGCGAAACATAGCCGGAAATTTTCGGAAAATATCGTAACCGTTCTTTTCGAGCGCAAGAGCAGAAAGGAGCAGATTCCCCACCGGGAAATTGTGGTACCCGCCGGGTTCTTTCCAGTGCCCGTCGTGTGTCAGCCATTTTTCGACGGTTGAAGGGAATGCAAGTTGTCCGCAACTGCCATTAATGGTGTCTTTCGTCAGAATAAACTGGAGGTAATAATCGCGTTTCTGCTTGTTTTCCAGACTCAACGCGGCAAATGTCATGGTCGAACTTTCGGCTGCATACCAGTTGTTGTTCCAGAAACCGCGAAATGCCAGCGTGGAGGCAAATTTTTCAAACACCGTTTCGTACCACTGAAGGTCGTAATTTTGCTGACGCATATAGGGTTTAAGAAAATCGTAAGCCAGAATCAGCGGCAGGTAGGTTCGGTCGCCCAGTGTTTGCATGTCCAGAAATCCGGTGCGGCATGGACCAATGATAGGCTCCTGATAATAAGCTCCTTTAGCCCACTGGTCGAGAATATCGGCTGCAAATTTCGCATATTTTTCTTCACCGGTCAGCCAGAAAATAATAGCTGCATCGAGTGCCAAATCATTAATTCCGCCATTAATACCGGTAATATAAGCCTGCGGATCGGTCCATTCCTTTTGATTGGTTTCCGGATTGAACAGGTTCATTAGTTTTGCGGTATCGTTCGGAATCAGTTCTTCGATGGACGGTTTTCGGTAGGATGTTCCTTTTTCTGTAATTGGAGTTCGTAGGTAAGTATTTACCCGAACCGTTGGCACAGGAGCATCACCTTCCCATTTGACCAATCGTTGGCCTCCATCATCAGAATAAACCCGGGTGTATCGTTTCCCCGGAACGCGGTTCATCAGGTAGCGGCTCAAAATCCACTGCGGATCGGTCTGGTGGCGATCGACATACGGATTGACCGTTTTTTGCATTCCAGTATAAATTGACTTGGCCCAGGCTTGCTGCTGAATTTTTTGCAGAACGTCCTGTTTGTCGCTGTTGGTCACCAAAATGTGTGGATCCTGCGCAAAAAGCTGGCCTGCAAATAGCAACCAGAACAGGAGCAAATGATGTTTTTTCATGATTGTTGGTTTAGATATGTTCATGCATTTTATTCGATTTATGATTTGATTCATTAATGCCGAAGGCATGAAAGGATTATAGGAAATTCGGATAAATGAAGGTTTAAAATGCCGAAGGCATGGCATGATAATACCACCACTTCGTGGTTTAGTTGCACTTAGTTTGCCTTGTTCTATAATCATTTCAACCCTTCGGGTTTAAAATTTCATAAAGGCTAGTTAATTGCCTAACTCAATTTATTTTCTGCCAGAAGGCAGGTTGATTTGTTCCCGGTCTTCCATATGTTTTGCAATCCGTTTTTGTAGCGTTTCCACCAATTGGCTGTTTTCAGGTTTTTCTGAAATATTGATGTTTTCAGCAGCATCTTTGGTGTGGTCGAACAACATCCGGGCATGAGCAGGCTGCCCCGGTTGGTTGTACCACTCGGTGTAAGCGTGTGTTTTGGTGATGATGGTTTCTCCTTTGATCCACCGGCAAAATACCGCATCTTTCCACGCAGGTTTATCTCCGTTCAAAAGCGGAGTCAAACTGTTTCCCTGAAGATGAAATGGCTTTGTCAATTGAGCCAGATCGCATAAGGTTGGATAAACATCCACATATTCAACCAACTGATCGGCCACAACGCCTGATTTATGACCCGGAGCACGAATGATGAGCGGCGTGTGCAAAGAAGTTTCGAAATTACAATGTTTACACCATAACCCATGTTCGCCTAAGTTCCAGCCGTGATCGCCCCAAAGTACAACAATCGTATTTTCTGCCAGTCCGGATTCTTCGAGCGCTTTCAAAACCTTGCCGATTTGAGCATCGGTGTAACTCACGCAGGCGTAATATCCCTGAATGAGTTTCAGCGCCATTTCTTTGGAAACCGGGCCAGTTGGCGGAATGTCGGAATAAGCCCGTAATTCACCAAAGTTATGCATCGCTGCGTCGGGTGCATCCGCGGGTTTGTGCATGTTGCCGGGAAGCTTAATCGATGATTCGTGGTACAAATCCCAGTATTTGGACGGAGCGTTAAACGGAAGATGAGGTTTCAGGAAACCAACCGCCATAAAAAACGGCTGACCTGATTTCTTTGCCGCCTGAAGTTCTGCAATCGCTTTTGCTGCAATCTTTCCGTCGAAATAAGCTTCATCGGGCACGTCGGCCTTTTCGTATGGCATTCCGCGGGAACGGTTGTCTTTATTTTTTTTAATATTTTCCTGAAGCTGATAATCTTGCCACATGCCGCTTTTTGGGTTTTCGGGGCGCCAATTGGTAACCCAACTACCTTTGCTATCGTCCTGATGATGAAATATTTTTCCCAATGAAACCGTGTGATAGCCGTTATTCCTGAAGTGCATCGGCAAACTCACCACTCCGGGCACATCTTTGTCGAGATAGCAATCGAAATTAACGAAACGCGAAGCATTAGGACGAAGTCCCGACATAATGCTTGCCCGTGTTGCCCCGCAAACCGGAACATTGCAATAGGCCCGGGTAAACCGCACTCCGGAACTTGACAGCCGGTCGATGTTGGGCGATTTAATCACCGGATGCCCGTAACATCCCAGTTCGGGGCGCAGATCGTCAACTGCAATAAACAGTACATTTTTTTGTTGAGCCTGAATGCTTCCGGAGAGAAGAATTGCTGCAAGGCCGGAAAAGGTTGAGAGCATATTTTTTGAGAGCATATCGATTAGTTTATGGAGTTCATATTTTCATCAGCAACTGGCAACTGGCAACTAGCAGCCAGCCGCCAGATTATTTCACCAGCCAAATTGCCGGGTGCCTCACCGGAACATTTCGAATCACTTCGGGATGAGTCGGGTTGGCAGGCAAGCGGAGAAAGGTGTTGATGTATTCCTGATTTTGATACGCTAATCCTGCAAACAGAAGTGACGACTGACGAACCGGCCATTCGTCCCAGATGTAAATGTCTTTGGCAAATGGCCATTTCGATTTATCGGCGATGAACGGATAAATGTATTCCATTCCTTTTTTTAGATTTTTGCCATCGGGAGTGGAGAATTCCCAAAGATTATCCTCTGACGTTGATAATATTTCGGCCAGATTGCACATGGCGTCGATGTTGAACAACGAATAACCATACGGTTTGGTGCGTCTCAGTTCGAGCGGGAAACTGCCGTCATCAGCCATTTGCGAAGGAAGAAATACAGTTTTGAATCGATCGGTACACATTTTCAGGATTTCCTTGTTCCCCACCAGATCAGCCATTGCGGCAGCAGTAACCGCCCAACAGGTTCCGTGGTTATTTTTGGCATTCATTTCATCAAGGCCATATTGATGGGTGGTCATCCAAGTCAGGAATTCGGAAAACCAAGCTTTAACCGGTTGTATTTGTTCA
>JAHEYU010000058.1 GCA_023251435.1 Bacteroidota bacterium
GAATGGGGTGAGTGCAGGCGTGAAACAGAAAGATAAAAGCAACAAGTATTCACGTTATCGCCTGATGTGGAATGATGTCATCTATCAGCCCGGAGAGATTAAAGTAGTAGCCTACGACGAAAACAACAAAGCTGTGGCAGAGCAAATTATACGAACTTCCGGAGAACCGTATTCCGTAAAGTTGACCGCCGACCGCACAACAATTAAATCCGACGGCAAAGATTTGTCGTTTGTTACCGTTGAAGTGCTGGATAAAGACGGAAATCTTTGTCCCCGGGCCGACCAGTTGCTTTTTTTTAAAGTAAATGGGGCCGGAACTTTAAAGGCTGTATGTAACGGAAATCCGATCGATCAAACTTCGTTTGCATCTAATTACATGCCTGTTTTCAACGGTAAAATGGTAGCCATCATCGAATCGACCGAAGAATCCGGAGAAATTAGTATGATTGTTTCCGGAGGAAAGCTGAATGGAAAAGAGCTAAAAATTATCGCAGAAAAATAAGTAATCTGAATTTTTAATTTGAAGTTAAAGTATTGATTTGCAAAAACATACAAGACTGTCTATTTTGGACTATCTAAAACAGATAATCTAAAATAGATAGTGAGTGCAGGTTTGCTTATATTTGCAGAAAAAGACAGAAATGAAAACGAGAAACAATCCATTTTTACTTAAAGGTTATGTATCGAAAGAATTCTTTTGTGATCGGCAAAAAGAAGTAGACCAATTGTTTGCAAATGTCAGAAATGGGATAGACACCACTTTGATCTCTCCGCGAAGAATGGGGAAAACAGGACTCATTTATCGATTTTTTGATTTCCTTCGTGAAAATGGTGATATAAAGTCAATCTATGTTGACATATTTTCGTCGCGGAATTTGAGCGAATTCAATAAACTACTGGCCGAGGCAATTTTGTTGGAATTTCCTGAAAAAACACCTCTTGGGAAACAGTTTTTTGAGTTTATTAAGGGGTTCAGACCTCTGATAGGTTATGATCCGTTGACAGGACAACCGCAAATACAGATCAATTATCAATCGGACCATGAAAAGGAATTTACTTTGCAAAGTTTGTTTAGCTTTTTAGAAAACAGGGGAGAACAGATTGTTATTGCGATTGATGAATTTCAACAAATTTCAGATTATCCGGAAAAGAACATTGAAGCAATTCTGCGTACCTATACCCAAAATTTAAAAAATATCCGTTTCATTTTTTGCGGAAGTCGAAAAGCAATGATGATCAATTTGTTTTCAAATGTGAAACGTCCATTTTTTGCAAGCACACAATATTTATCACTTGACCGAATTGAGAAATACAAATATTCTTCCTTCATCCGGAATAAATTTTCAGAATCGGGTATCGGCATCACCAACGAAGCGCTGGAAATGGTGTTGACCTGGAGCCATCTGCACACTTTCTATACCCAAAGTTTATGCAACATCTTGTATTATATCGCTGATAATGAAATTACAATAGATAACGTGAAAATGGCATGTTCGGAACTATTAAAAAGGAATGAACCTGTTTTCTATCAATACAGGCAACTATTAACCAGCGCACAGTGGAATTTCCTTATTGCAGTTGCAAAAGAAGGAGAGGTAAAACAACTCACCGCTCAGAAATTTATTTCGAAATACGACATTGGAACGCCTGCAAATGCGCGACGAATAAGTAGGTCGCTACTTGATAAGGAATTGTTGCTGGAACTTCAAAACAAAAAAGAAACATCTTATCGGATTTACGATGTCTTTTTATCGAGGTGGCTCGAAAATGAATATTGAAATAGTTAAAAATAATCTAAAACAACCAAATATGAATAAACTACTTCTTTTTTTACTGATGACCATCTTTTATCTCAGTGGTTTTGCACAGAAAAATACAGTGCTCGTCGAAGCCGAAAGTTTTGCAAAAAAAGGCGGTTGGGTAATCGATCAGCAGTTCATGGACCAGATGGGCTCGCCGTTCATGATGGCCCACGGAATGGGTATTCCGGTAAAAGATGCCAGTACAACCATTCAGTTTCCTGAAGTTGGCAATTACCGCATGTTCGTCCGCACCCGCAACTGGGCAGCTCGTTGGACCGATCAGGACGCTCCTGGCAAATTTCAGGTTTTAATCAACGGAAAAGCTGCCGCTGCCGTTTTCGGAACGGAATCGATGGATTGGAGCTGGCAGGATGGCGGAGTGATCGACATCAGCAAAACCAACTCCACCCTTACGCTGAAAGATTTAACCGGTTTTAATGGCCGGTGCGATGCGATTATATTTTCTTCCGACCTCAATTTTACTCCGCCTTCCGGGGTTCAGCAACTGGCCGAACTTCGCGGGAAGCTAAATCCGGCAACCGTACAGGTAAACGAAGCCGGGCAATTCGACCTAGTTGTAATTGGCGGTGGAATGGCCGGAACATGTGCCGCCATTTCGGCTGCCCGTTTAGGCATGAAAGTGGCGCTGGTACAGGATCGTCCGGTGTTGGGCGGAAACAACAGTTCCGAAGTACGCGTTCATTTGGGTGGCCGCATCAACCTCGAACCGTATCCGAATCTGGGTAATCTGGTCAATGAAATTGGCCCGTCGAAAGAAGGGAATGCCCGTCCGTACGAAAACTACGAAGACGATAAAAAGATGGAAGCCGTCCGCAAAGAAAAAAACATTTCGCTGTTCCTGAATTGCCATGCCAATAAGGTGAACATGAATGACGGAAAAATTGAAAGCGTTCAGGCTACCAATACCCAAACCGGACAGAAACTGCTCTTTACAGCGCCTCTTTTTGCTGATTGCACCGGCGATGCCACCATTGGCGTGTTGGCAGGAGCCAAATACATGACTGGTCGCGAAAATTCGAAAGAGTTTGGCGAATCAACCGCTCCGGAAGAAGCCGACAACCTGACGATGGGCTCGTCGGTTCAGTGGTTTGCCGAAGACAAATCAGCCACCGTTCCTTTTCCGGATATCAAATGGGGAATTGAATGGAATGAGGACAAAGCCGAACATTTGATTCGCGGCGACTGGAACTGGGAAACCGGCATGGGAATCGATCAGGTGAATGAGTTTGAACGTATCCGCGATTACGGTTTGCTGGTGGTTTATTCCAACTGGTCGTTCCTGAAAAATCGTTCGATCGACAAAGGCAAATTTGAAAAGCGCCAGTTAAAATGGGTGGCCTACATTGCCGGGAAACGCGAATCGAAGCGTTTGGTGGGCGATTTCATTCTTCGTGAGTCAGACCTGGTCGATCACAAAGTTTATCCCGACGGAACAGCCCCAACTTCGTGGACGATCGATTTGCATTATCCTGATCCTGAAAATAGCAAACAGTTCCCTGGCAAAGAGTTTAAATCAATTGCCGTGCACAAACCAATTCTACCGTACCCGATTCCATACCGTTGTCTGTATTCAGTGAATGTGCCCAATCTTTTGATGGCCGGACGCAACATCAGCGTTTCGCACGTGGCGCTGGGAACCGTTCGCGTGATGCGTACCACAGGTATGATGGGCGAAGTGATTGGCATGGCCGCTTCGGTTTGCAAACAGCACAACACCGATCCGCGAGGCGTTTACACCAACCATCTGGAAGACCTGATTCAACTCATGCAAAAAGGCACCGGCAATCCGGAATTGCCCAAAATCCAGAATTACAACATGGGCGGAACTTTACTGGGGAAACAACCGCAACATTAAAATTTTTCAAAATAGAATAATCAAAGGGCAGCTGAGAAATCGGCTGCCCTTTCTCGGTAAAATATTGAATTTTGGTTGCGAGAAATCTTATATTTCGATTTTATTCAATAATAAATTTCGAAACAAACTAAACTTAAAATACAATGAAGAATAGATCTTTTTTATCGATCCGCTTTTTCAATGCAATTGTCAGCATGACATTGTTCCTGTTAATCTTCGGTTGCGACAGTAAAAAGAGTAATCCCAACGAGTATTCAGCCGATCTGATTATTTATGGCGGAACTTCGGCTGCTGTAACTGCTGCTGTGGAGGCCGTTCAATCGGGCAAAACGGTGCTGGTGGTTTCTCCCGACACCCATTTAGGCGGACTTTCTTCCGGCGGATTGGGTTTTACCGATACCGGTGATAAATCGACTATCGGCGGGCTGTCGCGCGAGTTTTACCACCGTGTTTGGCAGCATTACAACGATTCGGCTGCATGGAAATGGCAAAAACATTCGGAATATGGCAATAAAGGTCAGGGAACTGTGGCCATGGACGGAGAAAACCGAACCATGTGGATTTTTGAACCGCATGTGGCCGAACAGGTTTTCGAAGACTTTATTGCCGAAAATAAAATCACCGTTCTACGCGACGAATGGCTCGACCGGACTTCAGCCGGAGTAACGAAAGAAGACTCAAAAATCATTTCTTTTAAAACGCTTTCAGGAAAAGTATTCGCAGGAAAAATGTTTATCGACGCCACTTACGAAGGCGACCTTATGGCTGCTGCCGGTATTTCGTACAATGTGGGGCGCGAAGCTTGCTCGGTTTATGTCGAAACCTGGAACGGCGTTCAAGCCGGCGCCAAACATCATGGCCATTATTTCAAATATCCGATTGACCCGTATAAAACACCTGGGAAGCCTGAAAGTGGCTTGCTTTATGGTATTTCGCCTGAACCCATTGCACCCAACTGCACTGGCGATAATAAAATTCAGGCATACTGCTTCCGGCTTTGCATGAGCAATCATCCGGACAATCGTGTGCCTTTCGCTAAACCAGAAAACTACAATCCGACGAATTATGAATTGCTTGTCCGTGTTTTTGATGCCGGTTGGCGCGAATGGTTTGGCAAGTTTGATATGATCCCGAACCGGAAAACCGATACCAATAACCACGGCCCATTCAGCAGCGATTTTATTGGCATGAACTACGACTACCCCGAAGCAACCTACGAACGCCGCAAAGAAATCATCAAAGCGCACGAAGATTACCAGAAAGGCTTGCTGTATTTTGTGGCGAACGATCCGCGTGTGCCGAAGGAAATTCAGGAAGAAATGCAGGCATGGGGATTGGCCAAGGACGAATTTCCGGATAACGGGAACTGGTCGCGCCAGTTGTATATTCGCGAAGCACGACGTTTGCTGGGTGTGTATGTAACTACCGAAAATGATGTGCTGGCCAAGAGCGAGGTGCCCAGTTCGGTTGGAATGGGATCTTATGCCATGGATTCGCACAATATTCAACGCTATGTAACTGCTGAAGGTTTTGTACAAAACGAAGGTGATGTGGGTGTTCATCCGCATTCGCCCTATTCCATTTCTTATGGCTCAATCATACCGAAGCGTGAAGAATGCCAAAACCTGCTGGTGCCGGTTTGTGTATCGTCGAGCCACATTGCTTATGGTTCTATCCGCATGGAGCCAGTGTTTATGATTCTGGGACAGTCGGCCGCTATTGCTGCCTGCAAAGCCATCGACACTAATCATGCCGTGCAGGATATTCCGTACGAAGCTCTAAAAGAAAAACTGCTGGAACGAAATCAGATACTTAAACTGCACTAAAAACCGGCATATTATTTCCTGATTTTTCTAACTTTGAAGTATGGGATCATTAAAAGATACAACTCTTGATTTCGTTATTGACAAACTTACGAATTCAATTGAAAACACTTCTACGGGAGAAGTTTTTGATACTTCAGTTGTGTTATTGACCGTCAAAGATTTGCGACTAATTTTTAAA
This sequence comes from Bacteroidota bacterium, assembly GCA_023251435.1. Taxonomy (GTDB): domain Bacteria; phylum Bacteroidota; class Bacteroidia; order Bacteroidales; family Prolixibacteraceae; genus Aquipluma. Next base: position 5,683 of record JAHEYU010000058.1, read on the forward strand.
TCAGACTGGCTTTTCGATTGGCATAAAGAGTTAAGAGACGAAACCAAAATGGTGTATAAACTCACAACTGTAAATAATCCTAAGATTATTCAGGGACTTTTGAGTATTGAAGACAAACAGGATCACATTTTTATGCACCTTCTTGAAAGTTCTAAATTCAATAAGGGAAAGAATAAAGTTTATCTCGGAGTTCCGGGAAACCTGGTTGCTTTTGCCTGTAAAGTTTCTGTAGAAAAAGGTTATCAAGGATTCCTTGCCTTTGATGCAAAAACCAGTTTAATCAAACATTATCAGGAAACACTTCAGGCCACTCATTTCAGGGGACTTCGGATGTTTATTGAAACCAACGCAGCGTTGGTACTCATAAGAAAATATTTTAAATCATAACATCATGGGACTCATTAAAGAACCGAAAAATGTTGACTTTACTGTCAAATCTGAACCTTGGACTGAAGAAGAACTGAAGGATTTCAGAAAGTTGATGAGCGAACTAAAAGCAAAGAAAACGAAGATAAAAGTACGCTCATCATCTGTAAAAAAAAGAATTGATGCCTAGCATAATACTTTAATTAGCTTTACTTCCTAAACCTGAAAACCAAACTAAACTGAATGAAACGTCGTGATTTTCTCCGGACAACTGCTGCCGGAACTGCATTTGTGGCTACCTCCGGATGGTGGGCTGTCAACAAAGCCAATGCTGCCAGTCATCAACACATCAAATACTGTTTTCAATCGGAACGTGAGATTCCGGTGGCCTACAAAGTCGATGTGGTGGTAATTGGCGGTTCGACTGCCGGAGTTGCTGCCGCTGTAACTGCTTCTAAAAAAGGGGCATCCGTTTTTCTGGCAGCGCAGGAACCTTATCTGGGCGAGGACCTTTGCGGAACTTACCGTTTTTTCAATGGTCCGACCATTTCGGAGCTGGGGCAAAAACTGTTCGGAAATGGTCAGCCAACACCCATGCTCATCAAACGCACGCTCGATCAGGAATTAATCAGTAACAAAATAGGCTTTCTGTATTCGACTTATGTGACCGATTTGGTTTACGACGAGAATAAAAAGATTGCCGGGGTCGTGATTTCCAACCGATCTGGTCGTCAGGTGGTATTGGCTAAAACCGTGATTGATGCTACGCCTCGCGCAATGAGTGCCCGAATGTCAGCAGCTAAATTCGCCGACTATCCTTCAGGAAAACATGAATTTGGTTACGTAGTGGTAGGCAACGATTCCAAAACGGCTTCCGGATTAAGACTGGTTGACGATACGCAGAAAATTCAGATTAAAGATAAAACCTACCCCGTTTACGAATACCGCGTGGCGGTTGACATGCCCGATGCTTCTATGGCTTCGTTTGCCCGTGCCGAGCAGATTGCCCGCGACCTGACCTGGGATCCCAACCAGGTGGAATGTTCCGATTTGCTGTTCCAAGTTCCGCCTGATTCGCTGGTGGGGCAAAAAAGTGTTGCCGACGAATCGGTGGATGTGGAGCTGATTAGTCTAAAAGCTTTTCAGCCTAAGAAGGTGGAACGCTTGTTTGTATTGAGCGGATGTGCTGATATTTCGCGCAAAGCGGCAGAGCAACTGTTGCAGCCGGGCGCGATGATTCGCATTGGTGAACGCATTGGCGAGGAAGCCGCGATGCAAATGGTGGGTATTCGCGATGCCGCCAAACTGACGGTTCAGGGGAAATTGCTTCAGGAATCTAAAGTGGGAGATGTGGGCGAATTGCTTGCAGGTTTACGCCCTACACTAAACATTGGCGTGGTAAAAGCTGAATCGACACACTTGCCGGTGCTCGGAACCTGGGATGTAGTGGTGATGGGCGGCGGAACTGCCGGTGCTCCGGCCGGATTGGGAGCTGCACGCAATGGCGCCAAAACACTGGTGATTGAGTACCTGCACGGCATGGGCGGTATTGGAACATTGGGGATGATCGGGCGCTATTATCATGGTTACCGGCATGGCTTCACCAACGAAGTGGATGCAGGCGTAAAAGCATTGGGTGGGGAAAACCCACGCCAGAAAAAGCGTCTGGATGAATGGGTGTTCGACTGGAAAACCGAATGGTTTCGCTCCGAAATACGTAAAGCAGGTGGCGAAATCTGGTTTGGCGTAATTGGAATTGGTGCCTACGTGGAAAATAAACAAGTGAAAGGAGTGGTCATTTCAACGCCATACGGACGTGGTGTGGTGCTGGCGAATACAATCATCGATTCCACCGGAAGCGCCGACATTGCCATTGCTGCCGGAGCCGGATATTCCTATACCGACGGCACTAATGTGGCTGTTCAGGGAGCAGGAATGCCACCGAAAAATCCAAATGATTTTTACAACAATACCGACTGGACGTTTACCGACGACTCGGATATGATCGACGTTTGGGCTACGTTTATTGTAGGGAAAGAAAAATTTAAAGATCAGTTTGATCTGGGAAAATTACCTCAAACGCGCGAACGCCGCCGTATGAATGGCGATTTTACGGTTTCGGTGCTCGATGTGTATAACGGACGAACGTACCCCGATACCATCTCCATTCACGAGAGTTCGTTCGATACGCACGGGTTTACAGTCGATCCGTTTTTTGCGCTGAAACCTCCGGCGCACAGCGGGGTGGATGTGGTTGCCAATGTGCCTTTCCGCGCTTTGCTGCCTAAGGGATTGGAAGGAATTGTAGTGACCGGATTGGGCGCTTCGGCGCACCGCGATGCGATGCCAGTAATCCGTATGCAGCCTTGCTTACAAAATCAGGGCTATGCCGTTGGAATCGGCGCCGCTATGGCTGCGGCCAACAATCAACGCATCCGCTACATCGATATTAAAAAGCTTCAGAAGAAACTGATACAAATCCAAAGTCTTGAACCACGGGTTTTGACTGATCAGGATAATTATCCGCCGAAATTTGAGGATGTGCAGAAAGCTGCCAAAACGCTGACACACGAACTGGATGGACTGGAAATCGTGATGTGGGACACTGAAAAAGGCATTCCGGTATTAACAGATCAGCTCCATCTGGCAGGAAATCAGGAGGAAAAACTGGTGTACGCCCGAATTCTCGGAATGCTCGATAACAATTCCGGATGGGAAGTTCTGCAAAAAGCTGTTGATGGATTTGAGCGTTGGGACAAAGGCTGGAACTACACCGGAATGGGTCAGTTTGGCATGAGCATGAGCTATCTGGATAGTCTGGTAATCGCTTTGGGCAAATCGCGCAAACCAGAAGTGTTGCCTTCAATCATTCGTCTGGCAAAATTACTCACTCCGGAAAGCGAATTCTCGCATTTCCGCTCTATTGCTGTGGCTTTCGAAACCTTGGCCAATGAACTTCCGGCCAAAGTGTTGTTCGAATTGCTGCAAATGAAAGGTGTAACCGGTCATGCTATGACGAACATTCAGAAAGCCATTCAGGATACACCGGCCAGTGGAACGGATACCAGTACCCGAAACAATGCGTTACGCGAAATTATTTTAGGTCGGGCACTCTTCCGCTGTGGCGATTACAACGGATTGGGTAACCAGATTTTGAACGATTATGCCAAAGATTTACGCGGGCACTTTTATCGCCACGCCACTGGTGTACTGAAAATGGGTGCTTCGCCAAAAGAAAAGAAACTTGAATTATAACTAATTTAAATACCTAAAAATCAATCGCATCGAATATTGTAGTTTGGAAGAATACAAATTTGACCGATAGCATCAAACAAATTTGTATTTTTACATCAAATAAATGCAACAATTATGATACTCGAAAGTGTAATAGCCCGTGTAATAGAGCAACAAAAGAATCGTTTCTCCCTGATAGATACTGGATTGAATCGTGAACTTGTACCTGCTACAAAAAGCTTGTCCTCACATGCATTGATTATTTCAGGTATTAGGCGTTGCGGGAAAAGCACGCTTTTAATGCAGATGATGAAAGTGATGGATACAGAGACTTTACTGTTTCTAAATTTTGAATCTCCCCAACTTTATGAATTTGCACTTTCAGATTTTCTCCGGTTAGACAATATAATAGCAACAAAAGGCGTAAGTGTATTGTTTTTCGATGAGTTGCAATTGGTCGAAGGATGGGAAATGTATGTTCGTCAAAAACTGGACGAAGGGTTCAAAGTAATTGTCACCGGCTCAAATGCTTCATTGTTAAGTAAAGAATTAGGAACCAGACTTACCGGAAGGCATATATCTCAAGAGCTTTTCCCGTTTTCGTATAGTGAATTTCTTACCTTCAGAGGCTTAACTCCTTCATCAGAAAGTTTAAAAACATACATGCAAACAGGCGGTTTCCCTGAATTTTTAAAAACCGGCGATGTTGAACAATTGGCTTCCCTTTTTGAAGATGTGCTCATAAGGGATATTGTGACACGTTACGGAATTAAGGATATCAAGAGCTTGCATCGGTTGGCAACCTATCTTATTTCCAATATTGGTAATCGTATAACTGCCACCAAACTCAAGCAACCACTTTCGATAGGCGCTACCAGTACCATTCTGAGTTGGTTTTCTCATTTGGAACTTTCGTATTTGGTAAGTTTTCTGCCCATGTTCAGCCATTCCACAAAGGCTCAACTAATAAATCCCCGAAAAGTTTATGCGATTGATTTGGGATTGGTAACAGTTATTTCAAGTACAATGACAGAAGATTTGGGACGTAAACTTGAAAATCTGGTATTTTTACATCTAAGAAAAAAATACATGGAGCTTTACTATTTTGACGAGAAAGGCGAATGTGATTTCGTTGCCATGAAAAACGGTAGTGTTGTTGAATTGGTGCAGGTTTGTTATGAGCTTAGTCCTGATAATCTAAAAAGAGAATTGAACGGATTACTTAAGGCTATGCGTTTTTTTAATCTGAAGAAAGCTGTTTTGGTAACTTTCTCCAACAGCGATTTAATAAAAGAAGATACTTATGAAATAGAGGTTATTCCTGCTTATAAATATCTGTTAGTCTAGAATTTTTACATCCAATATACCAAATATGATTACCTTTTTTATTTCAATTGCACTGCTGATTCTGGGATACATTTTTTACAGCAAGGTGGCCGAACGCATTTTTGGAGCTGACGAAAACCGCGAAACTCCTGCCATGACAATGAAAGACGGTGTGGATTACATGCCGATGCCCAAATGGCGGACATTCCTCATCCAGTTTCTGAATATCGCCGGACTCGGACCCATTTTTGGAGCTGTAGCCGGAGCGATGTGGGGGCCAGTCGCCTTTTTGTGGATTGTCCTCGGATCTATTTTTGCAGGAGCGGTGCACGACTATTTCTCCGGAATGCTTTCCGTGAAACACAAAGGATTGAGTATTCCTGAAATCGTTGGAATTTACCTCGGAGTTGGCACCAAACAGTTTATGCGCGGTTTTACAGTCGTTTTAATGGTCATTGTAGGCGCAGTTTTCATTATGGGACCGGCTAAAATATTAGCAAGTCTTACTCCTGAAAGTTTAAATATGACTTTCTGGGTTTGGGTAGTTTTCATTTACTACGTGTTGGCCACCATGCTACCCATCGATAAAATTATTGGCAAAATCTATCCTGTTTTTGGTTTTGCATTGCTGTTTATGGCAGTTGGCTTAACCACAGCATTGTTTGTAAAAGGGTATCATATTCCTGAACTGACTATAGACAATCTGACAAACCATCATACTGAACCCGATAAATTTCCTATTTTTCCGATGATGTTTATAACCATCGCCTGTGGTGCTATTTCAGGATTCCATGCCACACAATCGCCGCTGATGGCCCGCTGTATTACGAATGAAAAGCAGGGCAGGGGAGTGTTCTACGGTGCCATGATTACCGAAGGAATTGTTGCGCTTATTTGGGCTGCCATTGGAATGGCGTTTTATGGTGGAGTTGGACCACTCAACGAAGTAATGGTTGCCAACAAAGGAAACGCTGCTTTTGTGGTGAATGAAATTTCAAATTCGCTGCTCGGTAAACTGGGCGGAGCACTGGCATTGCTCGGTGTTGTTGCGGCACCAATTACTTCGGGTGATACAGCTTTCCGTAGTGCGCGTTTAATTGTGGCCGATTTCCTGAATTTCAAACAAAGTCCGATAAAAAATCGATTGATCATCAGCATTCCGTTGTTTGCTGTAGGATTTGGCCTGACTTTAGTTGATTTCGCGGTGATTTGGCGGTATTTTGCATGGTCGAACCAAACGCTGGCAATGATCGTCCTTTGGGCAATCACAGTTTATCTGGCACGCGAAAAGAAATTCTATTGGATTACATTGATTCCGGCGCTGTTTATGACCACCGTTATAACCAGTTACCTGCTTTTTGCTCCTGAAGGATTTGGCTTATCATACACTGTTTCTGTTTCAGCCGGATTAATTACAGCACTTTGTTTTGCCGTATTATTTTTTGTAAAAACGAAATAGGAATCTTAATAAATTCCCAACAAACAAATCGTGTATTACTATTTAAGTTAGGTTTCCCACGGATTTGTTATATACTTGTAACGCCAATTTATACCAATTGTATTTATATTTTAGTCCAAAGACAAAATATAAATTACAATGGTTAATGCCGATGCTACATGAATATAGTACAATAAGACGAAGTCGCAATTGGACTATTATGAATGTGCAATCGGTATTATTAAACAAATCTAATTTAACGAGTTATGTACAAATCCGTATTTTCAATTAAAAAGCAGCTCATTCTGGGTTTAACCGGAATAGTTTTGAGCTTTAATTCTTTTGCTATTAATCCTGAAAAGTTTTTTCCGGCGAAAGAACTAAACACGGTTGGGGTTTACTATTATCCCGAACACTGGGATTCTACCCAATGGGAGCGCGACTTTAAGAACATGGCAAAAATGGGTTTCGAATTTACCCACTTTGCCGAATTTGCGTGGGCACAGCTTGAACCTGCGGAAGGCAAATACGATTTCAAATGGTTAGATAGATCATTGCAACTGGCCGCGAAGTACAACCTGAAGGTGATTTTGTGTACTTCAACCGCTACTCCGCCGGTTTGGCTGGTTCGCAAGCATCCTGAAGTGCTGGCAACAGACGAAGGCGGTTCGCAGATGGATCACGGCAGCAGACAGCACGCCACTTTTTCGAGCAATTATTATCGCCAGTATTCGATGAAAATGATCGAAGAACTTGCAAAACGATACGGAAAAGATAAACGTGTAATTGGCTGGCAGCTTGACAATGAACCACGCCGTTTTCTGGATTACGGAAAAGATGCACCACAGCGTTTCCGCGATTGGTTGAAACAAAAATACACCACCATCGATGCCGTTAATAAAGTATGGGGAACTAACTTCTGGAGTGGAACTTATACCGATTTTCAGGAAATAAATATACCGCTTCACAAGCAATGGGGGATGAATTTGCACCAAAGGCTCGACCATTATCGTTTTTCTGACGAAGAAACGGCTTCGTTTCTCGACGAACAAGCCCGCGTACTCCGGAAATATACATCAGCCGACCAGTACATTACATCTAATTATATCCCGATGTACGACGTTGGTTACATTGGTATGAGCAAAGAACTTGATTTTGAAACTTATACCCGGTATTTGGTTTACGGTGGAGATCGTGGTATCGGTCCAAAAGGTTACCGTGTTGGCGAATATTCGCGCATAGCAATGGCCAACGATTTTTTCCGTCCGCTGAAAGGTATTTATGGTATTATGGAACTTCAGCCCGGTCAGGTAAATTGGGGAAGCATTAATCCTCAGCCGCTTCCGGGAGCAATGCGACTTTGGTTGTGGCATGTGTTTGCCGGAGGTAGCAAACTTACCTGTACTTATCGTTACCGTGCGCCACTTTACGGTTACGAAGCTTATCACTACGGAATTGTGGGTACCGATGGATTGACTCCAACTCCTGGAGGGTTGGAATTCAGCCAGTTTATTCAGGATATAAACAAATTGCGTAAGAATTACGATGCGAAAGCACAACTTCCAAAATCTTACCTTCAGCGCAAAACCGGAATACTATTTAATTCTGATAATGTACAGGCAATTAACCTGAATAAACAAACCACCGAATGGAATACTGAAGGCCATTTCCTTAAATATTACAAAGCCTTGAAATCGTTTGGCGCTCCGGTCGATTTTGTGCGCGATACTACCAATTTTGCAAATTATCCGGTTTTGGTGGTTCCGGCTTACCAGATGATTGATCAGCAAATGATTGATAAACTAACCCGTTATGCTGAAAATGGCGGAAACCTGGTGATGACGACCCGCACCGGACTTCAGGACAGGAACGGACATTTATGGGAAGCTAAATTTGCGCAGCCCATCTGGAAGCTGATTGGCGCCGAGCTTGAATCGTATGATTTGCTAATGCCACATTCTCCTGATAAAATTCGTTTCAACAATCAGGATTACACCTGGACCAGTTGGGGCGATTTACTGAAACCGAACACAGGAACTGAAACCTGGGCAACTTTCGAAGGTGATTTTTATGCCGGAACATCAGCAGTAATTTCGCGCAAACTGGGCAAAGGAACTGTAACTTACATAGGAGTTGATTCCCGCTCGGGTGATCTGGAAAAACAGGTTTTGACTAAACTGTACTCACAGCAAGGCATTCAGGTTGAGAATTATCCCGAAGGAGTGATGGTTGATTACCGCGATGGGTTTGGTATTGCGGTGAATTATTCCGATAAGGTGTACGAAATGAACTTGCCCGCCAATGCCGAAATAATGGTTGGAACCAAAGCGATGAAAACCGCTGATGTGCTGGTTTGGAAAGTTAAATAATACCAAATGCAATTCCAAACCAGTCCAAAGACCCATCTGGTATAATGCCGATGAATAGAAATGTTAAGGCCAATCGAGTTTGCGAAGATTGGACTGTTATATTTCTTCAATCGGTATAATACCAAATGCGGTTCAGGTTCTTTTCAGTCTGACCCAAAGTTCAAATCTTCTTGCCCACACAAAAACAATGGCAAGCAGTATTCGCGGCCAGATAAGTATAGCCATTGGGTAACCAATAGCCACAAACAAAAGTGGATCTTCCAGTTGCGAATGCGAAATGGCAATGTGGTGGTTCAGCAAATCAGCGTCTTCTTTGCTAAGTTTGCCTTCTTCTGACTCACTTATCATGATGGCGCCACCATACGAAAGCCCTAAAGTATTGGCAATCATCCACAAAAATCCGGTATTGGCAGGCAGTCCCATAAGTCGTAACAAAGGAATAAAAGGCTTCAGAATCCATTTTATCAAACCGAATTCATTCAGTATTCGCTGCAGTATCAAAAGTACATTAACCAGAATGATAATTTTTATAGTCGTGATAGTCATATCAGTCAACCAGTTGATCATTGCAGGTTGAAATGCTTTTGTTTCCCTGATAAAGCTTTCGTCAGTAATGATCATTTCTCCCGGAAGCAATAAATTAAGACCCCAGGCAGCTATAAAGCTAGCTGACAGGCGTGTTACAACCATTCGCCAGGGTGTCGATCCTGTTCGTTTCTGGATGGCTGTTTCCACAATCAAGGCATGTGAGATAAGGCACATTACCGCCAGAATAGTTCCTTCGCGCTGCCCGGTTCCGAGTGTGGTCATCACCGCAATTACCGAATAAATGTTGGTGAAAAAACTGGTGATCAGTACAATGGAGGCTTGTCCGGATAATCCGATCAATTTAAACAAAGGAGCTACCCAACCGGCAATCACATTCAGGATACCAAAAAAATCGAGCAAAAAAACAGCGAACGAAACCGGAATGGTCAGTTTCAGCAACCATACCGCTGTTTTTGTTCCTTGCGGAAGCGAAGTTTTAACGCAATTTATTAAGCGGGTTTTTATTCCGGAGTTTTCGTTATTCATTTTCTAAAAGTAAAAAAGCAGCTCATTTTAAGCTGCTTGTATTTTTAAGGATTTCTACGGACAACCATCAATATCCAATGTTCAAGTGGATTGCTAAATGATCACTAATGACGTGAAACAAATGACAATAAATGACCTGTTTCGAGATGATCATTCCCTATACCAGCCCGGCAAAACCCATAAATGCCAGTGCCAAAATACCTGCGGTAACCAGTGCAATCGGGATTCCTTTCATTCCTTTCGGAACGTCGGCCAATGCTAGTTGTTCGCGGATTCCGGAGAAAATAACCAGTGCCAGTGCAAATCCTAAAGCGGTGGCAACAGTGAAAACAACTGATTCCATCAGATTTAAATCCTTTTTAATCACAAGAATAGCTACACCAAGTACTGCGCAGTTGGTAGTAATAAGTGGAAGGTAAATACCCAGTGCCTGATATAGTGGCGGACTTACTTTTTTCAGAATAATTTCAAGCATCTGAACCAGTGCAGCAATAATCAGGATAAAACTGATGGTTTGCAAGAAAGCCAGATTGAGCGGAAAAAGCACATAAACCTGCACCAGATAGGTTACAATGGTGGCCAGTGTCATCACAAAAAGTACAGAAGCCCCCATCCCAATGGCAGTTTCAGTTTTGGTACTTACCCCCAAAAAAGGACAAATTCCAAGAAACTGCGCCAACACGATGTTGTTTACGAAAATGGCCGATATGATGATAATAATATATTCCATGATCAGAATGATTAAGAAGATTTATTCATTTTTTTCAGAATTGCAATTAAAAAACCCAAGGTAATGAAGGCTCCCGGTGCTAGAATGAATACCAAAATTCCATCAGCACTTTCAGCAATAAATTTATACCCAAAGATAGAACCTGCACCCAGTATTTCACGGATACTACCAATTACGACCAGCGCCATTGTGAATCCGAGACCCATTCCAAGTCCGTCGATAAAGGACGAAAATATATTATTCTTCGCAGCAAATGCTTCGGCACGACCAAGTACAATGCAGTTTACCACGATCAGCGGAATAAAAATCCCCAACTGATTTGAAAGGGCCGGAGTATAGGCCTGCATCAACAAATCGACTACGGTTACGAAACTGGCAATTACAACCACAAAGGCAGGAATTCGGACTTTATCGGGTACAAAATCCTTCACCACAGAAATGAAAATGTTTGACATGAATAGTACAAAAGTGGTTGCAAGTCCCATTCCCAGGCCATTGATGGCAGAAGAAGTGACTGCAAGGGTTGGACAGGTTCCTAATAGCAATACTAAAATCGGATTTTCCTTGAAAAACCCTTTGGTGAAATTATTTACCTGATTCATTGTTTTTCTCCTTTTTTATGGGTTGCATAAGCACGGTTTACTGCATCGCAAAATGCACGGCTGCTGATGGTTGCAGCTGTGATAGCATCAACCTGTCCACCATCTTTTTTAACCTGAATCTTTTCGCCCGGTAAGTCAGAAAGTTTTACTCCTTTAAACTGATCCTTGAATGAAGGTAACGCCATTTTTGTTCCAAGACCGGGTGTTTCCTTGTGTTCCAGTACTTCAATATTGCTGATAGCTCCATCAGGCATAAAACCTACCATGAGCGTAAAACGTCCGCTAAAACCTTCGTCGGTATATGTTTGAACTGCAACTCCCGAACTTTCGGTGCCTTTCAGCAAACGGTGAATCCTAATGCTGTCTTTTCCGTTATCAGGCATTAAAACAGTATCTAAAATGGATTCGAATTCAGGAATTACCATCTTTATTGCGTTGTTAATTTTTGCTTTCTGGGAAGCTGCAATGGGTTCTTTTGTAACCGAATAAACAGCCGACAGGGCCAACCCTGCCACTGCTGTGATGACGAAAAGTGCAATCGTCATATTTTTGAATGTTGATTCTTTCTTTGCCATAACTATCCTTTTGTGGATTGAATATTTACTTCTCCGAAACGTTTTGGTTTAACATACCGGTTGAGCAGCGGAACCATCGCGTTCATGATAAGGATGGCAAACGAAATACCTTCGGGATATGCTCCCCACAACCTGATAAGGATGGTCAGTATTCCGATTCCTGCACCAAAAATGATTTGAGCTTTAGGGTTCATAGGCGAGGTGACCATATCGGTAGCCATGAAAAATGCTCCCAGAATTAATCCGCCGGTGATGAGGTGAAAAATCGGGTCGGCGAATTTTGCAGGATCTATCAGCCAGAATATTCCGGAGAAAATAGCTGCTGAAAGCATTACCGAAACTGGAATGTGCCAGGTAATTATTTTACGCACCAACATAAATAATCCGCCAATTATTAACGCTAACGCAGATATTTCGCCAAGCGATCCGGCCATATTTCCTATTAATAAATCCATATTGGTAGGCAGGTTCTTGAAAATTTCAATAACGGGCTGGCCATTTTTTACTCCTTCTTTCAGTATTGCAAGTGGAGTAGCGGTGGTAACAGCGTCAACGCCAAAAGAGCCGGCTACAGGCCATGAGGTCATTTGTACAGGAAACGAAATGAGCATAAAAACGCGTCCCACCAAGGCCGGATTGAAAGGGTTGTTACCCAATCCGCCAAAAGGCATTTTTGCGATTCCGATCGAAACCAATGCTCCAACAATCAGCATCCACGATGGAACAGATGCCGGAACATTAAATGCGAGCAAAACACCTGTCAGTGCGGCCGATCCGTCGGCAATTTGCGGCTTCACTTTCAGGATGAATTTCTGAATCAGCAGTTCGAATACCACACAGGCAGCCACCGCAATAAGCGTGACCCGTACCGAATCGAGGCCAAACATCACAACCGACCAGATAAACGCAGGTACCAGTGCCAATATAACACCGTACATTATTTTATTCACCGAATCGCCCGAATGAACATGCGGCGAAGGAGATATCGTAAATAGTTTACTCATCAGGAATTTTAAATTTTAAATTTTAAATTTCGAATTAAATTCTTATGGTTTTCTGCTTCTCATCAAGGCTCCAACTTTGCCTTTTCCAAGCCGGATGTAATCGAGCAGCGGACGATTGGCCGGACAAGTATAGCTGCACGAACCACACTCAATACAATCCATTATCTTTTCGTTTTCGGCACTTTCCCATATTTGTTTTTCCGAAAGCGTCATCAGCAGATAGGGTTCCAATCCCATCGGGCATACCGAAACGCAACGTGAACAACGGATACAAGGCATTGTTTCTCCGCGTTTCGATTCTTTTTCGGGCATCATTAATATTCCTGAAGTGCCTTTGGTTACAGGTATTTCGGTATTGGCAAACGCTTTTCCCATCATAGGGCCGCCGTTGATAATTTTTCCGCAATTCTCCGGAAGTCCGCCCGCAGCTTCAATCAATTCACTGATAGTGGTTCCGATACGTACTTTATAATTGGATGGATTTTTAACCGATTTGCCGGTAACAGTGACCACCCGTTCGAACAAAGGTTTGTTTTTCTGAACAGCTTCGTAAACGGCGAAAGTGGTTGCGATATTGGTAACCACTGCTCCAACCGAAATTGGCAGCGCGCCCGATGGAACCTCGCGGCCTGTAACAGCTTTAATCAACTGTTTTTCTCCACCTTGCGGATATTTTACTCTAAGCGGAACGACCGAAATGTTGGTATGTCTGTATGCCAGTTTAATCATTTCTGAAATGGCATCCGGCTTATTGTTTTCAATACCAATGGCTGCTCTGTTTACATTCATCGCCTTCATCAGTAGTCGAATACCAATAATTAATTCTTCGCCATGCTCAAGCATCAGGCGGTGGTCGGAAGTAAGATAAGGCTCACATTCCACCCCGTTAATAAGTAAAACTTCCGCTTTCATCCCTTTTGGAGGTATCAGTTTTACGTGTGTTGGGAATGTTGCTCCGCCCAAACCGACGATACCTGCCTCCTGAATCTTTGCCAGAATCGCTGCCGAATCCAGGGTGATCGCAGATTTTATTTCGTTGTTCCGATCTATTTGTTCGTCCCAAAGGTCGTCTTCAACATCAATGTAAACACCCATTTTCTGGTATCCTGAAGTATCGGGACCAGTTTCCACTTTTTTTACTGTTCCTGAAACCGAAGAATGGATATTGGCAGACACGAATCCCGAAGTTTTCGCGATGAGTTGTCCGACCAGCAATTTGTCGCCTTTTTTTACAACAACTTCGGCAGGTGCGCCAATATGCTGGCCAACTGGAATAAAGACAGTTTTTGGAAGGGCAAGCACTTCAATTGCTTTGGAGGCCGAAAGTTTATTTTCAGCCGGATGAACTCCTCCTATTTTGAATGATTTTAACACAGTTTTCCTCCTAATATTTAAATTGCAGAAGATTTGGGTTCAGCAGAAACCGGAACCTCTATTGGTTTTTCGGGCGCCGAAACTGGTTGTTCAGTTAAAACAACCTTTCGTGGCGGAAAATTCAGTTCAATAATTGCATTGGTCGGGCAAACCGGAGCACATTTCCGGCAAAGTTTACATTTATCAGCATCAATAAAAGCAAGGTTGTTGGCAATTGTAATGGCATCGTATTTACATTCTTTTTCACATTTGCTACAACCAATACAGGCAACTGCGCACGATTTGCGTGCAACTCCACCTTTGTCCTGATTGCGGCAGGCCACGTATATTTTCCGGTCTTTAGGTCCTTTTTTGCGTAATTCAATTAGCGTTTTTGGGCAGGCTTTTACGCAGGCACCACAGGCAACACATTTTTCGTCGTCCACTTCTGGCAATCCGGTAACCTGATTCATGTAAATGGCATCGAAATCGCAAGCCACCACACAGTCGCCGCAACCCAAACAGCCATACTGGCAACCGGTATCGCCGCTGTAAAGCGAAGCAGCAATTGCGCACGAAACAGGTCCGTCAAAGAAATTTGTTTTAGGACGGTGTTCGCAGGTACCGTTGCACCTCACCACTGCAACACGCGGATCTTTTTTCTCCGCTTCGATACCAAGAATATTGGCAACACCGCTCATGCAGTCGTTTCCACCAACCGGACAAAATAAATCAGTCAGTTCTCCCTTGTTTACACAGGCCTCGGCAAAAGCACGGCAGCCTGCAAATCCACATCCTCCACAATTGGCGCCGGGTAATGCAGTTTCAACCTGATCTATTCTTGGATCTTCATACACCTTGAATTTTTGAGCAACAAAATACAGAACAATTGCCGACAAAACTCCAATAATACTAAGGGTTAAAACAGTATATAAAATAATTGTAGTCATACAGTTGTATTAATTAATTGCAGCGATTTCGAATTCGAAAGAACTTTTTATTTTATTCCTGAAAAAATAAAGGACGGCATAGTAAGGAATCAGGATTGCCAAAGACAGCAACCCGGACAAGCCTTCGTTGTTGGAAATTGAGACGCTTATAATAAGTGTTGTGAAAACCAGCATGAATGGTAAAATGTAACCGTAAAAGGCAGCTTTGAATCCCTGGGAAGTACGGCCAACAATGTTAACCTGTTGTCCCGGATGATAATTTCCGGAGAAATGGTAGATTTCAATTTCCTTTTCTTTCATATCTGATGCAAGACAAGCTCCTTTTGCATGGCACGAAGAACAGGCAGAAGCATTGATAATTACAACCGTTATTTTATTTTCTGAAACTTCCTGAATAACTCCCGCGTGTAACACCTTTTCATCCATCTGTTTAATCTCAGGGTTTAAAAAAAACATGTAAATCTAAAGATGTTTGGATAATTTAAAGAAAGGGACATTTCATTTTTAAAACCGAGTCTGTTATTTGTATTTATTCTAAATAAGGCCTGAAATTTTCATTTTTCATCTTGCTGTAAAACAGGTGGTTGTTGGCTTGTATGATAATTGTCATTGTTTCGTCAGTTTTCTGTGGTTTAGCATTTTACTGAAATTATAGAACCTAAATCTCGAAAATTGGAAAAGCTTTAAACAATAAATCATTAAAAATACCAGTAATGGTTCAAGAGTTACATTCGCTGATAAGTTGATATTCTCCTTGATGGATAACCGATTATCCGGAACAAAAAAAATCCCCGTTTTCACGAGGATTTTTTTGAATCTATTTGAATTTCTTCAGGAGGTCTTTTACCGCATCTTTGTGAACCGTAAATCCCATCATTTTTAGTTTGATGTAATCTTCGTGAAAGAAATAATATCCGAAATTTGGACTGGATGCATCAACGTTTCTCGATCCGGAGCTTGAATCTTTGATCAGGAACCAATCTTTGCCCAAACCTTTGTAATTTTCGAGGTAGCCAATAAGCTGCATTCCATGGTCGTCGGTTGTTGTTTCGTTCGAAAAGCGGAACTGGCGGGCATCTTCGTTGATGTAAGCCGAAGGAATATCGTAATCAGGAATAATTGCGCAATTCGTTTCGCGGCTAAAACCTGTTTCAGAAACGTCGCCGCCAATACTCATTGTGTAGCCGCTCTTAATGGCTTTTTTTAGTGCCTCCATGAAATCGTTGAGCGGAACATTGTAGTAATCTTTGTTGTGCCACCAGTTGTCAGGAACTTTGTATTCAACTTGCTGCCAGTATGGTTCCTGCTTGTAGGATAGGATTTCAACAAAATCGTTTGGTTCAATTTTCAGGTAATCTTTCAGATATGTTTGCGGGGTATATGTTTTTCCCTCGACCACAAACTGGGTGGGCGGAACACCAATGTAATGGTTCATTATCGATTTAATGGTTTCCAATCCGGTTTCAATATTCCATGCATTCGATATTTTAAGCGAATTGAGGAAAGCTGTCATTTCCTCAACCATTTTGGCGTGGCTGTGATATTTTCGGCCATCAATTAATCCGCTGTAAGCTTCTTCCGGAACTGTGCCATACGTTTTTACGATCCGTGCCAGTGCATTTCCTTCCGATCCTTCCGAAAATTCGGAATCACCCCTCTTTTCAATAAACCTGCGGGCTTTTTCGACGTATTCCCAATAAGCCGAATAGATTTCAGAAATTTCAACTTTTCTACCATGTTGCCGAAGTACTTCCGATTCGTAAAAAGAAGTGGTTGAAAAACTCCAGCAAGTTCCGGCATTACCCTGCGATTCGGTAGGATTTGTCCATACGGTTTTGTACAGAGACTGATTGTTTGGTAAATCCATGCCTGATTGATCCATCACAAACCTTACGAATGGCGCTTTTTCTGTCAGCTTTTCCTCAACAGCAGTTACATCTTTCAGTATCGATTCGTAGTAAAATCCTTTGCCCTTTTCTTCAGTAATAATTTTGCCTTTGCTTACATTTTGGGCCTGACTGCCTATTACCAGCATCGCAAAAAGACCAGTGGTCACGATTATTTTGTTCATATTTATTTATTGGTTTATATTGAAGTGCGAAATATAGGTCAATCATTTCACCAACTTCCTGAAGAATATCAGTATTCTTTGTTGGATTGCCGACTTTGTAATTCACATTTTCTCATCTTCTCCCTATCTCCCCGTGCTTTCTGTCCTCAACTAATCGAGCTCCAGTTGAATTCTGTGTTTTTCATTTTGAGCAATTGATAAACCAGAATTTGATTTTCGGGTTTTTGGAGTTTTGGGTCGTCGTCGAGAATATCAGATGCCTGATTGCGGGCATGTTGCAGTATTTCGCCATCGCGGCCGAGATTGGCAATTTTCAGGGTAAAACCAATGCCGCTTTGCTGGGTTCCTTCCATATCGCCAGGGCCGCGCAGTTTCAGGTCCACTTCGGCAATTTCAAATCCGTCGGTGGTGCGCACCATTGTTTCGAGGCGTTTGCGGCTTTCGTTGCTGATTTTGTACGACGACATCAGCAAACAATACGACTGTTCGGCGCCACGGCCAACTCTGCCGCGCAACTGATGCAGCTGAGAAAGTCCAAATCTTTCGGCACTTTCAATAATCATTACCGAGGCATTCGGAACATCCACCCCAACTTCAATAACCGTAGTAGCTACCATAATCTGGGTTTTCCCTTCTTTAAACAGATTCATTTCTGCATCTTTCTCCGCTGGTTTCATCTTGCCGTGAACCATGCTGATTGAATACCTTGGAAATACCTGTTTCATCAAATCGTATCCGTTTTCCACATTACGCAGATCGAGTTTTTCCGATTCTTTGATGAGTGGATATACCACATAAACCTGTCGGCCGGTTTTCACCTGTTCTCGTATAAAATCGTACACCTGTTTCCGTCTGTTTTCGTAATAATGCAGTGTTTGTATTGGCTTCCGGCCGGGTGGCAATTCGTCAATCACCGACACATCCAAATCGCCATAAACGGTCATTGCCAGTGTTCGCGGGATAGGAGTGGCGGTCATTACCAAAATATGAGGTGGCGTAAATTCATTCTTTTTCCAGAGTTTGGCTCGCTGGGCAACACCAAAACGGTGCTGTTCGTCAATAATTACCAGTCCGAGTTTCTGAAGTACAACCTTGTCTTCGATGAGCGCGTGGGTTCCTACCAGTAATTGTAGGCTGCCATTTTCCAACTGCTCATGAATAATCCTTCGTTTGGCAATTTTGGTCGATCCCGTTAACAAAGCAATCGAAATTCCCAGCCCGTCGGTCATTTTTCTGATCGAATTATAATGTTGAATGGCCAGTATTTCGGTTGGCGCCATCAGGCAAACCTGGAAGCCATTGTCGAAAGCAATCAGGGCAGTCATGAGTGCTACCAGTGTTTTTCCGCTGCCAACATCGCCTTGCAACAGTCGGTTCATTTGTTTCCCGGAACCCATGTCTTTCCTGATTTCACGAATAACTTTCTTTTGGGCATTGGTTAGTTCAAATGGCAGATAGTTACTGAAAAACGTATTCAGATTATAGCCAACCTGCGAAAATACAAAACCTTTAAAAGAGTCTTCTCGCTTGTGCTTCAGGCTTAATATCTTCAGCTGAATGTAAAACAGTTCTTCAAATTTCAGGCGGAACAGTGCATTTTTCAGCAGGTTCGGATTTTCAGGAAAATGAACCTGCCGCAACGAAACGGACAAAGGCATTAATTTTAAACGGGAAATCAACGAAGAAGGGAGTGTTTCGAATATTTTTCCTTCGATAAGTGCTGAAAGGTTAAATTGAAATTTATTCAAGGCTTTGCTTGTCATAAATTTCTTCTTCATGTTCTCGGTGGTGTTGTAGAAAGCCTGAAATACGCCGGTAGTAATGGGCTTATTTTCGGCAGGTTCCAACTCCGGATGCACCATGTTTATTTTTCCGTTGAAAATAGTGGGTTTTCCGAAGAGGATGTATTGCACATTGGGGCGAATATTTTCTTTTACCCATTTTACTCCTTGAAACCACAATAATTCCATTGTGCCCGAATCGTCGCGGAAATGGGCAATCAGTCGCTGTCTGGCCCCTTCGCCGGTTGTTTCGAACCGGATGATTACTCCCTTAAGCTGAATATATGGCATGTTGTTTGTGACTTCCGAAATCTTGTAAAATTTCGTCCGGTCGATGTATTTGTAGGGGAAATAATAAAGGAGGTCGTTGAAGGTATAGATCTCCAATTCCTTTTTAAGCAGATCAGCACGCTGCGGCCCGACACCGGGTAGAAATTTAATGTCCTGTTCGAGATATTCTGACATTAGGCAAATATAAAGATTATATATTTGTAACAAACTGAACGACCAATCAACTAATTGATGCAAAACAATACCAAATAAGATGGAAACTGTTATCAAGCTTGACAAAATTGTAAAGAATTATAAGGTAGGAACGCAGATTGTGAGAGCTTTACGCTCAGTGTCGCTTACCATAAATAAGGGTGAATATGTGGCAATCATGGGTGCTTCCGGCTCCGGAAAATCAACTCTGATGAATGTCATTGGTTGTTTGGATACTCCAACCAGCGGCACCTACATTCTTAGTAATTCGGATGTGAGTCACTTATCGGACGACGAACTGGCCGAAATCCGAAACAAGGAAATCGGATTCGTTTTTCAGACTTTTAATCTTTTACCCCGAAATACTGCCCTCGAAAACGTAATGCTTCCTTTGGTTTACGCCGGAATAAAGAAACAGGATAGAATAATGAAAGCCGAGAAAATTCTGGCTGAAGTGGGACTTTCTGACCGTGTTGAACACAAGCCGAATGAACTTTCGGGAGGACAACGGCAACGTGTGGCTGTTGCACGTGCGCTAGTCAATAATCCATCCATTTTGCTGGCTGATGAGCCAACCGGTAACCTTGATTCAAAAATTTCTGAAGAAATAATGCAACTTTTTGCAGAAATTCACCGCAAAGGCAACACGTTAATTGTAGTTACTCATGAGGAAAGTATTGCTCTTCATGCTCACCGTATCATTCGACTTAAAGATGGTGAAATCGAATCAGACCGTGTCAACGAAAATCCTGTTTATTAACTATGAAGATTTACACCCGCACAGGCGATGACGGAACAACCGGCTTGATTGGCGGTTCACGTGTTAAAAAGTATAACATCAGGTTGGAAGCTTATGGAACTGTTGATGAACTAAATTCATACATTGGAGTGGTTCGGTCGCTGCAATTTGATGAACGTGCAGATTCGGTGCTTGAACGGATTCAGCATAAACTTTTTGTGATTGGTGCCAATCTTGCCAGTGAAGACTCACTTCAGCCTATTAAGCAGCAACTTCCGTGCGGAAAAGCCGATATCGAATTACTTGAAAAAGAAATGGACGATATGATCGCTGTTCTTCCGCCACTGAATAACTTTATTTTGCCGGGAGGTTGTCAGGCCTCATCTTTTTGCCATATTGCCCGTACTGTTTGCCGAAGGGCAGAACGACGCATTGTTGAACTTGCAGAAAAGGCTGAAGTGGATAGCAATTTAATTAAGTACATTAACCGCCTGTCTGACTACCTTTTTGTTCTTTCAAGAAAGATATCGATGGACCAGAAAGCCGCGGAAATACTGTGGTCTCAAGACAAAAATGAATAATAAATTTAATTGTTTGCAGAATCCGTTTTTTTCTTATATTCGCAAGAGTTTTAAAAAAAGTAAAAACCACCTAATTTCAAAAAGATATGTACTGGACACTTGAATTAGCCTCTAAATTAGAGGATGCACCCTGGCCAGCCAGCAAAGATGAGTTGATCGATTTTGCAATCCGTAGCGGTGCTCCACTCGAAGTAATTGAAAATCTTCAGGAGATTGAAGACGAAGGTGAGATTTATGAAAGCATTGAAGATATCTGGCCTGATTATCCAAGCAAAGATGATTTCTTTTTTAACGAAGACGAATACTAATCATCATCAAAAGAGACAAAAAAAGCAAGGTTTACGCCTTGCTTTTTTTGTTACTGATTAACAGATGGGCAGGTTTCTATTTATTTTCCTGTAGTTTTTCTTTCAGAAAATTGGTCATTTTTGTGTAAAGGTGTATACTGGTATTTCCGCCTCTGATACCATGATTGCGATTCGTATATACCGCGAGGTCGAACTGTACTCCGGCCTGAACCATTCGTTCTGTAAATTCCATCGCATTCTGAAAGTGTACATTGTCGTCGGCGGAGCCATGTATTAACAGGTAATTTCCTTTTATTTTTCCGGCGTGTGATAGGGGAGAGTTGTCGTCATATCCATCAGGATTTTCTTTTGGAGTACGCATATAACGCTCTGTATAAACACTATCGTAAAAACGCCAGTTGGTAACCGGTGCTACCGAAATTCCCGCTTTGAAAACATCTGCTCCTTTTTCCATGCAAAGTGCTGCCATAAATCCACCATAGCTCCATCCCCAGATAGCAATGTTATTTTTATCGACATAAGGCAGAGTTCCCAAGTATCGGGCAGCTTCAACCTGGTCGTCTGATTCAAATTTCCCAAGTTGCTGGTAGGTTAGCTTTCTGAATTCTTCGCCACGGGCACCGGTTCCGCGCGGATCGACACAAGCAATTAAAAAACCTTCCTGAGCCATGTAATTGTGCCATCCTGTTTCCCATTCGTCGAGAACTTCCTGCGAATTTGGGCCGCTGTATTGGGTCATCAAAACCGGATATTTTTTCGAGGCATCGAAATTAGCAGGTTTGAGCATCCAGCCATTCAGTTCAACCCCTTCAGAAGTTTTAAAGCTGAAAAATTCTTTTTTGCCGATGCCGTATTCTGTTAGTAGTTTTTTCAGCTCACTGTTGTCTTCCAGCGTTCGCAGTAACTTTCCGGCCTGATCGTGCAATGTTACCAGATTGGGAGTTTCTGCATTGTTGAAGTAATTGATAAAATGCTTGAATCCGGTACTAAAAACTGCAAGGTTTGTTCCTGAATGTGTTGATAATTTTCCTGATTTTTTACCATCGAGACTTACAAAATATACTTCGCGGCGCAATGGAGATTCTTTGGCTGCCTGATAATAGAATACTTTTTTTTCCGGATCGAACCCGTAAAATTCAGTTACATCGAATGTTCCGGTAGTGAGTTGTTTAACTTCAAAACCCTGACGGTCGTAAAGATAAAGATGCGAGTAGCCGTCTCGCTCACTGTTCATTACAATGTATTTATTGTCGGGCATAAAAATGAAATCATCATAAAAATCTTCAGAAATATACCGTTTATTTTTTTCAGTAAAAAAAGCACGGGTATCGCCGGTAAACGGATTCGCCAAAACAATATCAAGTTTATTTTGCAAACGGTTCACTTTCATAATGGCCAGGTCCGAAGCATCTGCAGTCCACTTAATTCTTGGGATGTATTGTTCTGTGTCGTTGCCAACTTCGGCAGTAACGCTGGTTTTCGATTGTAGATCGTAAATATGAACACTTACAACCGAGTTCTTTTCTCCTGCCTTTGGATATTTAAAACTGTAATTTCCAGGATATAATTGATATTCTTTTAATTCCGGATTTTGTCCCTGATACATTGGGATGTCGAACATCGGAACTTCAGTCTCGTTGAATTTGATATATGCCAGAAATTTGCTGTCGGGCGACCACTCGAATGCCTTGTTAAAACTAAATTCTTCTTCATATACCCAGTCGGGTGAGCCGTTAATTATTTCATTTTTTTTACCATCGCGGGTTACCTGACTTTCAGTTCCAAATTTGAGACTTTTAACGAACAGATTGTTGTTCCGGGCGAAGGCAACTCTTTCGCCATCGGGAGAGAATGTTGCCAGTTGTTGTGCTCCGTTTGCCGACAATGGCGACATTTCTTTTGTCAACAGGTTCCATATAAAATACTCGGCCGAAAAAGAATGCCTGTAAATGGATTGCTTTTTTGTTGTGAATAGAATTTTGGTTTCGTCGCTGCTAAAAGTATAATCGCTGAATTCGGTAAATCCCGGATTTTCAATTTTCGATAAATCAAACATTACTGCCACTTGTTCGCCAGTTTTGTAGCTGTGTTTAACTATTTTATTGCTTTCTTCAAGAGTGGTGTAATTCAATCCGTCGTTCATGGAGCGAAGTCCGGATATTGTTTTTTGTGTAAAAATTCGATTGCTGACAACGTCTTTAAGTTCAATACTCTTTTGTGAAATAGCAGGAAAAGAGATACTTACAAGAAATATAAATAATATTTGTCTGATGTTCATACTGTCTTTTATTAGTGCGTTTTAATGAGTTTCAAAACTTCGAAAAATATTCGATATAAAAAAGCCGTTGTATCATATAAGCTATCTAAATCATGTTGTTTAAACTTGAAAATAATATCTTTGTTATGTACTTGAGAATTGCAGAACTTAGAAATTTAAACAAAAAACGGCTGATATGAAAAAATGGATTTTGCTCGCATGTATGAGTTTATTTAGTCTGATGACATTTTCGCAAACGGATGTTGTTCAATTTTTAAAGGGAGGCCAGAAAGATGCTAATACATTATTTAAAGCCTACCTTGAACCCTATGCTTTTGCTTTGGGCGATGGCTTAAACAATGGCTGGTACAATTCAGCGAAAACACATAAATTGTTTGGCTTTGATTTAACAATTAGTGTAAGCGCTATTCAAATTCCGGAGGAATCTAAAACATTCGACATAAGTAAACTCGGATTGGTAAATATGGAAGTCAAAAACGGTGTGAATATTGCACCGACAGTGGCAGGAGACGCTGCCTCCAGACCTCTGCTAAGTGTCAAAAATAGCCCGCTTGAATTTTCAAGCCCTAATGGAACCGGGATGGATATGGTACCTGTACCAATGGCTCAGATTGGTTTTGGATTGCTTCCGCATACCGATGTAATAGGTCGCTATGTGCCTGAAATGAAGTATGATAACAGTGGCGATGAAATGAAAATAGGGTTTTGGGGTGCGGGGGTAAAGCATAATTTTATGGAATGGATACCTATTCTTAAAGAACTTCCTTTCGACGCTTCATTATTTGGAAGTTATTCTGAAGTTACAGCCCAAAGTGAATTGAATTCGCTTGCAAATTCAGCAATCGAGTTTGCCGACGATGGCAATCAGCTATTGAGGGTAAATACAAAAACAACCAAATTTGGACTCGTAGTTTCGAAGAAAATAAGCATCCTTACAGTGTTTGGAGGAATAGGGCAAAGTGCCAGTAAATCGAATGTTGATTTGATTGGTAAGTATGTCATAGTTACCAATGTAAATGTCGCCGGACAGAATTTTCAAAGTAGAGAGACACTTGAGGACCCGGTGGCTATTCCTTTTGAGACTTCAAATATTAGTCTGGATGCAGGTGTGAGGCTGAAATTAGCATTCCTAAGCATATTTGGTTC
Source organism: Bacteroidota bacterium (assembly GCA_023251435.1). Lineage (GTDB taxonomy): Bacteria > Bacteroidota > Bacteroidia > Bacteroidales > Prolixibacteraceae > Aquipluma. Next base: position 30,091 of record JAHEYU010000058.1, read on the forward strand.
TGTTAATAAATCGCAATATACTTCATACAATGTTGGAGTGAGTCTGGGGTTGAGATAACTTCCGACTATGTATTTTCTGTACCGGCAATTGTATGTTAAATTTCAAAACATGCAATTGCCGGTTTTTTTTACACCAAATTTAACCGGAGTACTCAATATTTACTTCGAAAAACAAACTGCCTTTGTTTAATATCAGGTATTAATATTTATCTTTGCACCCTGTTTTTTATACGATAAAACCCAATGATTAAAATTACTTTACCCGATAATAGTGTCAGGGAATTCGAAAGCGGAGTTACAGGTTTCGATATAGCCATGGCAATTAGCAGTCGCCTGGCAAAAGATGTTTTGTCTATTTCAGTAAACGGAGAGGTGTGGGATCTTAGCCGCCCAATTAACAATGATGCGAATATTAAGTTGTTTTTATGGGACGATCGCGAAGGACAGGAAACATTCTGGCATTCGTCGGCACATTTAATGGCCGAAGCAATCGAATCAATATATCCGGGAACCCAATTTGGTATTGGTCCAACAGTTGACAATGGATTTTATTACGATATTGATCTTCCGCAAGGCCAGCAGCTAAGCGAAAAAGACCTGGAAAAAATCGAAAAGAAAATAATTGAACTCGCCAGGGAAAAACATGATATCGTAAGAACTGAAATTTCGAAAGAAAACGCGCTCAAAATGTTTGCAGAAAAGGGCGATGTTTTAAAAGAAGAATTGATAAACGAACTGGAAGACGGAACAATTACCGTTTACAATCAGGGCGGATTTACTGATTTGTGTCGTGGTCCGCATTTACCAAATACCAGCTTTATAAAAGCAGTAAAACTAACTTCAATTGCCGGTGCTTATTGGCGCGGCAACGAAAAAAATAAAATGCTTACCCGCGTTTACGGAATTACATTTCCGAAACAAAAAATGCTGGAAGAATATCTTGTGCTGATTGAAGAAGCAAAAAAACGTGATCACCGCAAAATTGGCAAGGAAATGGAATTGTTCACATTCTCGCAGAATGTAGGACAGGGATTGCCAATGTGGTTACCTAAAGGGGCAATGCTTCGTCAGCAATTAGAGGACTTTCTGAAACGTGTACAGAAAAAATTTGGTTACGAACAGGTTATTACCCCGCACATAGGTGATATTAACCTTTATAAAACTTCCGGACATTTCCAGAAATACGGAGCTGATTCTTTCCAGACTATTAAAACTCCGGCAGAAGGAGAGGAGTACATGCTAAAACCAATGAACTGTCCTCACCATTGCGAGTTATACAAATTCAAACCTCGCTCTTACAAAGATTTGCCCATTCGCATGGCCGAGTTTGGTACAGTATATCGGTACGAGCAAAGTGGCGAATTGCACGGATTAACCCGTGTTCGTGGATTTACACAGGATGATGCACATCTTTTCTGCCGTCCTGATCAGATTAAAGAAGAATTCAAGAAAGTTATCGATATTATTTTCATCATCTTCAAAGCTTTGGATTTTGAAAATTATTCGGCACAAATTTCATTGCGTGATCCAAATAAGCCCGAAAAATATATTGGTTCCACCGAAAACTGGGACAAAGCTGAACAAGCCATTATTGAAGCTTCGGCCGAGAAGGGTTTGAAAACAGTGACAGTTTTGGGAGAGGCCGCTTTTTATGGCCCGAAACTCGATTTCATGATCAAAGATGCTTTGGGACGCAGCTGGCAGTTGGGTACCATTCAGGTTGACTACAATCTTCCGGAGCGATTCGAACTGGAGTACATCGGAGCCGACGATAAACGTCATCGCCCGGTGATGATCCATCGTGCGCCTTTCGGATCGATGGAACGGTTTGTGGCTGTTTTAATTGAACACACTGCCGGAAAATTCCCTCTTTGGCTAACTCCCGATCAGGTAGTGGTGTTACCAATCAGTGAAAAGTACAATGAATATTCGAAAAGTGTTTCGGAATTTCTAAATAATTGCGATATTCGCACGATCATTGACGACCGTAATGAGAAAATTGGTCGTAAAATCAGGGATAACGAGTTGAAACGTATCCCTTATTTATTGATAGTTGGCGAGCAAGAAGCTGAAAGTCAAATGGTTTCGGTAAGAAAACAAGGCGATGGCGATAAAGGATCGATGACTCTTCAGGAGTTTGCCGATTTTATAAAAGCTGAAGTAAAAGATCAATTATCATCGTTATACAATTAAAAAATTATAAACTAAAAATAGGAGGATTTGGCCATAGCTGTAAAAAGACCATACAATGGTGGAAGAGCAGAACTTGCTCCTCAGCACCGGATAAATGAGAAAATTCGTACCCAGCAGGTTAGGGTAGTTGGCGACAATATTGAGAATCCGGGTGTTTTTACACTTTCGGAAGCTCTGAAAATGGCCGATGCTCTTGAACTTGACCTTGTAGAAATCTCGCCAAACGCTGACCCACCCGTTTGTAAAATTACTGATTACCAGAAGTTTCTATATCAGCAGAAAAAGAAACAGAAGGAAATTAAAGCCAAAACGGTTCAGGTTGTAGTGAAAGAAATCAGGTTCGGTCCAAATACGGATGATCACGATTTTCAGTTTAAACTACGTCATGCAGAAAAATTTTTGCAGGAGGGCGCAAAAGTAAAAGCGTATGTGTTTTTTAAAGGCAGATCAATCTTATTTAAAGAACAAGGCGAAATTTTATTGCTAAGATTTGCACAGGAATTGGAAGAAGTTGGCAAAGTTGAACAACTTCCCCAGCTCGAAGGAAAAAGAATGACCATGTTTATTTCACCTAAAAAGAAGAAATAAATTTCTTACATAAATTAATTATTAGGAAGATGCCAAAGATGAAAACCATCTCCGGAGCAAAAAAAAGGTTTAGATTAACCGGCACCGGAAAAATTAAAAGAAAACATGCGTTCAAAAGTCACATTTTGACCAAAAAGTCAACTAAGCAGAAACGTAATCTGACTTACTGGACAACAGTTGCAAAATCTGACTTGTCGAATGTTAAAGCTATGTTGACCATATAGTATTGTTTTCTTTTTCAGAGTAAGAGTAATTAAGTTATCAATCGAATGAATTAGCTTCAAGATCCCGGTAATTTGGGACGCTAACCATTCTAAAATCAGTTATTATGCCAAGATCAGTAAATGCAGTAGCATCACGGGCTCACAGAAAAAAAATCCTGAAGCTTACCAAAGGTAACTTCGGTGCCCGCAAAAATGTATGGACAGTTGCAAAAAATACCTGGGAAAAGGGTTTGCAATATGCCTACAGAGACAGAAAAGTAAATAAGAGAAATTTTCGCGCTTTATGGATTCAGCGTATCAACGCTGCTGTTCGTGCCGATGGACTCTCTTATTCTAAATTCATCGGTTTGCTCAAAAAAGCAAACATCGAGATTAATCGTAAAGTTTTGGCTGATTTAGCAATGAATCACCCGGTAGCTTTTCAGGCAATTGTTGATAAGGTGAAATAACAATTTCCGGTTATATAGGTGATATAAACATACGAAACCTCGCTGCAAAGCGGGGTTTTTTGTTTTATATTATCCAAAATAATACAAATATGTGTTTCATTGAAAGCTTGGTTTATTATCTTTACCCATCTAAAGATGTTTTTCTGTATGAAATAAGCATGATAATGGAATCACCAATTTTAATGGCAATAAGTTTCATGCGAATTCCATGTGACAATTAAAACAAACAATTAACACATGAAGTTTAATTTGTGTAGGGGATTGAAGTTATTCGGTTTGATGCTATTGATACTGCTTTTTTTAGGGCAGAATTTTGCACGCGGTTTAGAACCCGATAATTACTATGTTTTTAATAAGAGCAAAATAAAAATTGAAGGAAGTCTGACTCCTTTTGAAGCAACTTTTGAAATTAAAGATTTAGGGCTTCAAAAATATATACTGAATATTTATCTGCATTCGACCTACGCTGCTGCCCCCCCCACTTTTAATTTGTCGGTAAAATTTCCAAAGGATAAGATCAATCAAATCTGGAATTCAAAAACATGGTCGAATAAGTCTTTCTTTTCGATGCCATCATACGACAGGGCTGCCGCAAGCTTTTCAATTATTTCAGGATTAACTATTAACGACCACAACCAGATTACTCTCACTTGTAAGGACGCTTATCAGGCAAAATTTGTTAGCACAAATATCAGGGAAGAAAATGATTCGATTGTTTTTAATCTCGGGTTCTTCGAAGACAATCCGCCACTTTCAAGCCTTCAGGATTATCAGGCCGAAGTACTTGTAGATTTCAGGAATATACATTTTTCAAAAGCCATTTTTGATGCTTCTTCATGGTTTTTAGCAGAGGAATTCAGCAAAGGCAAAGCGAGTGTTGATACCACCAATGTTCCGGTTTTTTCAACCTGGTATCCGATGCACCGCAATATCCCACTCGAAAATATTACAAAGGAACTCGATTCGCTAAAAACGTTCAATTTTAAATCGGTTTTGGTTGATGATGGCTGGCAGACTCTGGTCAATATGAAAATCGATACTTCATATTCGTATGAAGAAGAAAGTTACAAAACGATGAATACTTTTAAGCAAAAGTGTATCGAAATGGGTTTGCCTTTGTATTTATGGTATTCAATGCCTTTTATTGGTGGCAATCCGGTTATCCTGAAAAAATATGCAGGAAAATATATTCGTTACCGTGCTCCACGGCAAATGTATGTGCTCGATCCACGCTATCCTGAAGTGAGGAAACACCTGATCAGTACTTATGCCAATTTCCTTGCGGAATGGAAATTCGACGGATATTGGTTTGATTTTCTGAAAGGATTTTATCCCAAAGAAGGAGCACTTATCGAAGAAGATAAAGGACGGGATTTCGTTTCGATTGCTTTGGCTGTTGATACGCTTTATTCCGAAATGGAAGCAAGACTTAGGGCTATTAATCCGGATATCTTTTTAGGCCAGAAATTTCCGATTGTTGGACCAAACCTGATTAGTTACCAGAATTTTTTGACTGGTTTTGTGGGGGTCGAAAACTCGAAGGTGGTTCGCGAAAAGATGGTAAATAATCGCTTACTCTACGGAAAATATACTCCTTTTATGGAAGTCGTTGCGTTTAATCCGAGAGAAAAACCGGAAGATGTAGCCCGCAAAATACAATCGGTATTGTTCGGTAATCCTTATTTGTCGTTTTATATTTCCACTTTGCCTGAAGAATCGAAACAAACCATTCGTTTTTGGCTGAAATACTGGAAAGAGAACTATAAAGTGATTTTTGAAGGTTCATTTCAACCCATGCAGGTTTCACAATTTTATCCGGTCGTTAAAGTTGAAGATGAAATGAAAATCATCTACATGGTTTACGAGGATTATACCTTGAATCTACCGCTTACTTTGAATTCGCCTATTGATATAATCAATTCGAAAAGCTCTGAATCAATACGTTTGCTATCAGGTAAAGCCGGTGTAGAGTATAACTTCGAAATGTTTAATTGTAAGGGAGTTTCAGTAGAAAAAGGTATTTTGAAAACCAAGAATAAAAATAACATCGATTTATTGGTTCCATCCGGTGGTTTTGTCCGGATTTCAAAATTTTAGTCAACTGGTTTGTAATGACGTTTCAGCCATTTGGCCAGTCCGTCGAGTCCCGGAAAAAGTACCCTCTCTGTAATGTTTGCCTGATCAAGTTTATCTCTAATTTCCAGTTTTAATTCTTTCGGAATAATGATTCTACGATACAACTCCGGATGTTGAATCAACCATTCATCCAGAATTGCCGTCGGATTGTTCATCACCGAAAATAAAGCAAATTGGTTGACAATGCGTTCGTCAAGCGATGGTGGTTCGAAAAATAGCACCTGATTTTCAGTAAACAACCGGTCGAAATCGCCCAGTGAAACAATATTTTCGAGCATCTCGACTGTAAATGCATTGCATTTTTCTTCTTCAAGTCCGTTGCTTAATGGTGTGGGCACGAGTTGGTTTACTTTAACGAAGTCAACTTTCCAAATTACGCCGTCGGTATCATATTTTTCGGTGTTGGCGGTGGCAAAATGCATCGCGATAAAAGGCGAATAAGTCCAGTCTATCAATCTGGTGGGCAACCCGTGATGTTGGGCAAGTACCAGCGCACGCCAGAAAGTACTTGTTAGCTGCAGATCGCGGGTGATCGAATATTTGCGAAAATTGCGAAGTAAATGGTATTCTAACTCCGGCTTTTCACCGCAATTCCGGAGAAAACTGTTTTTCAGTTCGTAATTCATGTCAGATAAGCCCCTGAAAGCATAATCGGAGCGGTATCTTCCCATCTGGGGTTTCCACGAATCGTGGTAAACTTCCTCACAAAGCTGTTCCCAACATTTGACGACAATGTCGTTTTGCCGAATTAAATTTGTAGTCATAGCCGTAGATCTTTAATCGTGCCCCGGAAATACAATTCCGGCATCTTTTCTCACCCAATCCATAATTCCCATCATATCTGCCGAAAACGACAGTGGCATCAAATCACTTTCTGTTTTTCCGGCATCCAGACATTCCATCACATGTGCAGCCTCGTATTCGTAACCAAATCCCTCACCTTTGTCAAAGTTAATAGTCTTTTCATCTTCCCAGTTTTTCCAGTACGTAATAGAAGTTGGTGTATTGAAACGACGGTTGAGCCTCAGATAGCCGTTTTCGAACCAGTATTCGGTTTGTGTGGGCGAATGTGAGGCGAAACTGGAAACCAGCGAGGCCATCTCACCTCCGGGATAACTAAATGCCATCTGTATGGTTTCTTCGGCTCCGGTTGGGCAGAATGAGGCCATTGTCTTGATTTCAGACGGTTTCCCCAATGCCGTAAGCGACATGAAAATCGGATAAATCCCGATGTCGAGCAGCGAACCGCCTCCAAGTTCCACATTATAAAGTCTTTTCTCCGGATTGTATTCTGCATTAAATGCGAAATCGGAGCGAACCATTTTCAGGACTCCTAATTCTCCTGATCGGATTATTTCCATTGCCTTCAGGAAACTGGGCTGAAACCTGGTCCAGAAAGCTTCCATCAGGAAAGTATTGTTAATGCGGGCAGTTTCAATCATTAAACTGACCTCTTTGGAATTAATTGCAAATGCTTTTTCGCACAAAACTGCTTTTTTGTGGTTCAGGCATAGAAGAGTGTGTTCGCAATGGTGGGAGTGGGGAGAGGCAATGTAAACCACATCTACATTCGGATCATTTACCATTTCTTCGTAGCTGCCATAAGCCTTGTCGAATCCTAATTCAGTAGCAAAAGTTTGTGCATTTTCCAGCGATCTAGAAGCAGCTGCATAAAGTCGTGCATTGGGAAGTAGTTTAAGGTCGCCAACAAATTTTCGGGCAATTCTTCCGCATCCCAGAATAGCCCAGTTGTATGTTTTGCTCATGATTGATTTTTTGAGTAGTTGTTCTGCAAAATAAGTATCTTTTCCTGATTTCGTTTCAATTTTAATTCGATTATATTTGGTACGCTTTACTTAACTCCATTTATAAACTAATTAAATCTGATTTTATGAATTCAAAAATGAACCGGCGGAAATTTATTGGAAATTCGGCTGTTGCTGCTGCAGCTATAACAATTATTCCTCGTCATGTTTTAGGCGGAAATGGATTTGTCGCCGCCAACGACCATATTAATGTCGGATACATCGGTGTTGGAAAACAAGTTTATACCTTGCTGAACGGAATCGGGAAATGCAAAGAAACCGTTGCTGTTGCTGCTTGCGATGTAGATCAGAAAAAACTTGAAAAATTTAAGAATACTGCTGAAGGTAATAACAAGGCTAAAAATTTGACAGAGAGTGTAGATGCCTATAAATATTACCGTGAATTGTTGGAACGGAAAGACATTGATGCTGTGGTTATAGCTACTCCCGACCACTGGCATGCACAGATTGCCGTTGATGCAGCCAAAGCAGGGAAAGATATTTATTGCGAAAAACCAATGGCGCTAACCATTGCCGAAGGTCGCGCTATGGTGAATGCTACACGTAAATACGACCGTGTTTTTCAAACCGGAAACATGCAGCGTTCCTGGCGCGATTTCCGCCACGCAGTAGAATTGGTTCGGAATGGTTATATTGGTCAGATTACCGAAATTAATGTGAATGTGGGCGAACCCGTTAAACAGTGCAGTTTGCCTGTGATGGAGGCCCCTGCAGAACTCGATTGGAATGAATGGGTTGGCCCTTCGATGTATCGTGGGTGGCATCCTGATCTGGCCCCGGTTTTTGGAGACGAAAAATGGGCATGGTGGCGCGGTTACCGCGATTTTGGTGGCGGACTTATTACCGACTGGGGAGCACATATGTTTGATATTGCTCAATGGGGTTTGGATATGGATCATTCTGGGCCGGTTCAATTTCTACCGCCATCGGTGCCTGCGAAAACAGGCTTGTCGATGAAATACGAAAATGGAGTAGTGGTTACTCATAAAAACTGGGGTGAAGGTAACGCTGTACAGTTTATTGGAACTGAGGGCCGTATTGAAGTTAGCCGCGAATTTCTTCGCACTTTCCCCAATACAGATTTGGCAAAAGCCGAATTGAAACCGAGTGATAAAAGGGTTTATGTAAGCAACAATCATTATCAGGATTGGGTGGATGCCATGAAGAAACGCACCCGCCCGATTTCAGATGTGGAAACAGGCCATCGCACCGCATCTGTTTGTAATCTTGTAAATATTGCCTACGAATTGCAACGACCATTACAGTGGAATCCTGAAAAGGAAGAATTCATTAATGATGATTTTGCCAACCTGATGCGTACCAGAGCTTACCGCGGAAAATGGGATTTTAACAATTATTAATTTAATGCTAATATGCCACTGGCAGGTTTAAATTCCTGCCAGTGGTTTAATATCGTATTCAACGCAACTAATCTGATTCAGCTCACATCTTTATAGATAAAAACCTTATCCTATGAAAGTCATCCGTTTTAAATTCCTGAAATCATACAATTCAATCATCACGCTTTTGCTTTCATTGCTCGGATTTGCATCATCCTGTGATATTCTGGGCGGTAAGGCAATGTATGGAACCCCTTCAGCAGATTTTATTGTCAAGGGAAAAATTGAGTCGGTTGGCGAAAGGAGACCAATTGCGGGTATCAAAATAGAAATGAGTCAGGAAATAGACACTGAAAAAGGGAAAATGCCTGTGGATTTAGACCATTCTGTTTCAGCAGAAACTACGGGAACATATACTGTAACCAATAAAGGTGCATTCCCGATGGATCAAACATATAAAATAAAATTTACTGATGTTGATGGGGCATTGAATGGCGAATTCGAGTCACTTGATACCACCATTGTTTTTCAAAATCCGAAATTTACCGGTGGTGATAAAAGCTGGTATAGTGGCCATACTGAAAAGGATTTGAATGTTAAACTGAAGAATAAAAAATGACCGTTTCAAAGATTCCTTTTCGTAAGAAAATTGCGCTCGATTTGTTTCGAAAATTTAAAGAGAATGAAAGTAAGATTCATTCTCTTTCTTATCTGTTCTGGGAATGCACTCTCCGTTGTAACCTAAACTGCCAACATTGCGGAAGCGATTGCAA
>JAHEYU010000118.1 GCA_023251435.1 Bacteroidota bacterium
TGTACAAATCGAGCATTCGGGCAATTTCCGGGGCATGTTCGCTGCCAAATTGCTCCGCAGCCCAGTTTTTTGTGTATTCCGGAAGTCGTTCTTTTGGCCACTCATCAGGATTCCATGCATAATCGAGGAAAAATGAGATGGGTAATTCCATTGGTTTCAGGTCGCCTACGTTCACCAGCCAAATTCGATCGACGCCATGTTCGTAAGCCATACGCATTTGCTCCCATACAGCAGGTAGCGGACTTGTATTCAGCCACTTGTAATTGCGCGGTCCGCCAACATAATCGAAGTGGTAATAAATGCCGTATCCGCCAGCCCGCTTGGGTTCATCGGGTTTGGGCAACTTGCGGATATTTCCCCAGTTATCGTCACAAAGCAGCAAAGTTACATCGTCGGGAATACGCATTCCATTGTCGTAATAATCCTGAACTTCTTTGTAAAGCGCCCACAATTGCGGGGTTTCCGAAGCTGGTTTACCTGTTACTTTTTCGATAATCGCACGCTGATCGGCCACAATTCTTTCGAGCAAAGCGATGTTCGTTTCGGCAGTCATGGCCATGTCGCCATCGCCGCGCATTCCCATCGACACGATGCTTTCATAGTTTTTCATCCGCTCAATTCCATCTTTCCAGAATTTCTGAAGAGAATCTTTGTTGGTTTCGTAGTTCCAGGCGGCTCCGTGTTTTTTCTTCCATTCGGCATGGGCGCGCATCATGGGTTCGTGGTGGGTGGTACTCATCACAATGCCCATTTCCTCGGCCAATTCAGGATTGATTGGATCGTCGGTATTGAAACTGGCCCACCACATGGCTGGCCACAGGTAATTTCCTTTTAGCCGAAGAATCAACTCAAATACTTTTTCGTAGAACTGATGGTTGAATCCACCGTAATTTTTAACCGCCCAACGACCCAGCGCGGGTTCTTCGTCGTTCAGGAAAATGCCGCGATATTTCACTTTTGGTTCTCCTGAAATGTGACGACCTTCCCGGACATACAATTCTGAATGTTTCTTCGCAGGAACATCTGTCCAGAAATGCCAGGGCGAGACGCCCATCTGGCGCGACAAATCGAACATTCCGAAGATGGTTCCCCGCTTGTCGCTTCCTGCAATAACCAGCGCTTGTTTGATTCCGGGGAAAGGTTTTTTTATTACCTGAATGAGTGAAGTTTCCCACTTTCCTTCTAAATCTGAAATATTGAGCTTTCCGGAGGCAACCAGTTGGTCGATAAGCTTGCTTTTGCCGATGGTTCCGGCAATGATAATAGTTTCTGATTTTGGTAATTTGCCGACAACCAATTTAGGTTTTACAGAAGTAACCTGAAAAATATCTTCCAGAAAAAGCTGGGCAACGCGGATAACTCCGGGGAATTCACCGGCATCAATTACAATTGGAACAGCATTTCCACCAGTCACGATCGATATGGCTTGCTTTTCTTTTGAGAATGTAATTAAACCGGGTTTTGCTTGTTGTTTTTGTGCCAGACTGACGAATGTGAAAACAAACGATAGAAAACAAAGCAAAAGAAATTTTTGAGTATGAAGTCTCATTGCACTCAGGTTTTAATTTGGTTTTAGCCGGAAATAGAAAGGGAACAATTTAGCAAATAATGGCCGTTGAAAGCGAAGCAGATTATAGAAAAGATATCAAACATTAGAAAAAAGAGGCTGAACTCTTTTGAGACAGCCTCTTTTATAACAAGATATTTTTCAGACTAATAATGTACTGATTATTAATAACCCGGATTTTGATAAGCCTTTTTCTCTTCAACAGACATTTGCATTCCATCGAGCTGGCTTTGTGGGATGGGGCGCAGATAGAGGTATGGTTGAATGTTGCGAGTCACAGTTACTGCCGTATGATCTCCTTTGGTGCTTGAAGCTATTTTATATGTACCAGCGATTTCGGCCCATTTTTGGGTACGTACCAAATCGAACCAGCGGAAACCTTCGCCATAATATTCACGCGAGCTTTCAGCCAAAATGTAGTTTATATCAATAGTTGCAGGTGTGGCAGCGATCATCGCAGCGCTATTGTCAACACTTTTCGCAACATTGTTAAATCGGTCGAATTTCCACTTGCCTGCGCGTGCCCTTATAACATTGATTAATTCTCTTGCGCTTTTACCCGTTTTAACGGTTGCGCCCTTCACCGCAGCTTCTGCTGCTATAAAGTAGAATTCAGAGAATTTAGCGATATTAAATGGACGGGTAATTGCAGCATTGGGTTGTCCTAATCCAGTTGCATTATCGGTTCGGTAAGTGCTCATCTTCCATGTTCCAGGATATACCACACGGCTTGTGCCACTTAGTGCTATTACAAAATCAGCTCTTCCGGGTGAAGTACCTGCACCAACGTTACTTTTACCTGCACCACTAGTGTAAGTAATCGGTATTCCTTGTTCATCGGGTACGAAAGACAGGAGAGCACTTCCAGGGTAAACTTTCAAACCATTTGCGCCATAATAAAATTCGGTAAGGTCTTTATTTTTAGGCCAGTTGCCACGATAAACAGTTGTAAATGATGCATCGAACCGGGAATCATCTGTTTTATTGGCAAAAGTGGTTTCAAATATATTGGCGGGCGGGCACATACGTGTCCATGGACGGCCCAGATCCTGGATTGCATCACGCAGGACAGTACTTACTGCTGAACCAGAAAGGTCTGCAGTTTTGTAACTTCTGATTTCGGTATAGTTCCATGTCATCATCCAAGAAGCAAAATTATCAGCACCGCCGCCACTACCAAATGTCAGGCTTGCGCCATTATATTTTTCACTTGTTTGCGTATGATCGGCGTATAACATCATTTCTTTGTTACGTTCATTTCCTCCTGCATGCAATTCATAAAAAGTTGGCATTAAACCGTAAGAACCCGGATTTTCAATGGCAGTTACAGCAACATCATAAGCTTGCTGGAAATACCACTGGGCATTTTTTCCATCAGGGTCAGTGCGGTCAGCCGCCGGATAAGTAGGAATGTTATTTGGATTTTGCAGCCACCATGCATAGGTCAGATAGGCTTTGGCCAAAAACAGGCGTGCCACATTTTTCGTTACAGTACCTGTTAACCGGCTTGTTTCCGGTAAATCGGCAACCGCTTTCAGCAGATCGGGGAAAATGGCTTTGGTGTAAACCTCAGGCACGGTGTTGCGCACAGATGTTCTAACCGGAGAAGTGTTGAACTTCAATTCACCGGCACCCATATCCAATGGTACTCCACCATAAGTTTGTACCAGCATAAAATAATCGAATGCACGGAAAAACTGGGCTTCTGCAATCAGGGATGCTTTAAGGCCAACATCAGTAGCATTTTCAATAATTCCACTAGCCGTATTGATAGCAGGAAATGCATTGTCCCATAACGTGCCGGTACCCCCATTGTCAGTTGAAGTTATATTTCCCTGTCCGCTAACATCCATCACCTTAAAGTTTCCATCCGCACTCTGGGCGTATGTCGCTTCGTCGGTACCGGTTACTCCCGAGTTATAGTAATAGGCATTCCCGTATATGAAGCGCAGGTGTGCATACAGCGATGTCAGACCGCCATTCACACCTTGTTCGGATTTGAAAAAACCGGGTTCTAAAATACTGCGTGGTTGTTCCTCTAAGATATCAGAACATCCTATCAGGAACACTGTTAACAAGGCTGTTCCTATTATATTTTTTATATTCATGTGTTTCATAGTATTCCTTTTTTAAAATGTCAAATTAACTCCAATTACGTAGTTCCTGGTTGAAGGCGAGTTGAAACCTACAGTCAATATGCGATTATTGTATCCGCCTGTTGCAACATTCTGGTCACCACGCGAGTTGGTTTCAGGATCCAATCCCATTTCCTTGTTGAAGTCTGAGAACATCACAAACGGGTTCTGTACATTGACGTACATGCGCATATTAACTCCCGAGTTTTTAAGCAATGATTGGTTAAAATTATACCCCAGTGAGATGTTGCGCACCTTCAGGTATGAACCATCGAAGTATCCCATTGTGCTTAGATACTTAGGATTGTCGCCGCTTAATACACCTTTTGGGGCTGGATATTTGGCTCCTGTGTTCTCAGGTGTCCAGTAGTCAACCTTAATTTGGCCCCTACGTCCGGTCATCAAATTGAGGTAGCTGCTTGGGCCGTTAAGTGTGCTGACGAGGATACCGCCGCTTTGGAAGCTCCCGATAAGGCTTAGATCAAATCCTTTATATGCCACACGGGTGTTGAACCCTCCCATAAAATCAGGATCAACTTCCAGAATTTGTCTGTCATCGGGTCCGATTTGTCTTTTTGGTGTGCCATCGTCGTTCAATTCACCGGTGTATTTTACCTTGATCATACCTACATTACCACCCGGTTCGTATTTTAACAGGTTGGCATCTCCCTCTTGCCAGAGTCCAATAGCCTCGTAATCGTAAATTGAATTGATGCTATATCCAACGAACCAGGCGTTACCTTCGTCTCTTGTCTGTCCGGATGCAAGGGCAACCAGCTCGTTTTTGTTTGTATACAGGTTAATTCCGGCGTCCCATGTCCATCCGTTAACATTGTCAAGAATGGTACCGTTGAGTGAAAACTCCAACCCCTTGTTTTGAGTTTCTCCTATATTTGCTGTGTAGCTGCTTACTCCTGATGTTCGGGGTAAACCTAGACCCAACAGGAGATCTTTGGTATTTGTAATATAATATTCAATAGTACCTGAAAGTCGGTTTTTCAGCAACCCGAAGTCCAAACCATAGTTAAATGTTTTAGAGTATTCCCATCCTAATGCTGGGTTGGGCAGTTCGGTAACATAATACCCGGTAGCGTAAGTAGCATCTCCAAAATTGTAATTTCTGGAACTTAAAAGGCCAAGGGTTTTATAAGCGCCAACAGCCTGATTGGAAGTTTGTCCGTAACCAGCGCGAATTTTCAATCTGTCAATCAAATTGACATTCTGCATAAAAGATTCATTCTTTATATTCCATCCCGCTGATATAGCAGGATAGGTATGCCATTTAAATCCTTCTGCCAGTCTGGAGGAGGCGTCAGTACGGATAGTTGCAGTAAGCATATATTTGTCGCTGAATTCGTACATCACGCGACCCATATACGAAATTAAGCCGGTTTGGACATAGCCTCCGTCACTGAGGTTGGTGGCAGTAACTTCACCAAGAGACTGACTCAGACTGTAATATTGTAAATCTTTTGAAGGAATACCTTTTGCATTTGTGCCCGAGTTAAAGAAAGTGCTTTGGTCGGCTTCGTATAGCGCAACTGCATTCACCCGATGTTTATCTGCAAAAATCCGATCGTAGGAAAGGAGGTTTTGAATGTTCCAGTGATACCTGTGCGAATTAGTGATAGAAGCAGTTGATTCTGTAGCTGGATTGCTACTGTTTATGCCCTCTGCGGTATAACTTCCGTTGTTCGACTGCATAAAATCCAGACCAACTGTGGCACGAAACTTCAATCCTTCAATCCCCGGGATTTTTGCTTCACCATACAATGAGTTGTATGTTGCAAATCCTCTGTTATGGCTTAACCATTCATTATCTAATCTTTCAACAACATCTCTGGTAGTGGTAAACTGCTCATCCAACGGCATTTTTATAGTTCTTTTTAACGTACCGTCTTCGTTATACGGGTTGGCAATTGGCGACATGCTTAAAATACCGTACAATCCTACCTGGTTACCTTGGGTGAAGTTATAGTTATTGTTTGAGTTGAAACCGAAGCGGAATAATTTACCTACTTCCTGATCAACAGAACTGCGCAAAGTATAGCGGGTGAATTTGTTTGTTGGAATTACGCCTTGATCCTGAAGGTAGCCAACGCTGAAGCTGTAGCTGCCGGTAGCAGTTCCACCGGAAAGACTAATGTCGTGGCTGGCCTGATATCCGTTTCTGAAAAATAGATCCTGCCAGTCAGTATTTACATTGTCGGATTCATCCAAAGCGTTTGAGAATTGACCTCTAGCTGCGCGCAGAGCAACAAATTCAGGCCCGTTCATCATAGGATATTTGGCAAAAATCTGGTTTTCACTTTGCCGTCCATTGTAGGTTATTTTTGCCTTTTGTCCTTTTTGCCCCTTGTTGGTAGTAATAATAATGACACCGTTGGCACCACGTGAGCCGTAAATGGCAGTTGCCGAAGCATCTTTCAGGATATCCATACTCTTGATGTCATTGTTGTTAATCTCGCTGATAGACCCGCTAAAGGGGATTCCGTCGAGCACCACAAGCGGATCATTGCTGGCAGTCAGCGAACGCGTACCGCGAATACGGATTTGCATGGTCGAACCCGGACGGGTTGAAGTTTGCGAGAACTCCACACCTGGTAATCGTCCTTGCAGTGCTTGCGAGAAATTTGACGATGGGATGTCGCGTAAGGATTCTCCGGTTATTGATGCAACAGAACCTGTCACAGCTTCTCTCCGTTGAGTACCATAACCAATCGCCACCACTTCTTCAATTCCAATGGTTTCTTCATTAAGAGTAACATCAATTGTTGTTTTATTTCCAACAACAATTTCCTGAATCTGCATTCCCACAAAAGAGAATTGCAAAGTTGCGTTATCAGAAACATTTGAAAGTGAATAGCTTCCATTGCTATCCGAAATGGTTCCATTGGTTGTTCCTTTCACTACAATAGAAACCCCGGGCAACGAACCTCCTGAAGAATCTGTTACTTTACCGGAAACCTTTTTGCCTGATTGTTGTGTTGTGTTCTGTTCCATATCGGCCCGTGAGAGCAAAATATGTCGGTCGTTGATGGAGAACTTCACTCCGGCTCCTTCAAAAAGAAGGGGCAATGTTTGTTCAATACTCTTGCCTTTCACCTCGATACTTACCTTACGGTTCATGTCGATGTATTCGGCGCTGTAGGCAAAGCGGAATTCGCTCTGATTTTCGATTGCTTCCAGAACATCTACCACACGGGCGTTCTGAAAGTCCAAACTAAGTTTGGTTGACTGACTGTAGAGGCTGGCAGATACCTGCATCAAACCTGCAAACAAAAACAGGAACGTTAGTTTCATAATTCTAAAGAATTTTTTGTTCCGGATCGGAGGCATTAAACCTCGGATTCTCGATTTTTTTTTCATAGTTTTGAATGATTTTGTTAATAAATAGTTTCATCATTTATTGATGGGCATTTAACCGGGAAGCGTGGCCGCGCCTTCCGGTTTTTTTTTAGTTCATTTTAGGTACTTTTTTACTGTTGTATTTTAATTTGATCACATTCCCGCTCTGCACAACATCTACAGGCGTAATTTTTTCCATTAAGCTGAGTATGTTATTTAAATTCTCGTTTTTAATTGTGAAAGTATATGGAAGGTTTTTGATGGCGTTGTCAACTTCGAATTTTTGGTTGTACCGTTTTTCAAGTTTAAGAACCAACTCGTTCAATGGCAGGTTGTAAATGTTTATCATCCCATCTTTCCACGATGTAAATAATTCGGTATTGACATTCGAAAGGGTAAGTTCTTTCTTTTCTTTGTTGAAATTGGCCAATTCGCCCGGTTTCATTTCATGTCGGAAACTGGAATGGGTATTCGATGTTAATTCAACTTTACCCTTTTCAAGTATTACCTGAACCGTGCTTTCTTCCGGATAGGCAATAACGCCAAACTCGGTACCCAGCACTTTTACCCGAAGCTCCTGGCTGTGTACAATTAAAGGCAATTCTGTATTCTCCGACACTTTGAAGAATGCTTCGCCAATCAGTTCTATGTCGCGGTTGTTTTCCGAAAATTGATTGTTGTATCTTACTTCCGATCCTGAATTGATCCAGACCACAGTACTGTCGGGCAAAACGACTTTAGAAATCTGTCCGTATTCGGCTGCAACGGTGGTGTAAATAAGCAATGCAGGAGGATTTTCATTCTGCATCAAAAAGTATGTCAACGCCGGAACTGAAATCAATACGGCTAAAATGGCGGCATATTTAAAGAAATTAAGGGTACGTCTGGTTCTCTGTAATTCCGTTTGCATCTGGCCAAACAGGCGATCCTGAATCTTTTTCCAGGGCTCCTGCAAATCAGCAGAAACAGGCTGACCAGCTATTTCATTTTTCCACTCTTTTTTGGTTGATTGAAAAGTTGTAAGATGATCGTCTGTGCGCATCCACTTCAGTAGTTCATTTTGTTCTGTTTCAGAACTTCTACCCGATAAGTATTTCTTAATTGTTGATTTCATTCATAGAGGTGTTTCATCTGTAGTACACAGAAATTTTAAAAACCCTACCTCCGGAGAAATCTATTTCAGCATTATCACAATCATAACTGCTAAAAGCGGAAATTTAAGTTGCATTTCATTTCGGATTTGCTCTTTGGCCTGATGAAGATGTTTCTCTACTGCTTTTACCGAGATGCCCAGTTCGTCGGCAATATCCTTGTTTTTCTTTCCTTCAATTTTGGCTTTGGTGAATACAATTTTCCTTTTTTCGGGCAATTTTTCAACCGATTGTCTGATTGCTGCAATCAGTTGTTCTTCCAGCGACATTTCTTCCTCACCTAAAAAATCGAGTTGATAAAGGTGCTGAATCTCGTATTCACCAATAGCCTGAATGTTTTTTCCGATGGTGTGAAGTTTTTGATCGCGAAGGAAATTCAGGCAACGATTGCGGAGCATTACAAACAACAGATTTTCTACAGAATGGGTAATTTTTATTGTAGAGCGCTTTTCCCACAACCTGATAAAACATTCCTGAACGAGATCGCTGGCCTGTGCCTGGTCGCGAATAAAAAGCATGCAATAGCCTTGCATGCGCGGAAAAGTTTGCTTAAACAATTCTTCGTAAGCCAACGGATTGCCCTCTTTTAAACCAATATACAAGCTATTGTCGTTCATCGGACACAAAGAAAAATAAATTTATTCTATTATATTTGCCGATTGCCGAAAAAGAAATGCCCTCAAAATCTGATAAACACCACGCTCAATGCCTCTAAAATTTCTGAAGCGATTTGCAATCCCATCAAATATATCGACTTACTTAAGTCGCTCGCTCATTATTATTACTGTTGCAACTACTTTCCTGATTGCCGGAGTTTTGATTATTCAGCAAACATTGTTTTATAAAGAGAGTATAGAACAAAAAAGTAAGGAACTCATTGATGAACACAAAATATATATTCAGGAAATTGTAAAAAATGAACTGGAATACATCCGTTTGCAGGATATTGCATTTAAACAAAGGATAAACGCTAAAATAAAATCAAATGTAAATCAGGCAATCCATCTGGCAGAATCAATCTATCAGCAATACAAGGGCAAAAAGTCTGAGGAGGAAATCAAATCGCTTATTGTTGCCACCATCATGTCGCTGAAGTTTAACATGGAGTTTGAAGAGGTTTTTATCGCAAGCGAAGATGGATTCGGAGTAGCTTATCCCAGAAAGCCCGATTTTACAGGTAAGGATATGCGGTGGTTTAAAGATGAAAACGGTTTGCAGGTTGTTCAGGAAGAAATTAACCTGTTAAAAAAGAGCGAAGAGGGATTTCTGGAATACAATACAAATTCCGACAATCAATCAGAGATGATGCCCAATAAAAAGGTAACTTTTGTCAAGAAATTTGGGCGTTTTAACTGGTATTTCGGGTCAAAGCAGTATGTAAACGATTTCTTCCCAAGATTCAGGGAGGAAGTTGCACAAAAGATAAGTTCGGTAAGGTTCAGACACGGTGGTTACGTTTTTATGAATGCGATTGACGGCACCCCGATTGTGATGGATGGGAAAGTATATAAAGGTGATCTGAATTTGCTTTTAAACTCCAATGCTGCGCAAAATAGTGTGTTTTTAAAGGAGCTTGAAATTGTAAATAAGTATCCTGAAGGAGAGTTTTTCAACTACCGGTGGAATAAGATTGGAGAGACTGAGCTTTCAGACAAATCTTCATATGTTCAACTTTACAAGGTTTACGGCTGGATTGTTGGAGCTGGATTTTATATCGATGAAATTGAAAAAAGTATAAAAGACCAGCAAGATGCCCTTCGAAGCGATCAGAAAATAAGTATCCTTCTCATTGTGTTGATCCTTATTGTATTACTTTTTTTTGAAGCTGTAATTATCTACCATTTTAATAAAAGGTACAAGGCTGATTTCGATCGCTTTTTTCAGTTCTTTTTCTTGTCGCCGAATAGTTTCGACAAGCTGAATGTCAGCCAGTTTTATTTCGATGAGTTTAAAAAAGCCGGAACTGCTGCCAACGAAATGATCATGTTACGCGAAGAAATTAAAAACAAACTCATCGAAGAGCAGAAAAAGGCAACAGAATCAGATCGGTTGAAATCAGCTTTTCTGGCCAACATGTCGCATGAAATCCGAACGCCGATGAACGCCATTCTGGGTTTTTCGGAATTGCTCGAAGATGACAGTCAGGATGAAGAAGACAAGGTGGTTTTTGTGAGGCTTATCCGTAAAAACGGAGAAATACTTCTTAACCTGATTAATGATATTATTGACATTTCTAAAATTGAAGCCAACCAACTTGCAGTAAGGAAAAGAAATTTTAGCCTGAATAAATTTCTTAATGAACTCGAACATCATTACTTCGAAATACTTGCTTCGAAAAAGGATAAGAAAATTAGTTTCAGTATAAATAGCCTGATAGATAGTGATATAACAATTATTAGCGACGAAATAAGGCTTCGCCAAATACTTGATAACCTGATCGGTAATTCAATTAAATTTACTTCGGAAGGATCGGTTTCAGTTGAAGTGAAAATGATCGGAAATTCTGTTCATTTCAGTGTTTCTGATACCGGAATTGGCATTGATGAAAAGCAGCAGCAGAATATTTTCGAACGGTTCATTCAGGCTGAACATGGCCACAATATTAGTTTTGGCGGAACGGGACTGGGGCTGGCAATTTCTAAAAATCTGGTTGAACTTCTGGGTGGACAAATCGGCGTTGATTCGGAGCAAGGAAAAGGATCAACTTTCTATTTCGATATTAAGGCAAATTAAAAGTGTTCAGTTGCACTTTTCAGGTTTGGTAATCTTCTGGTATTTCGTCATTGCTCCAATCACCTCTTCGGAACTTCAAACCATTTGTTTACCGTTTCTTCGGGCTGGTATTGCTGAAGGTAATTCATTGCATCCCTGGCATTTTCGGCTATATAATACAGTTTTCGGTAGCTTTCCTTGGCAAATTTCTCGTGGAACGATTTCTCGAACTGACGGAAAAGATCGTCATAAAAACCGTTGGTGTTAATAAAAACAATGGCTTGGTGATGATAACCGAGTTGTTTGAGGGTAATTACTTCAAGAATTTCTTCGAGTGTACCAAATCCTCCGGCCAACGCAA
>JAHEYU010000059.1 GCA_023251435.1 Bacteroidota bacterium
ATTTACAAAGTTCATTTGATATCGAGTCCCGCACGACTTTCAACTGAATCAACTTTTTTTAAGGGCCTGGGACCGATTGAAGAATTGAAGATTAGCGAAACATTTAACTACATGGCTGGAAAATCGACCGATTTTGAACAAATCACCAAACTTTTGGGATTGGCAAAAATCAATTTTCCTGACGCTAATTTGGTTGCTTTTAAAAATGGAAGAAAGATAAAATTGGAAAAGGCAATCCAAATTCAACCAAAATAGTTGCAAATCAATATCTTTTATTATTGTAAAGTATATCGTAATCCTTTACTGGCAGGTATTTAAGCCATGTGGTTGATTAAGTTGCTGAATTTCAGTGTCTTGCGATAATTACAAAAATATTAAATTATTTTTATTTTTTAAATGCCTGAGTCTTAAAGTAGTTATATTATTTTGGTAAAAGTCAATAGCAAATCCATTTTTTTTTAATGTTTTTTTTCACAAAATTTGCTTTCAGGGAAATTTTATAGGGAATGTCTTTTCAACAATTTTTTAATATCCAGTCCAAAATGATTAATGATCATCGTTTGGTTTGGGATCATTGTCTCTCAATTATTCGTGACAATGTTCCAAGCATTAGTTTTAAAACATGGTTTGAGCCAATCGTTCCGGTAAATCTGGAAAACGAAGTTCTTACTATTCAGGTTCCAAGTCCTTTTTTTTATGAATATTTGGAGGAACAATACATTGATTTATTGAGGAAAACCTTGCGCAAAGAACTTGGGCAGGGTGCCAAACTGGAATATGTGGTGGTCATGGGAAACAATCAGAGTAATTCTCAACCCTACACTGTTAAATACCCAACCAATAACAACAGCAAAATTCAAAACAAGCCGATGAGTATTCCTCTTAAAAACGAAGGAAAGCCATCGATCAGAAATCCATTTATAATTCCCGGAATTCAAAAAATTCAGATCGATCCGCAATTAAGGCTCGATAATACTTTTGACAATTTTGTTGAAGGTGAATGTAACCGACTGGCCCGCAGTGCCGGATATGCTGTTTCGCAAAATCCCGGAGGTACTGCTTTCAATCCATTAATGATATATGGCAATTCAGGACTTGGCAAAACACATCTGGCTCATGCAATTGGGATCGAGGTAAAAGAAAGCCATCCGGAAAAAGTAGTATTGTATGTAAACGCCAATAAATTTCAGACGCAGTTTACCGAAGCGACCCGAAACAATAACCGGAACGATTTTTTGAATTTTTATCAAATGATCGACGTACTGATTTTGGATGACGTTCAGGAATTTGCGGGAAAGGAGAAAACACAGGAAACATTCTTTCATATATTCAACCATTTACATCAAAGCGGCAAACAGCTGATTCTGACTTCTGATAAGCCGCCAATTGAACTCAAAGGACTGGAACAACGGCTGCTTTCAAGATTTAAATGGGGTTTAACTGCTGATTTGCAACAGCCCAGTTTTGAAACCAGGATGGATATCCTGAAACGTAAAATATATAAAGACGGAATTGAAATATCGACTGAAGTGCTTGAGTATATCGCTTCGCACATCACCAACAATATCAGGGAATTAGAAGGTGCATTGGTATCGTTGCTCGCACAATCGACACTTAATAAAAAGGAAATTACCATTGAGCTTGCCAGCGAAATGATCAACAAGCTGGTGAAGAATTCAAAAAGAGAGTTATCGATCGACTACATTACCAAAGTTGTTTGCGACTATTTTAACATGCCTGTTGATTCGCTTCAGGCCAAAACCCGCAAACGCGAAGTGGTTCAGGCCAGACAACTGGCAATGTATTTTTCGAAAAACATGACCAAGTCTTCACTTGCATCCATTGGGTCGCAGATTGGGAACAAAGATCATGCGACTGTACTACATGCCTGTAAAACAGTAAATAACCTAAAAGAGACGGATAAAAATTTCAAGTTTTGTGTCGATGAAATTGAAAAGAAATTGAAATTGTAAAATTTCAAAAGCAGGTCGTTTTGATCTGCTTTTTTATTTTTACGCAAATACCTGAAAGTATGATTTATCTTTTATTGAGTATTCTTTCATCGGCTGTAATTTTTACAACTTTTAAAATTTCCGAAAGATTCAATACAAATCTGGTAAAACTCATCACTGTTAATTATCTGGTTGCCACCATTCTTGGGTTTAGTTTCAATCGTCAACCCCTATCATTTCCCGGTTTGCTTTCCGCTCATTGGTTCCCCTTTGCAATTTTAATAGGTTTTTCTTTCATTTTAATGTTTTTCCTGATTGGTTATTCTACCAGAAAATCAGGAGTAGCGGTTACATCAATCGCAAGCAAAATGTCGATGGTTATTCCGGTTCTGTTTTCAATACTGTATTTTTCAGAAAAATTTAATGCAATTAAAATTTCAGGACTTGTAATTGCTGCCATTGCTGTTTTTTTGAGTAGTTATCGTCCGGTTCTTAAAAAGAAAGGATTTCTCCTGTTTTTTCTCCCTATTGCAATCTTCTTCGGATCCGGAATTACTGATTCGATTGTCAAATACGCCCAAACCTATCATATTCCAAACAATATCAGCCTGTTATTTTCAGCAGTGGTTTTTTTAGTTGCATTGATCCTGGGCATATTTTACACTCTACTTAAACGCAAATCTATTTCAGCAAACTATAGTTTTGCCGAAATAACCGGAGGAATAATTCTGGGAGCTGCAAATTTTGGTTCACTTTATTTTTTTATATTAGCGTTGAATAACAGCAAATTAGACAGTTCGATCGTTTTTGGACTCAACAATATTTGCATTGTTTTACTATCGGTTGTGGTAGGTTCGGCTATCTTTAAAGAAGAACTCACGAAAACTAATCAGGTGGGAATTGTACTGGCAATATTGGCCATCCTGATTTTAATGATCTACTGATGGAAGATACTTTTAAGACAATTGAAAAACCTTCGGAAGGATTGTTCAAAGACAAAGGAAGCAAGTTCCTCTCTTTTGCATTTCCTGTCAATTCAGAAGATGAAATAAGGGAAATTACCCAATCTATCAGGAAAGAACATCATTCAGCAAGACATCATTGTTATGCCTGGCGGCTGGGTGCCGACAAATTGCATTTCAGGACCAACGACGATGGTGAGCCCTCCTCTACTGCCGGGAAGCCCATTTTCGGACAAATTCAAAGTTTCGATCTGACCAACATTCTAATCGTAGTAGTCAGGTATTTCGGAGGAACCTTGCTTGGCGTAAGCGGACTGATAAATGCTTACCGAAATGCAGCTATGGATGCAATCAATCAGGCTGAAATCGTAGAAAAACTGGTCGAAAAATGGCTATTGGTCGAATTCGATTACGGTGCGATGAATGATGTGATGAAAGTTTTCAAAGACGAAAAATTGTCGCAAATCGATCCACAGTTCGACTTAAAGTGCAAAATCAAAACAAATATACGGCTAAGTGAATCTGATAGAATTGAAGAAGCTTTGCTAAAGATTGAAAACGTTAGGGTTACAGAAGTCTGTTAACACGGGCAGTTGTTGATAACCTTTTAATAAAAATTGAACACCAATTAAAGATGGTTTCCTGAAACAAACTAATTTCGGACTTTGATGAAACGCCTGATAAAACAAATTTCCTACTTGCCCGGTGGAATTAACCACCTTGGAAAAGTATTCCCAAACTCCCTAAATTGTTTTTATCATTCAACTGAATTAATACATTTCAGTTTATATACTGAAATACTATTTCCCATAAAAACCAACAGCGAAGTTATTTCTGTTGGTTTTTTTTAAATTTTACACACTTAAAAATCAAACCATAAGATGAAGAAGAAAGACTTAATTTCGATCACCGATTATTCGAAAGAAGATTATCTGCGCATTTTAGAACTTGCAGCCGATTTTGAGGAAAATCCAAACCAGAGACTACTTGAAGGCAAGGTAGTTGCTTCTTTGTTTTTTGAACCTTCTACCCGCACCCGCTTGAGTTTCGAAACAGCCATTAACCGACTGGGAGGTCGTATTATTGGTTTTTCAGATGCCGGATCATCAAGTGTTTCGAAAGGCGAAACACTGCACGACACCACCCGAATGGTGAGCAATTACGTCGATCTGATTGTGATGCGCCATCCGCTTGAAGGAAGTGCAAGGTATGCTGCCGAAGTGGCCGATGTTCCGGTTATTAATGCCGGCGACGGAGCCAACCAGCATCCTACTCAAACTTTGCTCGATATGTACTCGATCCTGAAAACCCAGGGAACACTCGACAATATCAATATTTTCATAATTGGCGACCTGAAATACGGGCGTACAGTTCATTCGTTACTCATGGCTTTGTCTGAATTCGAAAATCCGATTTTTAATTTCATAGCGCCCGAAGAACTGGCCATGCCCGAAGAATACAAGTTGTTCCTGAAAGATAAGGGAATCCGGTATTTCGAGCATACCGAAATCAACGAAAACATCAACCATGCCGACATTATTTATATGACACGGGTTCAGAAAGAACGGTTTATGGATCCGATTGAATACGAAAAAGTTAAAAATGTATATATCCTGAAAAACAACATGTTAAAAGACACCAAGCCTAACATGCGCATTCTGCACCCGCTTCCCCGAATCAACGAAATTCACACCGACGTTGATAAAAACGAGAAAGCCTATTATTTTACTCAAGCCCGAAACGGCGTTTTTACCCGTCAGGCAATCATTGCACATATCCTCAACCTTAAATAATTTCAATCATGAGCGATAGTTTAAAAAAGAAACTAAAACTGAAAGTCAGTGCAATCAACGATGGCACTGTAATCGATCACATTCCTTCCGAAAATCTATTCAAAGTAATATCCATTCTGGGGCTCGAGAAAGTGAAATCACAAATTACATTCGGATTTAACTTTGAAAGCGAAAAAATGGGAAGCAAGGCCATTATCAAAGTTTCGGATGTATTTTTCGAAGACGACGAAATCAACAAAATTTCGCTGATTGCCAGAAATGCCAAGTTAAATATCATCCGCGATTACGAAGTTGTTGAAAAACGGGTGGTTGAAGTTCCTGATAAGGTAATTGGCATTGTAAAATGTTTTAATCCGAAGTGCATTACCAATAACGAAGAAATTACCACCTATTTCAATGTTATTTCGAAAAATCCACTCGATTTGAAATGTAAATATTGTGAGAAAATTACCCATGAACACCAGATGGTGATAAAATAAGCATAAAATGACAACAACAAATTTTACTGAAGTTTTCGAAAAAGCAGCTGCATTGGTTAAAGCCAATCCTGAAGATTTGCTATTCCGAATTTGCGAACTCCTCAAACAGGAAGTGTATCATTACGATTGGGTAGGTTTTTACATTCTAAATCCTGATAAAAATGAACTTATACTCGGACCGTTTGTCGGCAAACCAACCCAACACACGCACATTGCAGTAGGAAAAGGCATTTGCGGACAGGTTGCCGAAAGTGGACAAACAATGGTAGTTCAAGATGTTACACAAGTTGAAAACTACATCTCCTGCGGTCTCGATGTTCAATCGGAAATTGTAGTTCCAATTCTGAAAGACGGAAAATTTGTGGCCGAACTTGATATCGACAGCCACTCTCCCGCCCCGTTTACAGCCGACGACAGTATTTTTCTGGCAAGAGTGAGTAGTTTATTGTCCGATCGGTTTTAAGTATTCATTAATAATCAGAAAATAATTGAACTGATTGTAGATATTTTTTCCGTTTGATTTGTTAATAGTGTAATTTGCGGAAACCTGAAATTCTGTAAATTACACTATTTGTTGTTTACAGATTTTGAACAACTTCGATAAAAGTAACAGGTTAAATATTGGCGACCAATGATGCACGAAATTTTTGAAATTCTATTCCATACAAATCAGGCGCTTTATGCCATTGTTTCTGAAAATGTAAATGAAGCATACTTTGTTTTATTCATGATAATTTTTCTGGAAACCGGGCTAATCTTTTTTCCTTTTCTCCCGGGCGATGGATTGTTATTTTCGGCCGGAGTCATCGCAGCCTCCTCTCAATTGAATATCCTGATTTTAGTACCTATCCTGATCATTGCAGCTATTGTTGGAAATTTTTTCAATTATAGAATAGGAAAACAGGTTGGCAATAGGATTGAACACAGCAATAATAGATTTGTGCAGAAATACCTAGTGAAATCAATAATTGAAACAAGGAAATTTTACCAGAAACATGGAAAAAAATCGATTATCATTGGCCGTTTTTTTCCAGTTATTCGAACATACATTCCATTTTTGGCGGGCACTGTTAAATTTGATTATCCCATGTTTGGAAAATATACCGTCATTGGATCTGTGATTTGGGTTCCGTTCTTTACTCTGACAGGTTATTTCCTGGGAGAAATACCCTGGATCAGAGATAATTTTGAAATTATTTTTCTGGGCTTAATCATTGTAACACTCATCCCATTTTTTTATACTGCCGCTAAAATGTTTTTAATGAAAAAGCGGGTCTGATTACCTAATGGGCAATTGCTATAGAATGCCCATTTATTCAGCAAAAAAACTATTTTTGATACTTCTAAAAAAATAGTTTTATATGTCGAGATTATTTGCCACAAAACCCATTTCACAATTACTTACCGAATCAAAAACTGATCAGGGAATGCGAAAGTCGCTGAGTGCGACAAACCTCACAACCCTGGGAATCGGAGCTGTAATTGGTGCCGGAATATTCGTACTCACAGGTCAGGCTGCAGCCCAATATGCCGGTCCGGCAATCGTTATTTCGTTCCTGATTTCAGGCCTTGCATGTTTATTTGCAGGTTTGTGCTATGCAGAGTTTGCTTCAATGATACCAATTTCGGGAAGTGCATACACTTATGCTTATGCAACAATTGGCGAATTTGTTGCCTGGATAATTGGTTGGGATTTAATCCTTGAATATCTGTTTGCAGCTTCTACCGTTGCGGTTGGCTGGTCGGGTTATGTAGTAAGCTTTCTGAAAGATTTTGGAGTAATAATTCCCGCACAACTTACAGCTGCCTGGGGTTCTGTTTTGGTCGATATTCCGCAAGTTGGCTGGAAATCTGTTACTCCCGAACTAATCACCAACTTAGCCAAATCAGGTATCTCAATTGATAGTCTTCCCCACCTGACAGGTATTGTAAATATGCCTGCCATGTTTATAATTGCTGCAATAACAATTTTACTATTGGTTGGTATACGTGAATCTGCACGGTTTAATAACCTGATGGTGATTATCAAAGTTTTTGTAATTCTTTTATTTATTGGTATAGGTGCCTTCTTCGTAAATAAAGCCAACTGGGTACCTTTTATTCCTGAAAATACCGGAGAATGGGGGCATTATGGCTGGAGTGGAATTTTTCGCGGAGCTGCAGTGATTTTCTTTGCCTATATTGGCTTCGACGCAGTTTCGACTGCTGCACAGGAAGCAAAAAATCCTCAGCGGGATATGCCAATCGGAATTTTGGGTTCGCTGGGCATTTCAACTATTCTGTATATACTGGTAGCTATAGTTTTAACCGGTATTGTTAGTTATACGTTTTTAAATGTTTCCGATCCTATCGCAGTTGGAGTCGATGCAATGGGCCCAGGGTTGTTTTGGTTGCGGCCAATTATTAAAATTGCTGCCATTGCCGGTTTAAGTTCAGTTATTCTAGTATTGCTGATGGGACAGCCGCGTATCTTCTATTCGATGTCAAAAGACGGTTTACTCCCTCCAATTTTCTCGAAAATACACCCACGATTTAAAACTCCTTATGCAAGCACGCTCATTACCGGTTCAATCGCATTTATTCTGGCAGGCGTATTGCCAATCAATATTTTAGGCGAATTGGTATCGATCGGAACTTTGCTCGCATTTGCCATCGTGTGTGTCGGAATCATTATCCTTCGGGTAAAAAGACCTGACATCAAAAGATCATTTAAAACTCCGTTTGTTCCGCTCATTCCAATTCTGGGTGCTGGTATTTGCGTATTGCAAATGCTATCGCTTCCGTGGGAAACATGGTTAAGACTTATTGCTTGGATGGCTTTGGGGCTGGCAATTTATTTTGCTTACGGGGTCAAACACAGTAAGCTTCAGAAATAAAATCTGATTATCAACTATATTTTCTCAACATACAATTGAGCAGTCTCCACACGTGTTACCACGATTGAAGTTCCTTTGTCGATCATTCCCGATTCGGCAAGAGCATCATAGTTTTTGCCTTCAATGTTTATTTTTCCTGAAGGGCGTAAAGTGGTAATTGCCATCCCTTTTTTACCTTTTAGATGCAAAATATCTGGATCAACTCCCAGATAGCCATCTTCTTTTCGCATGACTTCGTGAAGTGACAGATGCGAAAACTGTCCGGTTTCAGCCGAAAACATTTTTTGACCCAGATAAATTGCCAGACCAATACCAGCCACAGATCCGGTAAAAACTGTTGCTAAAGCAATTAGTAAGTCATTTACGTTTACATGCTCAAAAGTAAAATTCACATTTTTTATCAGACTTAGCACCAAACCGGTAAAAGCAAGTGTAATTCCCGAAATACCTGTTACACCAAATCCGGGAACGACAAATATTTCGAGCGCAATTAAAATTAAGCCAACAACAAATAAAATAATCTCCCAGTTAGCGGCGAGCCCCTCAAGGTATAGCGGCGAGAAATACAGAATAGCGGCCAACACAGCTACACCCAACGGAAAGCCGATGCCGGGTGTCTGCATTTCGAAATAAATTCCGCCCAAAATAGCCATAATCAATATTCCTGAAACAATTGGATGCACCATAAATCCAATAAACCGCTCCAATGCTGTTGGTTTGTATTCTACAATCTGGGCATTCTCCATTTCATTCAGTTTCAGCACCTCTTCAACATTTTCGCATATACCTTCGCAGTAGCCGTTTTTCATAGCTTCCATTGGTGTGAAAGTCAATATTTTACCCGTATCAATAATTCCGGGAATATAAACCCGCTCATCAACCATCGCTTCGGCAATCAACGGATCACGTTTCCATTTATAAGTCGTATCCTGTCCCGCAATAATGGTGTCGCGCCCCTGTGCTTCGGCCGTAGCACGCATGGTCGAACGCATGTACGACTGGTATTTATCAGGCATTTTTTCTCCGGTTTGATTAACGACAGTTGCAGCTCCAATTGATCCGCCGCTACGCATGTAAATGCGGTCGCAGGCAATAGAAATCAATGCACCCGCAGAAGCGGCATTGTTGTCGATAAACACCACCACCGGAATATTGCTGTTCAGTATTCGGGTGCGGATCGAATCTGCATCAACTACAGTTCCACCATAGGTATTCATGTGAATCAGGAACAGATCGGCTTTCAGGCTATCGGCAGCTTGAAAAGCCTGTTTGGTTTGGCGCCAGATAGCTGGGGCAATGTTCTCTTTGATATTGAATTTATAAACCAGTTTCTGCTTAGTGATTGATTCTTTAGAAGAAGGAATTGAATCCTGTGCAAATGCTTCTGAAAAACTAAATAACACACTAAAAATAAGCGATATAATTATTCCTGTTTTCATTTTGAAAATTTTAGATTATGAGAATTAGTCAACAGTTGACTAAGTAGAACATCTCAGCATTGCAAATAGGTCATTTTGTTATTCGTTCAATTTTTTCATTGTGGCAAATTAATACATTTTCTTTGTTTTCGTGCCAATTATGCAATCCATTTCCCCGACAATCGGTATAATCAGCACATTCTGCGCATTGCCCACGTTTAGTCCAACTCCGATCGCGAAATGCCTGATAGTTGTTTTCCCAAATTTCAGCAAAGTTATCCTGATAAATATTTCCCTGCGAAAAACTTCTGTCAATATTTGGGCAAGCTGAAATAGAACCATCAATTAAAATAGAACCAATATTAATTCCAGCCCGGCAAAAGAAGGGTTGATCCCGAACTTTCTGTTCGTATTGCCCAACATAGCCTTCGCAACTAAATTTAACATCCAGTAATTTCAGTTTTCGCTTTTCGCTAATAAAATCCATCAATTCTTTAAACTGAAGATCAGTCAGAAATAACTCCGGATTATCTTTTGCCCGACCGATCGGAACAATGGTAAACAAGCGCCATGCTTTTACCTTTTTCTGAATCAAATAATCATACAAAGCTGGAAGTTCTTGCCAATTTCTGCTATTTACACAGGTAACCACATCAAAATTCAGGCGCGATGAACTTGCGGCCAAATCAATTGCCCGATCGACTTTCGAAAAACTATCCTTTTTATTGCGTAACCAGTTATGCGTATTTTCCAATCCGTCCAAACTAATTGTTAATGCTCCCAAACCAGCATTTAGCAGCGAAACATGTTTTTGCTCATTATACAAATAACCATTAGTTACCATACTCCATCGTACTCCCCTACTTCTGATTTCGCGACCGCAAATTTCAATGTCATTGCGCAAAAGCGGTTCGCCACCAGTGAGAACAACAATAAAGTTTTCTGATTTTGACTCTAAAGTATCGAGAGCTGTTAAAAAGTCTCCCAAAGGCATATCGCCAATAGAGTTATCTTTTGAACAATCGCTGCCACAATGCAAACAACTTAAATTGCATCTGGTTGTACATTCCCAAAACAGATAATTCAATTCATGAATCTTTGTTTCTGTTTTTTTAAATTGCCGAAAAATATGCTTCCTGATGATTTGATTCATCTATTTGGTGTCCAGTGCAATGTTCAAATAAACCCTTTTATCAGCAATCGCAGGAATGGTGTCCTTATTCACAAAAGTGCCATATTGAGCGAAATCAACATCTTCGAACTTAATCTTCAAGCTATTAACAGGTTCAGTATAAAACGAAAATTTGCCATCCTCATTGGTAAAATCGTATTGCATGTTTTCTTCCACCGAAACCTTAATTCCCTTTACAGGTAAGCCTGTTGCCTTGGATTTTACCTGACCTTCAATCAAAATATCGAGTCCAAAATCCTGTGGCGTACCGTAACAGGCCTGAAATACAAACATGGCAGAGGTAAAACTCAAACCTCCAATTAATTTTCGTGTCCAATTTCGTTTCATTTTCTTAAGTTTTAATTCGTCTTCTGCGGAACTTTCTCAAGGTTTGCCAGATTATATCCACGTTTCCGGGCTTTTTCGAGCAGCATTTCGTAGGTAGCCGCATCCATTTGTGGCGTACGGCTCAATATCCAGAAATATTTTGGCGTCGAACTTCCAATCATAACATGCTGGTAATTTTCGTCCAGTTCCAACACATTGTAATCGCCATAAAAAATCCAGAAGAAAGAAACTTTTAACTTTCCGGGCTGTGATTTATCCGGAATTTTTGCTTTCCCTTCTGCCACAGAAAGTTCTCCATCCAGCGTATTTTTATAGCCCTGATTCAACACTTTTATTTTCCCGTCATCGCGCAAACTATAAGTAGCCGTAACACCCACCAGATTTTTCTCGAACGAATGAGGAAAACGTGCAATTTCGTACCAGGTTCCGAGGTATCGGTTCAGGTCGAGTTCTTTTACGGTGGTTTTATCAATCATCTGGCTATTGGTTTTGGTACAGCTTAAACTGAATAAGAAACTTAATATCAGCAATAAACAAAATTTATTCATAACTGTAATTGTTTTGGGTTGTCCAAATTTACTTAATAAACAGCTCAAAAACTTCATTTTCAATCCGAAATTCAAAAATATGTTCGGTAAGCTCTCAGATTAAATTATATTTGTTAATCAAAAATCAAAAAAGCCATCCTCATCATGCACAATCAAACCATCGTTGAAATACGAAACCTTCAGAAAAAATACGGGCAGAAACAAGTACTTCATGGAATTAACCTGGAAATCACTTCAGGCCAGATTATCGGTTACATTGGGCCAAACGGTGCCGGAAAATCGACTACCGTAAAAATTCTTTGCGGCTTAATTGGCGAATTTACAGGCGATGTCACCATTTTCGGGAAAGACTTGCGTACGCAAACCCTCGAAATCAAGAAACAGGTAGGTTATATTCCTGAAAATGCTGTTTTGTATGAATCGTTGACTCCGATGGAATTTATGGAGTTTATTGGTGAAATGAGAAGTCTGGAAACCGAACAAACCCGTGCGAAAGCCGAAGCGTTGATGGATATTTTTGAGATGAAAGCCAACCTGAATCAACGGATTTCGACCTTTTCGAAAGGCATGCGCCAGAAAGTGATGATTTGCTCAGCCTTACTGCACAACCCTAATCTGATATTTATGGACGAACCGCTTTCGGGCCTCGATGCCAATTCAGTGATCATGGTTAAAGAAATGCTGATTCATTTGGCGCGCGAAGGAAAAACGGTGTTTTACAGCTCTCACATTATGGATGTGGTCGAGAAAATATCAGACCGGATCATTCTTATCGATCAGGGGAAAGTGATTGCTGACGGATCGTTCGACGAGTTGAACAAACTTTCGAACGACGAAAACCTCGAAAAGATGTTCACCCGGTTGACCGGAAACACCAATCATGGCGAAAAAGCCGAAGCATTCATCAACGCATTCGAGAAGTAAACGCCATGATCAAATTTCTACTTTCACTTTTTGTTCCTTTCCGTTGGTTCATCGAAAAAATGGGTGCCGACTATAATCAGTTTATCCGCATTCTGCAACTGAAACTTACGATGGACGACCGGCGATTGAACGGTTTGGGCAACAATTCGAAGAAGGCTACCGAAAACGCCTTGATGAAACAATCCTTTTCGCAAATATTCTTCGGAATCTTCTTTGCCATTTTCCTGCTTCTCGTTAAATCGCCTTTTACCTATTATTATTTTGCCCATACCTTTCTGATGGTTATGATGGCAATGATGATCATTTCTGAATTCACCACCATCCTGTTCGACACTTCCGAAAATGTGATCATTCAGCCACTCCCAATTAAAGGAAACACGATCAGTCTGGCCCGGAATGCGCATGTTTTTCTCTATCTGACCATGATGGCATTTAATCTCTCTGTGCTTTCCATTGTTGTGGCCGTGTTCAAATTTGGAATAGTTTCCGGATTGATTTTTCTCTTCTCGATATTCCTGAATGTTTTGTTTACCTTATTTCTGGCGAACATTTTATATCTGGCCATTATGCGAATGGCAAGCGGCGAGAAACTGAAAAATCTGCTGATGTATTTTCAGATTGTGATTGCTATTCTGTTTATGTCGGCCTACCAGTTTGGCCTGAACATGGTAGATAAAACTAAAATTCAGGATATGATTTTGCCGGTACACTGGTACACTTACCTTGCCCCGCCAGCTTTCTTTTCCGGATTGGTCGAAGCACTCAGCACCTGGCTGTTTGACCTGCAACACCTAATATTTATTGCCGAAGCATTGCTAATTCCACCAGTAGCCATTTACCTAACCGGAAAATATCTGACACCCGTTTTCAACCGAAAACTGATGGATTTGGAACAGGGCGACCGGGTGTCGAAAGTCAGGATTGAAACTTCGCGCAACAGCCTTTATTTCAGAATGATGTCAACGCTATTTATTCACAGGCAGGAAGAAAAAGCACCATTTAAGCTGATGTGGAAAATGACCGGACGCGAGCGACTTTTTAAGCAAACCTTCCTGCCATCACTCGGATATATTGTGATTATGATGATCGTACCGTTTTTTGGCAAATCGTTTAATTACAGCGAATTGATTCAAACCGACCGGTATTTACTGATCCTGTATATTTTCATTTTTGTTGGTGCCACGCTGCCCGGTGCTTTGCTTATTGGAAATAACCAACAAGCCACATGGGTATTCAAAACAGTACCGATAGACTCCCCTGCCCCCTATTTCAAAGGTTTTATTAAAGCTGCCTTTGCACGATTTTTCTTACCGTTTTACCTCATTTTAACTATTTCCATTTGTTCTGTTTGGGGGATAAAAGTGCTACCCGATGTTTCCATTGCACTCATGGCAATTTATCTGTTTACACTGTTGTTCTATTACTTTCAAAGTCCAAATTTTCCGTTTG
Source organism: Bacteroidota bacterium (assembly GCA_023251435.1). Classification (GTDB taxonomy): domain Bacteria; phylum Bacteroidota; class Bacteroidia; order Bacteroidales; family Prolixibacteraceae; genus Aquipluma. The sequence continues at coordinate 13,921 of JAHEYU010000059.1, forward strand.
CATCAGAAAAATTAGCTGGTCAGGGAGGAACGATTTTCATAAAGATTATAGGACTGATGGCCACAACGGTGGCTCTTGGGTTTCTGCATAAATTTTTACTTCACTGGTTCGATTTTGCAAATCTGATTTTAATACCGATCTATTCAGGAGCGATTTTCTATGTAAACCGCATATTTGTATATAAAAAGGTAACATGGATCGCCGTTGATCGGGTAAATATCTACTCCTGATATACCACATCTGGTTTTACTCACGGGCTGACTTAGAGTCACCCCGTGAGTAAAACAATTTTTTCTACCTTTACGGCTCGAAAAAAATACCAAAACATGGAACTAAATTTACTCACAGCTATATCGCCCATTGATGGCCGCTACCGTTCAAAAGTTGAAAATCTTCAGTTATATTTTTCTGAATATGCCTTGATCAAATACAGGGTTTTGGTCGAAGTTGAATACTTCATCGCTTTGTGCGAATTACCATTGCCACAACTGGTAAAATTTGATAAGAATTTGTTTGAATCGCTAAGGCAGATTGTCGTCAACTTTTCGCTCGACGACGCGCAGAGAGTCAAAGACATCGAAAAAGTGACCAATCACGATGTAAAAGCAGTAGAATATTTCCTGAAAGAAGAGTTCGACAAGCTTAACATTCAGGAATACAAGGAGTTTATCCACTTTGGACTTACTTCGCAGGATATTAATAATACCGCCGTTCCAAAGTCGATTCACGATGCGCTCGACAACGAGTATTACCCTGCCATTTACGATTTGGTTGACAAACTCGACGAGCTGGCTGACGAATGGAAAAACATACCAATTTTGGCCAAAACCCATGGACAACCGGCTTCTCCAACCAATCTGGGAAAAGAAATCCGCGTATTTTCGGAACGGGTTAAAACTCAACTCGAACAACTAAAGAATATTAATTGCGATGCCAAATTTGGAGGAGCAACCGGTAATTTTAACGCGCACCACATTGCCTATCCCGAAATAAGCTGGAAAGCGTTTGGTAACCATTTCCTGAAAAAATATCTTGGACTCGAACGGTCTCAATACACTACTCAAATTGCCAATTACGACAACCATGCTGCTATTTTTGATGCGATGAAACGCGTTAACAATGTGATAATGGATTTGAACCGCGACATGTGGACCTACATTTCGATGGAGTATTTCAAACAAAAAATTAAAGCCGGAGAAGTTGGTTCATCGGCAATGCCGCATAAAGTGAACCCTATTGACTTCGAAAATTCTGAAGGAAACATCGGAATGGCCAATGCAATTTTCGAACATTTATCTGCTAAACTTCCGGTTTCGCGTTTACAGCGCGACCTAACCGACTCAACTGTTCTGCGGAATATCGGAGTTCCGTTTGCCCACACCCTGATTTCGGTGAATTCGACCATGCGCGGACTCAACAAACTGTTGCTCAACGCAGAAGCGATACATGCCGATCTCGAAAAGAACTGGCCTGTAGTTGCCGAAGCTATTCAAACCATTCTGCGACGCGAAGGTTATCCAAACCCTTATGAAGCTCTTCGCAACCTCACCCGCGTAAACCGAAAGATTGATCAGGAGGTAATTCATGAATTTATTGATTCGCTCGAAATATCTGATGTACTTAAAATCGAATTAAAAAAGATCACTCCGCACAACTATACCGGTATTTTTTAAACAATCAAAAACAATAAACAACTCGTATTAAGAGTTTTATACTACATTATTTATACGGAATATTCAATACATGAAAGATTTTTTTAAGATTTTAAAACGCTTTATCTCCCCATATAAAAAGCAGTTAATTCTTAATTTTCTGTTCAACCTGCTCTCTGCACTCTTTACAGGTTTTTCGGTAATGTTGATGATTCCTATTCTTGACATTATATTCGACACAGCAAAAAATGTCCCAGATTTGCTTCCGTGGGCGATATCGAAAGACGTTATTTACAACAATGCTTCCTACTACATTACAATATTCAAAAATGAAAACGGTGCTGGATTTACCCTTTTATTTGTTGGATTTTTCGTGATTTTAGCCACCTTACTTAAAGTTGGATTCTATTATCTTGGTGCTTTTCAGTCTATTACCATTCGGAATGGTGTAGTGAAAGATATGCGTGAGCAGATATACAGCAAAATTCTCAAATTGGCACTCCCATTCTTTTCAGAAGAACGTAAAGGCGATATTATTTCGCGTATCACCGGCGATGTTACCGAAGTTGAAAACTCCATCATGTCGTCGCTTGATATGTTTATAAAAAATCCCATTATTATCATTGTATTACTCTTTTGGATGCTGGTTGTGAGCCCGAGTATGACTCTGTTTATTATTCTCGTATTGCCGGTTGCCGGTTTTATTATTGGCCGCGTAGGCAAATCACTCAAAAAAGTATCGCGCGAAGGGCAGGATAAAATGGGCGAAATACTCACAGTTGTAGAAGAAACCCTGGGTGGATTGCGCATCATCAAAGCTTTCAATGCCGAAAGAAAAATGAACGCCCGTTTTTACTCCGAACTTCACGATTACAAAACAATTATGAACCGGCTGATGCGTCGCCGCGAACTGGCACACCCGCTAAGCGAGTTGCTCGGAACTATCGTGATTATCATTGTGGTATGGTACGGAGGAACACTCATTTTAGGCAAAAACAGTGAGTTATCCGCGACCGAATTTATAGCCTATATCGCCATTTTCTACCAGATCATTAATCCGGCTAAAGCATTTACAACTGCGCTCTACTCTATTCAGAAAGGTTTGGCATCAATGGATCGTATTGACAAAATACTAATGGCCGATGTTACCATTCCTGAAGCAACCAACGCGCAAATTGTCAGCACTTTGAAGGATTCAATTGAATACCGAAACGTAAGCTTTTCGTACGAAGAAAAAATTGTTCTAAACAAGGTTTCGCTTCAAATTCCGAAGGGAAAAACCATTGCGCTGGTTGGTCAATCGGGAAGCGGGAAAACAACTTTTGTCGATCTTTTGCCTCGTTTCTACGATGTGAAAGAAGGCCAGATTTTAATTGATGGTGTTGACATCCGTCACCTGAAATTACACGATCTCCGCGATTTGATGGGAAATGTGAATCAGGAAGCCATACTATTTAACGACACCATTTACAACAATATCGCTTTTGGAGTTGAAAATACTTCAATGCCCGAAGTAATTGCAGCCGCCAAAGTAGCGAATGCCCACGATTTTATCATTGAAACTGAACATGGTTACGACACCATAATCGGAGACCGGGGAAGCAAACTTTCGGGAGGGCAAAGGCAGCGGCTGAGCATTGCCCGTGCGATCCTGAAAAATCCGCCTATCCTGATCCTAGACGAAGCCACTTCTGCCCTCGACACCGAATCTGAACGCCTTGTGCAGGATGCTTTGGAAAACCTGATGAAAAACCGCACTTCGGTGGTAATTGCACATCGTTTATCAACCGTGCGAAATGCCGATTTGATTTGCGTTTTCCACGAAGGCGAAATTGTTGAACGCGGAACCCACGACGAACTGATTGAACTTGATGGACGTTACAAAAGACTGCACAGCATGCAAATGTTTTAAAACGGGCATTTTACTGTTCTATTCTGCGCATCAAAAAAAATAAAATCATTTTCAATATTTTATTACATTTACCCCGCTCGAAAAGTCTTTGGACGATTAGAATTAGCGCGGTTTACAGCAGTATTTGCCGGTTCATTTTATTTCATGAATCACATAGCCGAAACCTGTTGACGCCGTTTTAAATTATACCAGTGATTTTTTCAATCGAAATCTGGAGCAAAATATCTTTTTCGGGCAGTTAAAATGAGTATGAATAATAAATTAACTTTTCCTTAATGAGAAAATGGCGCATTGAAGACTCTGCTGAACTCTACAACATCAACGGGTGGGGTATCAACTTCTTTTCGATCAACGAAAAAGGTCATGTAACGGTAACACCTAAGAAAGACGGCATACAGGTCGATCTGCATGAATTGGTTGAAGAACTTCAGCTTCGGGATGTTTCAGCACCTATGTTGCTTCGTTTCCCCGACATTCTGGATAACCGGATTGAAAAAATGGCCAGTTGCTTTAAAATTGCTGCCGAAGAGTACGATTACAAAGCACAAAACTTTATTATATACCCGATTAAGGTCAATCAAATGCGGCCTGTAGTTGAAGAAATTGTAAGTCACGGCAAAAAGTTCAATATCGGTCTGGAAGCAGGCTCAAAACCTGAATTGCATGCAGTTATAGCCATTAATACAGACAACGATTCGCTGATTATCTGTAACGGATACAAAGACGAAGACTACATCGAACTGGCTCTTTTGGCTCAAAAAATGGGTCGCCGCATTTACCTTGTGGTTGAAAAACTCAACGAATTAAAACTAATTATCAAGATAGCCAATCGCCTGAAAGTCAAACCAAACCTCGGAATACGTATTAAACTGGCCAGCTCCGGAAGTGGTAAATGGGAAGATTCGGGGGGCGATGCCAGCAAGTTCGGTTTAACTTCAAGTGAACTGCTCGAAGCCCTTGATATTCTGGAAAAAAAAGACATGAAAGACTGTCTGAAACTGGTTCATTTCCACATTGGAAGCCAGGTTACCAAAATACGACGCATAAAAATTGCCATGCGCGAAGCTTCTCAATTCTATGTGCAGCTTTACCTGAAAGGATTCAACGTCGAGTTTGTTGATATTGGCGGCGGATTAGGAGTTGACTACGACGGAACGCGCTCATCGAGCAGCGAAAGCAGTGTCAATTACAGCATTCAGGAATATGTGAACGACGCCATTGCAACCATGGTCGATGCCAGCGACAAAAACAACATTCCGCACCCCAATGTTATCACAGAATCAGGTCGTTCACTCACTGCTCATCATTCGGTTTTGGTTTTTGAAGTACTCGAAGCCACTACCCTGCCAACAATGGGTGAAGACGAGGAGTCGAAAGAAGATGACCATGAACTGGTTCGCGAATTGTTCTCTTTATGGGAACAGATCAATCAGTCGCGGATGCTCGAAACCTGGCACGATGCCCAGCAAATACGCGAAGAAGCGCTCGATTTATTCAGCCTTGGAATGCTCGACCTGAAGACCCGTGCTCAAATCGAACGCCTGTTCTGGTCGATTACCAAAGAAATTCACCAGATGACCAGCGAACTGAAACACATTCCGGAAGAACTTTTGTATTTACCCAAATTACTGTCGGATAAATACTTCTGCAACTTTTCCCTGTTTCAGTCATTACCCGATTCATGGGCCATCGATCAGATTTTCCCGATTATTCCGATTCAGCGACTCGACGAAAAACCAGATCGCTCGGCAACATTACAGGATATTACCTGCGATTCGGACGGAAAAATCGACAACTTCATTTCAACCCGCAATTTCTCGTATTACCTGCCGGTTCACTCACTAAAATCGAAAGAACCATACTATATCGGTGTATTTTTAGTAGGCGCTTATCAGGAAATTTTGGGCGACTTGCACAATCTGTTTGGCGATACCAACGCAGTTCACATTTCAGTAAACGACAAAGGCTACAGCATCGACCAGATTATTGATGGTGAAACAGTTGCAGAAGTTCTCGACTACGTGCAATACAATGCAAAAAAACTGGTCCGCACGGTGGAAACCTGGGTAACTTCGTCGGTAAAATCAGGAATTATTACAGCCGAAGAAGGAAAAGAATTTTTATCAAACTATCGATCAGGTCTGTACGGTTATACTTATCTGGAATAAGATTTATAAACTTATATTTCACTGAAATGCAAATACTTCGAATGAGGTATTTGCATTTTTTGTTTGGGTCAGGATCGATCGACTTTCGTATTCAAAACTCTCATCATTCCTGCAATCACACCAAACATCACCATCGCCACAACGGCACCGGCAATAAACGAACCCTGCAGGCTTCCGATTGCATAAAATACGCCAATCAGCAATGGACCAACGGTTTGACCGATGCGTAGAACCATGCTGCTTACTGACATAAATGCTGCACGCTCTTTGATGGATGCAAATCCGACCAGCAGATTCTGTATCGAAGGAATCAACAAACCATGTCCGAGTCCAAAAACCATGACTGACAGTACCACTTGAATCCAGCTATGACTAATCAGCAGCGAAAGCATGGAAACAAAATAAAAACCCGCGCCAAAAAGCAAAATAGTTTTGGGGTTAAACCGTTTATTGATTCGACCTAATTGCGAAGAAGTAGCCGCGGTAACCAAGGACATCACCGACATTATCAATCCAATATGAACGGATGAAGCATGCAATCTCTCTGAAAGCAAAATCGGGAAATAAGTGAGATATGCTCCGTAAAGCAGCACAAAAACAAGCATATTTACCAGAAACAGTCCCCAAACACTTCGCTGATTGATATTTTTCCAGATACGCTTAAAATATTCGCCAATCCCCTGATGATCTTTAGGTTCAGGATTATTCAGTCCAAAAATTACGAAAATACCGAGAGGAATGGCCAGTAGAGGCAGGTAGAAAATATATTGCCAGCCAAATACTGCGATAAATCCGCCCAATGCCGGATAGGCCGCAGTGCCAATACTTAAAATACTGGCATTGTATCCCATCAGCGCTGTTCGTTTTTCGCCTGAATACAAATCGCCAATCAGGGTAATGTTGATGCTCGAAAGTCCGGCAGCCCCAATTCCTTCAATAAAAAGAAAAAGAAGTAACGAATTGAAATCGCGCATAAAAGAACACAAAAAACCGGCAATTCCAAAGATAAAAAGAGAGGGTACCAATACCAGCTTGCGACCAAAACGATCGGCCAGAATTCCGGATACCGGAGTTAAAAATATGCCGGGAAGTGTGAAAGCAGCAATCAGCCATCCCACTTGTTGCGTGGAGATTCCAAAATATTTTATGATTCCGGGGAAAGCCGGGGTAATACTTGCAATACCCATTACGGCAATGAGCGTAACACCGAAAATGATGATCATGTTTTTTTCGATGCCGGGCGAGCCAGGTTTTGACATAGTTTTAGCGAATTGAAGTATTAGAGTTGCTAAAGTAATAAATTACCTGCTCATCATCCTTCGTTTCATTTCCTGCAGCACTTTTTTGCGCAATTCGGCTTCGGTTTGATATAGTTTGATGATTTGCTGCGGCGAAAGTACTGTGCGGAATTCACGATAATACTTTTCGCGTATATGAATCAGTTTCTTTGATGTTTCCAGCTGATTAACTATCAAACGATCAGCTTCTTCAAACGATAAACTATCGGCCTCCACCTTCATCAGTCTGGCCATATTCCTTATATCAATTCCTGAAACTTCCTGCTCGTATCTCAAATAAATCGGGCGAAACTGCTCAAAAGTTTTCTGATCAAGATGTAATTGAAACCTGATTTCACGCAACTTCGCCTGTTCCATTCGCTGCCGAATTACAGGGAAACGATCGGGATTTTGAGATTCAGCAATAAATCCTGTAAAAAGAATCAAAAAAATCAGTAGTATTGAAAATATAGTCTTCATAAATATCTATCATAAAAGGTTATTGCACAGCTTCTTCGATAAACAAATCAGCTTTAAACATGGCTGCCAGTTGCATTAGTTCTTCGTCTGAAAGATCGACCAAAATATCATTCATATCTTCATCAGTTTTAGATTGAGAATCAGCCTCTTCTGCGACACTCTTTTTCACTGATTCGGCAACCGGTAATTCAGCAATTTGCTGTTTTTGTTCTAAAACAACTATAGTGTCGGGTTGATTATCCTGCACAACCAACACTTTTTCAGCATTTTCACCGTCCGGAATTAGGTATCCAAGAAAAACAATTACTGCAATTGATGCGGCAACAGCAACCGATCGCCAAATCATGATACGTCTTTCTCTGGTTTTCTTTCGTTGTCTGGCAACATTTAGCGCTTTATCCGAAAATCTTTCAAAAAAGTCAACAGGTTCGCGATAAGGTAGCTTTTTACCGATTTCCCTGAATTCGTCAATTGGTTCAATATCTCTGTTTTTTATTGTCATAAATACATCTTTTATGCATTTTCAATCAAATATTGTTTAATTTTTTCAGCCGCATAATGGTAATTCGTCTTTAGCGTATTGACCGAAGAGTCCAGAATCTGACCAATTTCATCGTAGCTCAATTCGTCGTAATAGCGCAGATTAAATACCACCCGCTGTTTCTCCGGAAGCCTCAAAATAGCTTGCTGAAACTTAACCAACATTGTTTCGCTGCTCTCATTATCGTTTTCTGAAAGGCTTCCCAGCATTTTATCGGCAATAAATTCTGCATTTTTCAGCCAGTTTTTATTTTTCCTGAAATGTTTGGTGCACTCATTGGTTGCAATGCGGTAAAGCCAGGTAAAAAGCCGGCTTTCTCCCTTAAATGAGTCAGCAAACCGATAAACATTGATAAACGTCTCTTGCAAAATATCTTCGGCATCATCGTGCGACACCACCAACCTTCGGATGTGCCAGTACAATGGTTTCTGATAAGTTTCCACCAGTCGTAAGAAACCCTTATCCCTGGTGACCGGATCTTTTATCAAAGAAAACAGATATGCGTCAGTAGTCTCGTTCATTAATTGCTTTCAGTATTGACTGGTGATATTTTGGATGTTAAAAGTAGCTGAAAGTTAAATCTGCTGAACTATTTTTTATGCGTTTACAATTTATTTCGTTTTGAATACAAAAAATTTTATCTGTAGATTTAACTTTTCAGAACCAGATGCTTCTTAAAGTTATACCAATTCACTTTTAAAAATATTGCCTTATGAAACAATTACAAATGTTTATCGCTTTAAGCTTGTTGTTTATCGCATTCAATTCGTGCCAGAAAGACGAAACAGCTGCAACTTTCGACGAAATTTCTTTAAGCCAGCAGGAAACCCTCACCGAAGAAACCCTGTATGAAATTGACATATTGGTTGATGAAGCGCTGGACTTAAATCTTGGTTTTCTCAAATCAGCAAACATGGCAAACATGCTATTTCTGGGCGATTGTCCGCTTGTTACATTCGACCGCAAAGCAACACCACAGGTTATGACGATCGATTTTGGAACCGGATGCTCAGGAAAAGACGGAAAAACCCGTTCAGGAAAAATCATTGTAACTTCCACTGCTTTTAATGTTTTTCCTTCGGTTCGGAGCAAATCGTTCGAAAATTTCATGGTTGAAGGAAAAAAGATTTCAGGAAGCGTAACCAAATCGATTTCGAAAGATCAGGAAAACAACATTAGAACCGCTGTCGTTCAGGAAAACATTACCATTACTTTTCCTAATGCAGAAGGAACTGCAACCAGAGTTGCCAATATGACCCGCCAGTACATGCGCAGCGCGTTGGCAAATCCAGCCGATAATCAGGTTGTAAGTTGGGGAACTGTTGAATTTACCCGCATATCGGGAGTTAAAGTAACCAAAACAATTGCTGCCGAAAAACCGCTGGTTTACAAAGCTGCCTGTCGCCACATTGTTAGCGGAGTGGTTTCGTTTAAAAACAGCGAAAATAAAAGCTGGAAAATTGATTACGGAACCGGCGTATGCGATAACATTGCAACCCTGACAATTGGCGATAAAACCAAAGAAATAAAAATCAGGTAGTTTTCATTTCTTTATCAAACAGAAAATGCCATCCAAGAAAAGGATGGCATTTTCTGTTTTCGGGAACCATCTTTAATGCTTTCTTTATATGAAGAATTAGACGATTTTCAGAAAAATACTTTTCACTTTATCAGGTTGATTATGAAAAAGTCAGGCCAAAAGATATACTGAAATACCCCTTTTTATTCAGATTTTTTAATTGATGACCTTTTTTTTCTCTAGGTTCTGAAAAACTAATTACTATATTTGCACTCGCAAAACGGATACGGGTGTAGCTCAGTTGGTAGAGCATCGGTCTCCAAAACCGAGTGTCGGGCGTTCGAGTCGCTCCTCCCGTGCAAAAGCTGCTCTTTCGGGCAGCTTTTTTTGTTTTAAGAAAAGTCTTTGGTAACTTGAACCCAAATTCAAACAGAAATGACGGTTGATCTTTTTATACCATGTTTTATCGATCAGATTTATCCTGATACGGCTTTTAATACCGTAAAATTACTCCGGAAAGCCGGGTTGGATGTGAACTACAATCCGGAGCAAACCTGTTGCGGACAACCTGCTTTCAACAGCGGCTACTGGGACGAAACAAAAACGCTGGCTAAAAAATTCATCCTCGATTTTCCGAACGACCGGCATATTGTCAGTCCGTCGGCTTCGTGCACCGGGTTTATTAAAAACTATTATCCCGACCTGTTTAAAAAGGGACAATCCGGATTTGAAGATTACCAGCGGTTGAACCGCAATATTTTTGAGCTGACGGATTATCTGGTCAATCATTTAAATTTTAATGATTTTGGAGCTGAATTTCCTCACAAGGTTTGTTACCACGATGCCTGTACTGCTTTGCGCGAATACGGGATTCGCAAAGAACCGCGCCTTTTGCTCTCGAAAGTAAAAGGATTGGAATTGGTTGAAATGGAAGATACCGAAACCTGCTGCGGATTTGGAGGAACTTTCTCGGCAAAATTCACTGCAATTTCGTCGGCCATGACCGAACAGAAAGTGGAGCATGCCCTGAAAACCGGCGCTGAATATATCATTTCAACCGAATCATCGTGCATCATGAACCTTGAAGGATACATCCTGAAAAACAATTTACCCATCAAACCCATCCATATTGCAGATATTCTGGCTTCGGGTTGGGAATAGAAATTATGAGATGCTGAAACAAGTTCAGCATGACGCTCTTATCAGCGCACAACACGAAACTTGTAACCCGTAACACGAAACAGATTATGACTGAAATAGGAAAAATAAATCACCTGTATGTGGTGAAAGAAGTTGATTTTGGTATTTACCTCGATGGTGGCGATCTGGGTGAAATCCTGATGCCCAAACGCTATGTTCCGGAAGGAACGATGACAGGAGATAATCTTGATGCGTTCATCTACCTCGATTCGGAAGACCGTTTGGTGGCCACCACCGAAAAGCCATTCGCGATGGTCGAAGAGTTTGCCTTGCTCGAAGTGGTTTCGGTAACACAGGTTGGTGCATTTCTTAACTGGGGACTGCCCAAAGATTTGTTCGTACCCTTCCGTGAGCAACGCCAACCGATGGAGGAAGGTAAAAAATACCTGGTTTATGTGTACGTGGATACCAATACCAAGCGTATTGCTGCTTCATCGAAAATAGAACAATACCTCGATAACATTCCGGTTGACTATGACCTCGACGAGGAAGTTGACCTGATTATTGTGAATGAAACCGATCTGGGATACAATGCCATCATCGACAATAGCCACTTTGGAATTTTGTACAAAAATGAAGTTTTCCAGCCACTAAATCCGGGTGATAGAATACCGGGATTCATCAAAAAAATCCGCACTGATGGTAAGATTGACCTTAGCCTGGTAAAAGCCGGTTACGAAAAAATCAGCGAATTTGCCGATAAGATTGTTGCGGAACTCGAAAAGCACAAAGGATTTTTGCCCTTTACCGACAAAAGTTCTCCTGAAGATATCTACAAAGCATTTAAATTCAGCAAGAAGAATTTCAAAACTGCGATCGGTGCACTCTACAAAAAACGAATGATTACATTGGAAGAAAACGGAATCAAACTCTTGATTAAAGAATAATATCCAATATTCAATTACAAATATCCAATTTCAAGGGCTCGAACTGGAACCTTGAACTTGAAACTTTGAACAGATTTCATGAAAGTTTGTATTGCAGAAAAGCCAAGTGTAGCGAAAGAACTGGCTCAGATAATTGGCGCCAGTGCCCGTCGCGATGGCTATTTCGAGGGAAATGGCTATCAGGTGACCTGGACATTCGGGCATTTGTGTACCCTGAAAGAACCCAACGATTATACAGAACAATGGAAATCGTGGAATATGCGTTCCTTGCCCATGATCCCGCAAAAATTCGGTATCAAACTGATTGATAACGATGGCGTAAAAAAACAATTTGCCACCATCGAAAAGCTGATGCAGGCCGCCGAAGAGGTTATAAACTGTGGTGATGCCGGCCAGGAAGGGGAATTGATTCAGCGTTGGGTGATGTCGAAAGCCAAATGCACCGCACCGGTGAAACGTTTGTGGATTTCGTCGCTCACCGAAGAAGCCATCCGTGAGGGCTTTCAGAAATTACTGGACGGTAAAAAGTTCGATAATTTGTATGCTGCCGGAAGCGCCCGTGCCATTGGCGACTGGCTGCTGGGAATGAATGCCACCCGTCTATACACTTTGAAATATGGGCAAAACAGGCAGGTTTTATCGATTGGGCGTGTTCAAACCCCTACCCTCGCGATCATCGTCAACCGGCAAAAAGAAATCGACGCATTTAAGCCTGAACCGTATTTCGAAATCAAAACCATTTACCGCGAAGCCTCTTTTTCGGCGGCTTCAGGACGTTTCCAAAACCGTGAAGATGCAGCTCAGGTATTGGAAGAAATCAGTCGTTTCGAGCTGGTCATTGGCAAAATAGAAACCAAAAACAGTACTGAAGCACCTTTACGCCTGTTCGATTTAACATCCTTACAGGTAGATTGTAACCGGAAATTCAACATGGGTGCCGAAGATACGTTGCGAACCATCCAGTCGCTGTACGAGAAGAAACTGACCACCTATCCGCGCGTGGACACCACTTATCTTTCGGATGATATTTACCCCAAAGTTCCGGGCATCCTAAAAAACCTGAAAGGCTACGAAACACTGACAGCACCACTGCTTCAGGAGAAAATACGCAAAACCAACAAAGTTTTCGACGATAAAAAGATTACCGATCACCACGCCATTATTCCCACCGGTCAGTACCGAGCCGATCTAAACCAGACGGAAAGACAAGTTTTCGACATGGTGGCCAAACGGTTTATTTCGGTTTTTTACCCCGATTGCAAAGTGGCCAACACCACGGTCGAAGCTAAGGTTGGAACGCACGACTTTAAAGCAACCGGGAAACAAATCCTTTCGCCAGGATGGAGAACTGTTTACATGAATGAAAAAAATCCGGTTCAGAGCGACGAAAACATATTACCGATTTTTGTGACCGGAGAGCACGGCCCGCACGAACCCGGGCTGCTCGAAAAATTTACCCAACCACCCAAATACCTGAATGAAGCGACTTTGCTCCGCGCAATGGAAACTGCCGGGAAAAGTGTGGACGATGAAGAATTACGCGAACTGATGAAAGACAATGGAATTGGCCGGCCTTCCACGCGTGCCAACATCATCGAAACGCTTTTCAGGAGAAAATATGTAAAAAAAGAGGGCAAACGACTGGTTGCCACCCAAACCGGAATCGACCTGATTGACACCATCGAAAACGAACTGCTCAAATCAGCCGAACTTACCGGCCAATGGGAAAAGAAACTCCGGATGATTGAGCTGGGGCAGTACGATGTCACTCTTTTTATGGATGAAATGAAGCAGATGGTCACCGAGGTGGTGAATCAAGTTAAACGATCGTCTGGAAAAGTAATCGCAATGGCACCTGAAGAACCGACAGTTCCGGAGAAAAAAGAAAAGGCTGCTCCGGCAGAGCCAACCGAAACAACATGCCCCGCCTGTAAAAAAGGAATCCTGAAGAAAGGCAAAAATGCCTGGGGCTGCTCTTCATGGAAAGACGGTTGCCGGTTTATTATTCCGTTTGAATTTATGGAAAAGAAACTCACCGATGCGCAAATCAAACGGCTGGCTGAAAAAGGAAAAACCGCACTGATTAAGGGTTTCAAGCAGGAGGACGATTCGGTTGATGGTTTTTTAGAACTAACCGAAGATTTCAAAATCGCATTTTCAGAAGCAGAACCGGAAAAGCTGATTTGCCCATCGTGCAAGATTGGAGAAATCGTAAAAGGCAACACTGCATGGGGTTGCACAAATTACAAGGGAGGCTGTAAACTTCGCATTCCGTTTGAACTTCAGGGCAAAAAAATCAACGAAAGCCAGGTGGCACAATTGGTTTTGAAAGGTCAAACACGGCCGTTTACCAGTACTGACGAAACTTCAAGCGAAAAACTGACTGGACTTTTTCGTTTCGACAATCAGTTCCAGGTTCAGTTTACTAAAAAGTAAAGTTTTTACAATATCCCCATATTTGGGGATTTCTAAAGCTGGTAATCCGACTACCTTTGTTGCATGATGTTAAGCATTCAACATACAGCAAAAAAGCAGATTATTTATCTGATCATTGGCCTGATGGGTTTAATGATCATCAACAAGGCTGTTTTTCTGCATAGCCATATTTTGGATGACGGAACAATCGTTATTCACGCACATCCATGCGAAAGTTCAGGTGATTCGCAACCGTTTAAAACACATCATCACACCAAAGCCGCGTTCTTCTTTTACGAAAACCTTGACCTGCTTTTCCTTTCAACAGTATTGAGTTTTTTTAGCTTTATACGCATCCAATCGGCTCCTGTCTTTCACAGGCCTGCTTCTGATTATACTTCATTTCATCTCTCGCAGCTTAGCGGACGCGCCCCTCCTGTGTTTCTGTAAGCCAAAACATTCCCGTATAATAATCAAAAAATCAACATTTAGGTTTCTGACATTCATTTTAAATGACTGAATGGCAGAACCCTGTTTACCCTCAAATCACATCATGAACAAAATAGTTATCATGCTGGCAGGAATAATCATGTCAGTTTCAAGCATTAGCTTTGCTCAAAAAGCTAAAACCGATGCCAACATTGTTGGGCATGTTACCAATAATGGCGCCCACTTACCCTATGCCAATGTTAGCCTGAAAGGAACCACTATTGGTACTTTAACTGATGAGACCGGGCACTTCCAACTCGTCAATTGTCCTCCCGGAAGTTACATCTTATCGGCAAGTAGTCTGGGCTATAAAACCCAGGAAAAACAGGTAGTCGTAGAACTTGGAAAAACCAACGAAATTAAATTCGATCTGGAGGAGGATGCTTTTAACATTTCGGAAGTAGTTGTTTCGTCAGATAGAAGTGAACAAAAGCGTACCGAAGCCCCGATGATTGTCAACACCATATCTCCCAAATTATTTATGACCACCCAATCGGCCACACTGGGCGACGGGTTGAATTTCTGCCCCGGTCTGCGCCTCGAAAACAATTGCCAGAACTGCGGTTTCACACAGGTTCGTATGAACGGTATGGAAGGCCCATATTCGCAAATCCTGATTAACAGTCGGCCCATTTTTAGCGGACTGGCAGGTGTTTATGGTTTGGAACTGATTCCGTCGAACATGATTGAACGCGTAGAAGTGGTTCGTGGCGGCGGTTCTGCCCTCTTCGGTGGAAATGCCATTGCCGGAACCATCAACATAATCCTGAAAGATCCGGTCAGCAATGCGTACGAAATCGGCGCCAATACCGGTTTAACCGGCGTTGGACTGAATAATTCAGGAGGTTCGGCAGCCGATTATTCGGTTAATTTTAATACTTCGCTCGTTTCCGATGACCGAAAAACTGGTGTTGCGGTTTATGGGTTTTCGCGTGAACGCAAAATGTTTGATGCCAACAACGATGGTTTTTCTGAACAAGCCCCGATGAAAAATATCACGATGGGAACGCGTTTCTTTCACCGGTTCGGACATCGCAGCAAAATGGCCATCGACTTTTTCAACATCCAGGAAGAACGCGACGGTGGTAACAAACACGACTACCCGCTCCACGAGCGCGATGTGGCCGAGGCCGTAAAACACGACATTAAAACGGTAGCTTTCACTTACGATCAGTTTGTGCGCGAATACGACATGCTTTCGGTTTATGCTTCGGGCCAGTTCCTGAACCGCGATTCGTATTACGGAGCCAATCATTCGTTGAGCGACTACGGAAATTCAAAAGATAAAACCTACAACATGGGCGTTCAGTACAAAGCTGCGCTAGGTAATTCGAGCCTGATCGCCGGAATTGAAAACACCGGAGGCTTCCTTACCGACATGAAACTGGGTTATCCGGATTACGACAATGCAGTGATCGTTGATGGTAAAATCGTTTCCATCCCGCATACCGAAAACACGTTGGTGTCCGATCAATCGACCGTTACAACCGGGATTTTTGCGCAGTATGAATTGAAATTCAACAAGACCAAAATAACTGCCGGTGGGCGATTCGACACTTACAAAATAGAAGATTACGCCAAGCTGGCCAACAAAAAAACCGGCAATGTATTTAGTCCGCGAATCAGCCTGATGCAGGAACTGACCGAATCGCTTCAGGCCCGGGCCAGCTACTCGCAGGGTTACCGCGCTCCACAGATTTTCGATGAAGATTTGCATATCGAGACTTCCGGTTCGCGTCAGGTGATCAATGTAAACGATCCGAATCTGAAGCAGGAAAGCAGCCACTCGGTAATGGTTTCGCTCGACTTTAACAAGCTGATTGGCAAAGTACACACCGGTTTGTTGCTTGAAGGTTTTTACACGCGGCTCGACCATCCGTTTGTAAACGAAATTGGTACTCCCGACGAAAACGGAACCGTACTTTATACCCGTAAAAATGCGGAAGACGGTGCTGCTGTTCAGGGTGTAAACATCGAACTAAAACTAAAACCGGCAACCGATTTTTCACTAACTTCAGGTTTCACTGTTCAAACTTCGAAATACGATAATCCGCAGGAATTTGGAGAACGCAGGTTTTTCAGGACTCCGGATAATTACGGATTTTTTGCACTGGACTGGGATTTTCTGGAAGATTTTTGCCTTTCGGCAACAGGTAACTATACCGGTAAAATGCTGGTTCCCTATTTTGGCCCATTGGCCGATCCCGATTTGGGAGAACTGCACCGATCCGACACATTCTTCGACTGGGGCACCAAATTGACTTACACCGTGAAACTGAACGGTGCAAAACTTCAGTTCCTGGGAGGAATCAAGAATATTTTCAATGCCTATCAATCTGATTTCGACAGTGGCGCCGACCGCGATCCTGCTTACATGTATGGCCCTACTCAACCCCGGACTGTTTACTTCGGGATAAAAATTGGGAATATGCTGTAATCATGAAATCATTTAACAAAACTTATCCTAATTTTATAGTTGTAATGCTGTATATTTGAATATCCTGAAATATTTTATACAAATCCTGATATGGCAGATAGTCAAATTATAATTTACCAGACCGAAGACGGAAACACTCAAATTGATGTCAGGCTCGAAAATGATACCGTTTGGCTCAATCAGGCTCAAATGACTGAATTATTTCAGACATCCAAACAAAACATCAGCTTACATATCAACAATATCTTCAAAGAAGATGAACTACTGGAAGATTCAGTTGTCAAGGAATACTTGACAACTGCCGCCGATGTCAAAAAATACAGGAATAAATATTACAACCTCGATGTTATTATTTCAGTTGGGTACCGGGTAAAATCGCACCGTGGCACACAATTTCGTATCTGGGCTACACAACGACTCAAAGAATACATTATCAAGGGATTCACGCTCGATGACGAACGATTAAAAGCGGCAGGACAAATTCGATATTTCGATGAATTGGTGGAACAAATTCGCGATATTCGTAGCTCCGAGCGTATTTTCTATCAAAAAGTAAAAGATATTTTTACCCTGAGCATCGACTATGATCCAAAAACTAATCATGCAAAAGACTTTTTTGCCACTGTCCAGAATAAACTTCATTGGGCAATTCACCAACATACTGCTGCCGAATTGATTGCCATCAGAGCCAACGCCAACGAAAAAACATGGGTTTAACGGCATGGCAGGGAGCCAAAATCAGAAAAACTGATGCTGTCATCACCAAAAACTACCTAAGTGAACCTGAACTTAGCCAGCTTAATTTATTGGTAGAGCAATTTCTGGCCTTTGCCGAAAATCAGGCACGCCAGAAAAAAGAGATGTACATGAGCGATTGGATCAAAAAGCTAAACGACATTCTGACCATCAACGAAAACGAAATACTGGAACACGCAGGCAAAATTTCACACGAACTGGCATTGGAAATTGCCGAAACCGAGTACGAGAAATACAACCAGCATCGAATAGCTACTGATGATCTGAAGTCCTCGGAAAACCTGAGTAATGAGTTGAAACAGCTTGGTAAAAATAATACAACCTAATTCAGCCCGCCGTGCCCACGGTACAATTTAATGGGTTTGCTGAGCTTCATTTTCAGCACAGTGACATACTTGTCCAACACGTTTTCAGGAACATCAATATACACCAATCCGGGAACAGGGCTCCACGATATTTTGCCCACAATTTTATGCTGAAGCTTGGCGCCGTTGCCCACCACCGTGATGTCTTGAACTTTGTTGGTCAGCCCTTTGACCATCACTTGTCCGTGTGTTTTCCCGTGAAGGAAAAGATAAACCGAGGTTGAATCTTTTGTCATCGTGCTTGGTCCGTAGAAATGGCCTTGGGGCAAACCAGCCACCGTGTTGAAAATGGCTTCGCCGTGTTTTTTATTCCAGGCACCCAGCTCTTTCAGCACATGAACCTGTTCCTCGGGAATGGTGCCATCTTCTTTTGGCCCCATGTCGAGCAGCAAATTACCGCCGTTCGCAACAGCATCAACAAAAATAGTGATCACTTCGTAGGGAGTTTTCCAGTTGACGTCGTGGTGGAAACCCCAGTTGTCGTTGGTTGTCATGCACAATTCCCACCAGTTGTATTTTGGTTTCGAAACCGGAAAGTTTTGTTCGGGCGTTTCGTAATCGCCGTAGCCCTGAAGTCGGCCATTGATAATGGCTTTCGGGTTGCCTGACAGAATGATCTGTCTCACTTTCTGCGATTCCCATTCTTCTGCGCTGTGTTCCCAATCGCCATCGAACCACCACAAATCGGGCTTAAACAGGCTGTTAATTTCTTTGATCTGTCCCTGGAAGAAACTCCGAAAACGGTTCCAACGCTCGTAGTCGTCAACAATTTTGTATTTCGAGCTGTCTTTCAGAAAACCCGGATAATCCTTGTCGGTCCAGTCGATCAGTGAAAAATAGGCGCCGCATTTGATGTCGCGTTTGCGCAGTTCCTCGAAGAACGGTTTAATCATGTCGCGTTTGGCCGGAGTGGCTTTCACGCTGCTCAGGTTGTTCAGTTTGGTGTCGTACATTGCCACGCCGTCGTGGTGTTTGGTAGTAATCACCGAATAGCGGGCGCCACTTTCCTTGATTAGATCGGCCCAGTATGCAGGATCGAAATTCTTCAGAGTAAAGCCTTTCAGCTGTTTCATGTAATCGGCATGACTGATCTTTTTGTTGTAAAAGCTCCACGATTCGTCGATTCCGTCAACGGCATAAATTCCGGCGTGAATAAAAATACCCAGCTTGGCATCGGCAAACCATTGCATTTTTTCCTGAATTTCTTCCGGCTTGATTTTGGATTGGGAAAATGCGCCCGACACAAACGATACGAAGAGACTGCAAAGAATTAGTTTTGAAAATCGGTTCATTGTTGTATTTGTTTAAATTATTGTTCGACTACAAACTCGTAAGTTCCGGCAACCAGATTCCCGAGGTAAACGTTGCTTCCGGCCTTTTTATGCTGATGCATCACCTTTCCTTCTCTACTAATTTCAGAACCGCGCAATTTTATGGTCGCCGAACTGTTCGCAGGAATGACTACCCGATAAATCACCTTTTTACCTTCGCGTTTCCACGATGACTGAATCTCGCCAAAAGGTCCTGCATGACTGACTTGGAAAGAATTCAAGCCTTTTACAAAATGAGGTTCGAGCAACACATTTTTAAACCCCGGGTTATACTGATCAGGTTTCATTCCGCCCAACGCTTTGTAGTACCACGCTCCTATTTCGCCAAACATGATGTGGTTGAGCGAAATATCGCGGGTGGCATCAATCGGCCAGTTTTCGTACAACGTGGTAGCCCCGTTCACGATCCACCATCCCCAAGATGGAAACGTTTCCTGAGCCGCCACTTCATAAGCCAGTTCAGCATATCCATTTTCGCTCAAGGCATTCAGGATTGTTTTCGTTCCCAGCAAACCAACATCCAGATGTTTGTTGTCGGAAATCACCTGTTTGGAAAGGTTTTCAGCCACTTTGGTTTTCAGGCTTTCAGGAACAATTCCCCAGAAAAGCGGGGCGCTCAATTCGGTTTGTAACCCGGTGCCGTAAATTCCGGTTTCCCGGTTCAGGTATTTGGTATTGATTGCCGATACTATTTTAGTTGCCAAAGCTGAATATTTCCGATGGTCGTCATCTTTTCCGAATAGTTTGGCTGCTTTGGCCAGAATATCAGCATCCACAAAATAATAGATCGACGAAGTCAGTTCTTTGGGAGTAACAGATTTTACCGGAACCCAGTCACCCAAACCCCAGTCTGTCAAATTATTCGGACTGATATTAGTAATATGATCGACATATCGTTTGAGGTTATCGTAGTTGTCAGCCAACAGCTTCGAATCGCCGTAAAACAGGTAAATATTCCACGGAATAATGGCGATGGTGCTTGTCCAATCGGGGCCGTTGGCCCAAGTGTAGCCCCAACCACTTGTTGGTATAATGGCAGGTAAAACTCCGTTCGGCTGCTGCTCGTCACGGTGATCGGCCAGCCATTTTTCGTACACGGTAAATCCATCGAAATTGTACAGGCCAGTTTCAATAGCAATGTGCGCATCGCCCGTCCAGCCATTCTTTTCGCGTTGCGGGCAATCGGTTGGGTAACCATACAGGTTCGACAGATAGGAAACATTGGTTGCTTTCCAGATTTTATTCAGCGTTTCGTTCGAGCTGCTTACCTGACCAACCGGAGGAACATCGCTATGCATGAAAATTCCGGTCAAACTCTTGATTTCAACCGGGCGATCGCTGGTAACCTCTACATATTGAAACCCTTTGTAATTAAAATGCGGCCAGAAAGTTTCTACGCCTTCTCCGCTCAAAGTATAAATATCGGTCTGGAATGGATCTTTATCATCAGTCGGGCGGTAATGCACATCAATGTTCGACATGTTCACATTTCCATCCTTGAAAATCATTTCAGCATGTTTCAGGCGAATGACCGTTCCGCGCTCACCTTTCACGCTAATGCGGGTGATTCCGGCAATGTTGCGACCCAAATTGTAAACCGATTTCAGTTCAGTCATTTTATTTACACTTACCGGAGTAATTTCTTCCACAAAGCGAATTGGGTGCAGTTGCTGGGCCACGATGTTCTGCGAAGGCGCATGTACCGGAATGACGTTTTTCCACTTCGAAGCGTCGAATCCTGCCTTATCCCAACCGGGCTGACTGAGCCGTGCATCGTGGTGTTCTGCTGTATAAATGCTGTTAAAAATGATCGGGCTTAACGAGGTTTTCCAATCGGTTCCCGAATAAACAACCTCTTCGCGGCCATCCTCGTAAGTGATTCTCAGATCAAGACAAAATTTGGGGCGATCGCGCCACGGAGCTTCGTGAAAATACCAAACAGCTGTTGATTGGTGGTTGTACCATCCATTTCCTAGCAAAACGCCCAGCGCCACCTCTTTGGCATCAATCAGCGAAGTCACATCGTAAGTCACATACAACGTACGGCGGTCGAAACGGGTGTACATGGGGTCGAGCCGGTGATTGCCCACACGCTGGCCATTGATGGAAAGTTCGTACAAACCGGCAGCTGCCATGTAAATACGGGCACTTTTTACTTTTCCTGAAGGCTGAAATTCTTTGCGAAAATAGGGAGCCGGTTTCAGGGCAATGTCTTTCGAATCCGAAATCCACTCGCCTTTCCAGTTGCTGATTTGCATCATGCCGGTTTCGAAACTGGCTATTTTTGCAGCAGCCGATTTCTGTTGGTCTTTGTCCCATAAAATCACCGACCAGTAATATTTGGCAAAAGGCTGCAAAGCTTTTCCCTGATAGGAAACCAGCCTATTCGCTCCTGAAATTTTTCCGGTGTCCCAGCAATTTCCTTTTCCGGCGGCAACCTGAACCGAATCGGTTCCAACAATTACCTGATAAGCCGTTTGAAGCGCGCCTTCACGATTGTCCTGCATTTGCCAGTGCAAACGCGGAGTTGAAACGTCAATCCCGATCGGATTAACAAGGTATTCGCATTTTAGATGGATGGGTTGAGATGGCAGAGCATGAGTTTGAATAGTAATCATTGCGAAAAGCAACAAGAAAAAAAATCGGGTTGGGGTCATAAATGTTGGTTTAGTTTATTTTTCAAAGATAACCAAACACTGATTATTGCTTAACTTTAGTCCATAATTTTAACAGTTTTCAAAATTTAAATGATTCAATATGTCACACCAGCTTATCGAAGAATTATTAGCCCACATCGAAGCGTTTGTTCCGGTTTATATGGCCATTCCTGAAGATTTTGCCAAATCAAAAGGCGTAGCATCGGTTTGCATTATTAGCGAAGATGGTCGTATCTATGGAGAAATATTTGGAACCGATAAACTTCGGGGCCGCGATTCGTTTAAAATAGCATGGACAAAAGCCAACCAGGTTTGGATTACCGGCTACAAAACCAACGAATACGAACGAATGATTTTTACTGACCAAATGGATTACCACACCTTTGGAATCAGCCTGCCCGATTTGATCGGTTACGAAGGCGGACAACCAATCATCCTTCCAGATGGAACCAAACTATCGGTTGGTTTTAGCGGATTCCGAGGCATAAGTGATTTGGAGATTGTGCAGAAGGCGTTAGAGAAAGTAAATGGATGATCGAAATTGGGAAATATAGATCTGATGAACTCCATTCAGTCATCGTTCGAAATTGAAGGCAGTACTTTAACAGTTGAGCAAATTACCGACTTATTGGATAGCAAAAGGGTTCTGGCTCCACATAAGGATATTTTGGAAGTGAAAAATGACATTGCCGTTTACGAGCAGTTGAGGGAATTTGATGTATATGACCTGAAATCGCTATGAAAGGCGCGCTCGTTTTTAATGAATAGTCGGGTTGAAAAATCCCCGAAAATTAAGATCCTCTTCAGTAGGTATTGTAAAAGGCAGTCAGATTGCCCACCTCGCACCCCCAGGTGAAATGGTTGTGCCACTGATGAATAATTTATTTAAGTACCTGAAACAAAATCAGTATATTTTGCTGATTTAAAGCTGTGTCTTTCACAATGAGCTTGAATTCATCCATCCGGTTGTGGATGGCAACGGACGAATGGGCCGACTGTGGCAAACCATGATTTTAAAAGAGCATTCCCTGCAACAGTATTTGCGAGCCTTCAAGGAAATATCACCAGCAACTGCCAGCCGCGATTTAAAACTGTCTGTCAATAGCGGAATTCTTGAAAACATGGTGATAAAAACACAGCCAGATAAAGATTCAAAGCTTAGTTTTCTTAACTAACAATGTGATCAGAATTCAACAAAAATGAAAGGGTTCATTCTGCTGAAGAAAAGTTGATTAAGTTCTATATTGCAACAGATCAGTTGTCGGGGTTGACTTTTTCTGTTTATTCCCATTTAATTGAAACAATTATTTCATTTCTTCTTCCAACCAATTGGTAGGGTGGATTGTATCCTAAATACCTTGGATTTCCAATCGATGTAATCCCTTTCTCATTCAGAATGGTTTTAAGCTTACCTGAATAGTTTTTCAAATCCTGATCCGAAGCAAATCCGCCAAAACGAATTACAGCTACGTACTCTTCATCAGTAGTACTTAGCAGAACTCTTGAATCATTAGGTTTCGGCAGATTGTCCATCGTATAAGAGGATGGCATCACAAAACTCATAGTCGATAATGTGTCATTTACATTCATGTGCACAGGTGAAGTCATCGCAATTTGAGTTCCATCCTCATTTCCGCCGAAAATATATCCAGCCAGTTTACGAAATCCTGATCCGGACAATTCTTTATAAGTTTTTGCATCAGAACTGATGGTTGCCATCGTTGCTGAAGGATAAAACCTGATTTCGAAATTTTGTTCCTCTAAAATAATTGAATAATTCTGCTCCTCTGTTTTATTGACAGCTACTACCATAAATGACTGAAATACAATAAATAATACTAAAATAACTGAAGCGATAATAATAAATATTTTCATTTTGTTTAATTTTTTATTCAAATACTTAAACATTTTACAATCCGATAATGTTTAAGGAATACATTTAAACATTAAACAAAAATTAGAAATTATGAAAAAGTTATTTGGATTATTAGTAGCAGTGGTTATTTCGATGAGTTCATTCAGTCAGGGCAAAGATGTTGTAGACATCGCTATCGGTTCCGCAGATCATACTACTTTGGTAGCTGCGGTTAAAGCAGCTGATTTAGTAGGCACCCTAAAAAGTGCAGGACCTTTCACAGTGTTTGCTCCAACAAATGCGGCATTCGCCAAATTGCCTACCGGTACAGTTGATGGTTTATTAAAACCAGAAAGCAAAGCTCAATTGGCCAAAATTCTTACTTATCATGTGGTTAGCGGAAATGTTGATGCATCCGGTGTAGTTGCCGCTATTAAAAGTGGAAATGGCAAAGCTGTGTTAACAACAGTTAGTGGAGGAAAACTTACGGCCTCAATGGACATGGGTAAGGTGAAACTTACTGATGAATCGGGCAATTCTGCGTTTGTTACTGTTGCCGATTTAAAAGGCACGAACGGAGTTGTTCATGTGATTGATGGAGTTGTACTCCCGAAATAAATCACTTCAGATTTCCATTTAGGTTTAAACTCCCTGGATTTATTTTCAGGGAGTTTTTTTATGAAAGGATTTCCATATACACATCAGTTATCTCATCAATCGATTAAACTAATGTATAGTTTATTATAAGCTTCTGCACTTTTTCTCAGGATGATAGCTCACTATGATGGTATCATATGATACTATAATCAGAAAAAACGACAAAAATTCTTTCAACATTCTTTTGTATATTTGAACGTCAACAACCTTAAAATGAAAACCTATGGAAAAATTAATTTCTTGCTGTGGATTAGACTGTGCCGGTTGCGATGCCAGAATAGCCACCTTAGCCAATGATA
>JAHEYU010000060.1 GCA_023251435.1 Bacteroidota bacterium
GACAGCTATCTTGAAAAACATGCTTACAATTTTGTCACTTCTGAACATGCTAAAGGTTTTAAATCGTTCAACAAGCTAAGTGCCAACAGCATTGTTGAACGGTTTATGAGAGGAAATGCATGGGAATTCCTGAAAAGGAACTTTTAATCAGGGTTTTTCGTCCGTGTTATTTTTTGATATAATCCTTTACGATAACAGTTTTCCGATCGAAAGTAAAGGCCGAAAAATAACCTAGCGCCCCATTGTTAAAGTTACTTACAGGGTTGGCAGGCGATGCTGTTTGTTGCATACTACCTCCTGAAATACTTTCGAGCATCGAAAAGTAATTATAAACCGCTTTATCGATCGATTGTAATTCAATGGTCAGTGTATCAGTTTCCTGAAATACCTGTGAACGCTGTCCCAAACCAATATCTTTTCCATTGAAAAGCTGGTCTGAATAAAGTGCAATTTCACCGCGATCGTCAGCAATCCGGCCATTTACGTAATACTTCAAACGGTAATAATTCTCAGTTCCCGCCGGATCTCTTATGTAAGTGCTGACTTTATAGCCGCTATCAAAGAATCCGAATCCATCGAAATACGAAAAACTCAAATCTAAAATCGGAACCACTTGGTTCATAAACGACTTTGCGCTATAAGTTACACCATCATATTCAACATCAACAATATACCAATATCCGGCTGTTGCAATTGTACCTCTCAGCTGATAAACCCCAGGTTGTATTTCTTCAAAATACTTTGCTTTTCCCTTTTCGGCTCTCACACTTACAATGGCTCCCGAAACCGGATTATTGGATTTTGCTCCGAAATAAGGAGAAGTTTTTGAAACCAACACCGTAAAAGGCAGTTTGTTATTGGTAATGTTTGCTTCTATCACAAAGGCTTCTTTCGATTCCGACAAATCGAACTCTATTACTTTTTCGCAGGCCGAAAAAACAAAAGCAACTAAAATGAGTACTAAAATGTATGTTAGTCGACTTGCCATTTGTCAGAATTTAAACTTATAACTTACTGAAGGAATAATCTTAAACAACGAAACCTGCACTGCTTCGGCCATTTCCGGATTTTCCTTATTTTGCCTGAAGGAAATAAAATAAGCATTCTCTCTTCCGTAGGCGTTGTAAACCGAAAAATTCCAGCTCGATTCAAATTTTGTGGTTTGTTTCTGTAACCAGGTCAAACCCAGATCAAGCCGGTGATAATCAGGCATCCGGTAGCCATTCCGCTGTGTGTAATAGCCTACAACCCTGCCATCAACCACATATTTACCATTCGGGAAAGTTACAGCATTTCCGGTATTATACACCCAGGTAGCCGAAAACTTCAACTTCCGGCTCAAATCGTACATCGCAACCACCGAAATATCATGACGCCTATCTTGTCGTGCCGGAAACGCCTGTCCATTATTGATCAATTCAAACTGCCGCATCGTTTTCGCCAAGGTATAGCCCAGCCAACCTGTCAGTTTTCCCTCATTTTTCCTGAATAAAAATTCAGCTCCGTAAGCCCAGCCACGCCCGAAAACCAGCTCTGCCTCCACCGTTGAATTAAAAACCAATTCTGCCCCATTCCGATAATCAATCTGGTTTTGCAAATTCTTATAATATAGCTCAACCGACGATTCGTACCTGTTTTTTGTACTGTTTCTAAAATACCCGACCGACCACTGATCAGAAATCTGAGGTTTCACATTGTCGCTGCTCGGCAGCCAAACATCGGTTGGTGTTGAAGCGGTTGAATTCGTTAACAAATGAATAAACTGATAAATCCGGTTGTATGAAGCTTTTAGGGCATCGTAAGTACCTATCCGATAATTCAATGCAAGGCGCGGTTCAGGACCGCCCTGCGTTTTTATCCACTTAAACCGGTCGAAACTGTTTGTTTCAATCAGATTTCCGTTATTGTCGAAACGATAAAAATCGCCCGGACCAACATTTGAGAACAAAGCCAGGCGAAGGCCATAATAAATTTTAAGACGCTCCGAAATCTGCTGATTATTTGAAACATAAAATGCACTTTCGAAAGCTCGTCGAGGCCTGACTTCCAGTGTTTTGTAAACGCTTTTCGGTGATGCTTCAACTTCGCCCGGAACAATTTTATGGAAGATAAGGTTTGTCCCGAATTTTAGTGTATTCTTTGCATTCAGGTACCAGCTAAAGTCTTGTTTCAGGTTAAAATCCTGGATGACTGAACCAAGAATAACATCGTTATCACCCGACATATCAATCTGATAGGAGTAATTACTGAAAATAAGTGAACTGTTCGAAAATAACTTTTCGCTAAAAGTATGATTGAGCCTTATCGTTGCCGTTTTGCTTCCCCAATCAAACCCGAACTGATCTTCCATGTGAAACTTATCGCGACCCAAATAGCCCGAAACAAACAAACGGTTCGACTCATTTAGTTTGAAATTGGTTTTCATATTCAGGTCGTAGAAATACAGATCGGTTTCCCTGAGGTCTTTGTTGGGAGCAAACTTCAGGAATAAGTCGGCATACGTGCGGCGGGCGCTCACCATAAACGAACTCGCATCAGCTTTAATCGGACCTTCGAAGCTCAAATTCGACGAGATCAATCCTAAGTTGCCGGTTGTGTGGTATTCCTTCAGGTTGCCTTCTTTCATTCTGATATCCAGCACAGAAGAGGCTCTTCCGCCATATTCTGCAGGAATTGAACCTTTAAGCAATTCTGCATCGCGAATGGCCTCGGAATTGAAAACCGAGAAAAAACCCAGTAAATGTGATGCATTATAAACAGGAGCTTCGTCGAGCAAAATCAGGTTCTGGTCAAGACCTCCTCCACGCACGTAAAAGCCAGTATTTCCTTCTCCAGCTTGCTTTATTCCGGGCATCAACTGCAGGGTTTTAATCAGGTCGCGTTCGCCAAACAGTACCGGAATATTTTCGATCTGTTTTGGATTAATCTTTACGCTTCCCATGCCCAGCGAGGTAATATTATGGTCGGCACGTCGGCCACTTACATCAATATCATCAAGTTCAAAACTAACAGTTTTCATCCTGAAATTGATCACCTGTCCGGAATTCAGATTTACTTCTAAAAGCTGATTCTCATAACCAACAAATTGAATTTCAATATTATAATTGCCTTCAGGAAGAGTGATGGAATAAAAACCATAAGGATTACAAATGGTATTGTAGCTGGTATTTCGAACCGATAGCACAGTTCCGGCGAGATCTTCCCCACTTTCGATATCGGTAATGGTTCCGCTTAGCGTATAATTCTTCTGCGAAAATGCCCCCGAGCACGCACACAATAGAATTGTTATTATAATAAGCCGGAAACCCATAATACTGCATTGAATATTTCGCTAAAATAGTTTTATTCGAACGTGATTTGTACATTTGAATTTAAATTTTTGAAATCATGGAAAAATCAGATAAACTCACCCTTCCGTTTTTATTCGCGAAGGCTGTAAATAATTTTGGCACATACAATGCCATGGCGTTGGTAGGCGAAAAACCAATGACTTACAACGATGTTAACCGCCAGATTAATGGATTGATGCGGTTTTTGGAAGATTTCAATATACAGCCGGGAGATAAAGTGGCGATTTTAAGTACGAATCTGCCAAACTGGGGAATTGCATATTTTGCCGTCACATTTATGGGAGCGGTTGCAGTCCCTCTCCTACCAGATTTTTTACCGTCCGAAATTGAAAATATCCTGAACCATTCGGAAGCAAAAGCCATCTTTTACTCTGAAAAACTGAACTCAAAAATAGACCAGATTCAGCCCGGTAATTTAAAATACCGGATCAGGATTGAAGATTTTTTACTTATCACTAACGATCAGAACTCAATCACTTTCAATGCCGACTTAGTTTGCAATCATTCTTATAAAGTGGAAGAAGACGATCTGGCAGCAATCATTTATACTTCGGGCACTACCGGAAGTTCGAAAGGCGTAATGCTTACTCATAAAAACATTTGCTTTACCGCCGAAAATGCGCAGTGCGTTAGGATTGTGCACGAAAACGACCGGTTCCTTTCGATTTTGCCAATGTCGCACACCTACGAAAACACACTGGGATTTGTAATGCCTCTTTTAAAAGGAACCTGCGTTTATTATCTTGGTAAACAGCCAACTCCATCAATTCTACTTCCAGCTTTACTTGAAGTAAAACCAACCATGATGTTTGCTGTTCCGCTGATTATCGAAAAGATTTTCCGTAATAAAATACTTCCTGTTTTTACCAGAAAATGGCCTGTTCGTCAACTCTACAAAGTCCCGTTTATCCGCAAAAAACTGCATGCCATTGCAGGTAAAAAACTGATGAAAACTTTTGGTGGCGAAATTAATTTCTTCGGAATTGGCGGTGCAAAACTTGACAAAACAGTAGAGCAATTCCTGATAGAAGCAAAATTTCCGTACAGCATTGGCTATGGTTTAACAGAAACTTCGCCCCTTTTGGCCGGAATGAAAGTGTTCGGTTCCAGGTTACAGTCAACCGGCACAGCAATTACCGGGGTTGAGCTTAAAATCAACAATCCTGATCCAAAATCGGGCGAGGGTGAAATATGGGCAAAAGGTCCCAACGTGATGAAAGGTTACTACAAAGAACCAGAACTCACTTCCGAAGTAATTACTCCTGAAGGATGGTTTAAAACGGGTGATCTGGGAAAATTCGACAAAGACAAGTTTTTATACATTCGGGGCAGGCTCAAAAATATTATCATCGGAGCCAGCGGCGAAAATATTTATCCTGAAGAAATCGAATCGGTTATCAACAATTACCCCGATGTAATTGAATCACTGGTGGTTCATCAAAAAGGGAAGCTGGTTGCACTGGTGCATTTGAACATGGAAGAACTGCAAACAAAATATACGGAACTGATTGAAAGAGGGTCGAAGCAGGCAGAACAAAAGCTAAACGAAGTACTGAAAGAAATTCAACACTACATCAATCAAAACGTCAACAAGTTTTCGCAGGTACAAATGATACAAAATCACTCTGAACCCTTCGAAAAGACTGCTACACAGAAGATAAAAAGATATTTATATAACTAGCTCTGGGATTTGTAATACCTTCGGAAGAGAACTTTTTTCAGATCACGGAAAATGACCTGGTGAGCCAAGACTTCCAGATCGTTGTAATGCGGCAATTCCTGGTGAGCCTTTGCAATTTCGCGTTCGGTAATATCAACCTGGTACAAAACGGCCATCAGGCGGCTATAATCGCGGTCGAGGTAAACAGAAATCTGATTGATTAACTGCTCATGCAACTCGTTATATGCATTTTCTACGTTTCCCGAGAAAGTGATTTCAATTCCAAACATTCCAAAGTCCTTCATAATTTGCTGAGCTGTCTCCTGAATAATGTCTTCTTTATTCAGGAAAAACTCGATGTTGTCGTTTTGCAGATTGGGAAAGTTCATATTAATTCAGATTAAATTGCAACTCGCTCAAGTTACGATAAATTCCGTCTTCAAGTTGAGTTAATTCATCATGCGTTCCCTTTTCAATCAACTGTCCGTGCTCGAGCACCAAAATCTGGTCGGCTTTCCGAATAGTCGAAAACCGATGGGCAATAACAACCGAAGTACGTCCCTGCATTAATTTTTCGAGGGCATCCTGCACGAGTCTTTCTGATTCGGAAT
This sequence comes from Bacteroidota bacterium, assembly GCA_023251435.1. Classification (GTDB taxonomy): domain Bacteria; phylum Bacteroidota; class Bacteroidia; order Bacteroidales; family Prolixibacteraceae; genus Aquipluma. The sequence goes on from JAHEYU010000060.1 coordinate 5,622, forward strand.
CGAGCGACGAAGTAGCTTCATCGAGAATCAAAATTTTGGGATTTTTAAGCACCGCTCGGGCAATGGCAATCCGCTGCCGCTGACCACCGGAAAGTTGTGTACCACGCTCTCCTACAACGGTGTCAAGCTTTTCAGGAAAACGGCTGATGAATTCCATCGCGTTGGCTTTTTGGGCAGCTTCGGTAATTTCTTCGTCTGTCGCACCGCTTTTTCCATACGCAATATTTTCACGAATTGTACCTCCAAAGAGTAAAATATCCTGCGGAACAAGGGCAATCTGACTACGCAAAGCTGATAAAGAAAACTCGCGACTGTCTTTTCCATCGAAAAATATTCCGCCTGAAGTAGCATCGTGCAACCGCAGCAAAAGCGTTGCGATGGTCGATTTTCCGGCACCACTCGCTCCAACAAGTGCAACCATCTGGTTGGCCGAAATATCGACATTAATATTTTTGATTACATTTTCGTCGGGTCTCGATGGATATGCAAACGTCAGGTCTTTGAAACTAATCTGTCCATGCAATTCATCTTTTGCTTCCAATGCCGTGATTTCCTGAAGGTTTTCTTCCTGTTCCTTAAATATATCAAACAAATCTTCGGTGGCACCAATAAATTTCTGAATACTGGTATAAACAGTGGCCAGTCCACCAATCGTTCCGCCAACAAAAGCCGAATAAATTACAAATGAAAACAAGTCTCCGGCTACCAATTCTCCATTGGCCAACAAGGCCGAACCTTTCCAGATAACAGCCACCAATGCGCCAAATAAACCGAAAACGATGAACGCAGAAAAGGCACCTTTATAATGGCCGCTTTTAATACCCACCTGGGCTATTTCTTCTGTTTTCTTACGATATCGGGCAATTTCAAAGAATTCGTTGGTGTACGATTTTACACTTTGAATACCTTGCAAAGTTTCTTCAACAATCGTATTCGATTCGGCCACCTGACTTTGAACCTCTTTCGAGAATTTCCGGATAAATTTGCCAAATACACGTGCCAGAATCATAATGGCAGGCAAAACGGCAAGCATAAAAAGCGTAAGCTTAAGTGATGTAAAAGCCAGCAAAGCAATCCCACCAATAATGGTAATAATCTGCCTGATGAATTCGGCCAGCGTTGTGGTAAGTGTTTCCTGAAGCAAAATAATGTCGGCTGAAATACGGCTGTTCAGCTCACCCACCCTGCGCTGGTCAAAAAATTTAAGTGGTAATTTTATCAGGTGGTTGTAGGTATCCTGTCGTAAAAAAGCCAGTGTTTTTTCGGTTACATTTACGAAAAGCACAATACGAAAATAAGAGAAAACAGATTGAGCCAGAAGTACAATACCCAAAAGTATTGCTACTTCATTCAAACTTCTGGAAACCAACTCCTTGTTTGCAGAATTAACTAAATCGCCAAGTAATTTTGGAAAGATCAGACTAGTTGTTGTTGACCCGATCAGAAAAAACATCCCAATCCCGTATTCGCGGCGAAAAGGTTTTATGTACTTGTATAGTTTAAATGCATTGCGAAGGCCTTCGCGGGTTATTTTTTTCTTTTCAACTTCAACCATTCTGAAATTTTAGTTCTATTTTTTTACTGCCTGAATAACAGTCCAGATCATTTTGTGTTCAATTGATACTATTAAAGACAATGAGCGGACGATTTGAAGTCGTCCGCTCACTAAAAATACACATTTATGTCATTCGACTTTCTTCTACAACTGTTTAAAGAAGTCGTTTCCTTTGTCGTCAACAATAATAAAAGCAGGGAAATTCTCAACTCGGATTTTGCGAATGGCTTCCATTCCCAATTCTTCCATATCAATCACTTCACTCGATTTGATGCTTACTTTAGCCAGAATCGCAGCAGGTCCACCAATAGAACCAAGATAGAATCCGCCATGTTTTTTGCAGGCATCGGTCACCTGCTGACTGCGGTTTCCTTTGGCTACCATGATCATCGAACCGCCCATGCTCATAAAGAAATCAACATACGGATCCATTCGCCCGGCAGTGGTTGGCCCGAAACTTCCTGAAGCCATTCCTTTTGGCGTTTTTGCCGGTCCGGCATAATAAACCGGGTAACGTTTCAGGTATTCAGGCATTGGCTGACCGGCATCCAGCATTTCTTTCAAACGAAGGTGAGCCATATCACGAGCCACAATCAACGTTCCTGAAAGGTTCAGACGGGTTTTAATCGGGTATTGCGACAAGGTTTTCAGTACCTCTTCCATTGGCTGATCCAAATCAATATCAACCGCAGGTTGCATGCTTGGCGCTTTTGCCGGAAGGAAACGGGCAGGATTGCGTTCCAGTTCTTCCAGAAAGATGCCATCTTCGGTAATTTTGGCTTTGATATTTCGGTCGGCAGAACAGCTAACGCCCAGTCCAACCGGACAAGATGCAGCGTGGCGTGGCAAGCGGATTACCCGCACATCGTGCACAAAGTATTTTCCGCCAAACTGTGCGCCAAGTCCACATTCCTGTGCTATTTTCTCAATTTTTGCTTCCCATTCCAGATCGCGGAAAGCCTGTCCGCCCTCGTTGCCTTCGGTGGGTAAATGATCGAGGTATCCGGCAGATGCTTTTTTTACGGTAGCCAATGTTGCTTCGGCTGAAGTTCCGCCAATTACAAGCGCCAAATGGTACGGAGGACAAGCAGAAGTACCTAAATCCATGATTTTTTCCTTGACAAATTTAGTCAGGTTTTCGTCGGTAAGCAGCGATTTGGTCTGCTGATACAAATAAGTTTTATTACCGGAACCACCACCTTTGGTAATGAACAGGAATTCGTAAGAATTACCTTTTTCTGAATAAATATCAATTTGTGCAGGAAGGTTGGTTCCTGTATTTTTTTCGTCCATCATGGTTAACGGAACCACCTGCGAATAGCGAAGATTGCGATCCTGATAGGTGTCGAAAATTCCCTTTGAAAGAAATTCTGCATCATTTACGCCGGTATAAACGTCTTCACCTTTTTTACCCATTACAATGGCAGTACCGGTATCCTGGCAGGTTGGCAATTCACCTTCAGCAGAAACCACCTGGTTCATCAACATGGTGTGAGCCACAAAACGGTCGTTATCAGTCGCTTCCGGATCTTTAAGAATTAATGCCAGCTTTTCGAGATGTGTTGCCCTAAGATAGAACGAAACATCGGCAAAAGCCTCTCTGGCCAGCAATTCAAGACCTTCAGGAGCAACTTTCAGTATTTTACGGCCATCGAACTCAACAGTCGATATAAAATCTTTGGTCAAAAGACGATACGCGGTGGTATCTTTCTTGATCGGAAATGGTTTTTGGTAAGTGAATTTGGACATTTTATGGTACTGTAAATGAGTTAATAATAAATTTTATCCGTTTCAAATTCAGAAATCTGAAACGGAAACAAATATAGTTAATCCATCAGGAATAGCAGACAAAACGCTAAATCCATTCGGACAACTTTCAGATTTTTAACAAAAAATTCAGAGTGCGTTTACGATGCTGTTACGCAAATTCGTACCAGACGATTTTCAAGCTAATTTTATTTCAGTCAAGGTTGACGCAAACCTATTGTCGATTTGTCATTATCAGGACTTCCAGAAATGTTATATATTTGCCTGATTCGTAATGAAAAATTAAAATCTTACCGTAAATTCAGCAAATCAAATATCTAAGGAATGAACCTAAAAAATCTAAAACAAATACTCCATCATCGGTTTGGAGGAATACTGATGCTCTATTTTATTTTTATTGGTATCGCATTTATTAGCCGAACCAATTTGTTTTTTCAGTCATTTGATGAGGTAAGCCTTAACCCGTTAAATATTATTTGGTCGTATGGCGCAGGTTTACTAATGGATACCGTGGCTTTCTCTTATTTTATGATTCCGTTTGTACTTTTCCTGATGTTTGTTTCCGACCGAATATTCAATTCGCTAATTCATAGAAAAATAGCTTACGTTATCTATTTCATTACTTTCTTTATTCTGATTTTCAACGGTGTATCCGAATACTTTTTCTGGGACGAATTTGGAGTCCGCTACAACTTCATTGCTGTTGATTACCTGGTTTATACCACCGAAGTTCTGGGGAATATCAAAGAATCGTATAATCTGCCTGTATTAATTACAGGAATCCTGGTTGCTGACATAGCACTAACCTGGATGGTTGTAAAAAATAAGTATCTGGCCGTTTCGCTGGAAAGTAAAAGCATTTCTAAAAATAGACTGCGCACGGGCATAATTCTACTTCTGATTCCAATACTGTCGTTTGTGCTTGTTAAAAATACTACAGTTGAGATTACCAAAAACCGCTACAATAACGAGCTGGCCAAAAACGGGATTCATTCGTTGTTTGCCGCCTTCCTGAACAATGAACTTGATTACGAACTCTTTTATACAATTCAAGATAACAATGAAAACTTCAGGCAACTTCGCAACTTGCTAAAAAGCGAAAACAGCAAATTCCTGAACAACAACAACCCCTTTGATATAACAAGGGAAATCACCAATTCGGGAGAAGAAAAGCGCTACAATGTGGTTTTCATTACGGTTGAAAGTTTGAGCGCCGAATTCATGGGATTTAAAAGAAATAAAAAAGCAGATCCTTCAGATTTCGGTGGAAATGTCACAAACTATAAAGGGAATGTCACTCCGGCCCTCGATGCCATTGCCGACAGTTCGTTGTTATTCACCAACCTTTACGCCATAGGAACCCGCACCATTTATGGGCTGGAAGCTGTAACACTGGCGGCACCGCCAAAACCCGGACAGAGCGTAATTAAACGTCCAAACAACGAAAACATGTTCTCGTTGGGTCTGATTTTTAAAGAGCGTGGTTATCGTTTAAAATACATTTATGGTGGCTATGGTTATTTCGACAATATGAATTACTATTTCTCGCACAATGGCTACGAAATTATTGACAGAAATGACCTAAAAAAAGAAGAAATCACATTTGCCAATACCTGGGGTGTTTGTGATCAGGATCTTTTTAACCGGACATTGAAAGAATGCGATGAATCTTTTAACAGCGGAAAACCTTTTCTCAATCATGTGGTGACTACCTCCAATCACCGCCCGTTTACTTATCCTGAAGGAGTGATTGATATTCCATCACACACCAGTCGTGTCGGAGGTGTGAAATATGGTGACTTTTCAATAGGCGAATTTATATCAAAAGCCAGCCAAAAACCATGGTTCAGCAACACCATTTTTGTCATTGTTGCCGATCATTGCGCAGGTAGCGCAGGACAGGCAGAATTGCCTTATATGGAATACCAGATACCCTTTATCATTTATAATCCAGGACTGGTTCGTCCACAGCAAATCGATAAACTGTGCAGCCAAATTGATGTGGCTCCAACTCTTTTGGGCGTAATGAACTGGAGTTACAAAAGCAAATTTTTCGGAAAAGACATCCTGAAGATGACAGAAGGAGAAGAACGTGCCTTTATTTCGAATTACCAGAAACTGGGATATATCAAAAATAGCCGATTGACCATATTAAGTCCCCAACAAAAAATAACCCATTATAAAATTGATCCTCAAACAGGATCAATGACTACTGAAGCGATGGATAAGAAACTACAAGAAGAAGCAATAATATATTACCAATCAGCTAATTACGTTTATAAAGAAAAGCTTGACAAATGGGATGGAAAATAAAATTAGTTAAGCCGGATTTTTTGAATTTAAAGAGTTTTACTCTTCTGATAATCTTTTCATTTTCACTAACCAACTTATTCGCCGAATCAAGAAAAGATACACTCGTAAACAAAGCCTGGCGAGATACATGTCGTGTTGTGAAAGCCCAGATTGTTGAAATTGATTCAATACAATCAATGTTATTTTATCGCCCAAAGCCATTTCAATTTATTAAAAATGTACCACTGGATTTGTATCAATTAGGAAAAGTTTCTTTCTCGAAGAAGAATCTGCCTAAATTGGGAGCAATCCTGGCCGGTACTGCAATCCTGGTAGCCGTTGACCAGCCTGTTCTGGATGCCGCCCAACATTTTGGCCGTTTTATAAATCTTGACGCTGAACGAAAATCAAAAACAGTAATAGAAGCTAATTTTGGTAGTTTCAGTGTGGATGTTTTAGATTTACCACAAAATGTGAACTCTGCCATTTACTTTTTGGGAGAAGGCTGGCCAAGCATACTGATCGCAGGTGGATTTTACGGATATGGTCTCGTTTCAAATGATTACCGTGCATTGCAAACGACTTCGCAAATGGCCGAAATGTTTTTCACATTAGCCATTACCACTCAGTTTCTGAAACGTATTACTGGCCGTGAAAGTCCTTTCAGGGCAATGTCTGATGGTTCAGGGAACCCTGGAGGTGGCTGGCATTTATTCCCAGCTCCATCACATTACCAGAATGATGTATCACTACATGATGCATTTCCCTCGGGACATTTGGCCACCGCCATGGCAACTATCACAATTCTTACGGGAAACTACCCTGAAAATAAATTTATAAAGCCAGTTGGATATACACTAATGGGCTTGCTCGGTTATTCAATGTTAAACAATGGTGTTCATTGGATAAGTGACTATCCGTTAGCAATTGCAATTGGTTATACCTGTGGCAAAATTGCTCTTTCTCGTGGCCGTCAGGTAATCACAGAAAAGCTCGAAAATCATGGTATATCTTCGTCGTTAGCTCCAATATATTTAGGTCAGGGAAATTTTGGCTTAAGCTACCGAATGACTTTTTGATTTTTTTTATCCGGAAATAAAATAGAAAAAATAACACTCATAATCAACGTAATTGCAATAAAATACAACGAATAAGATGATTTAAACCCAATTTCTGTGAGCCAGTGATGTGCTAGTAACTTTACACCTACAAATATTAATAAAACACTGACACCAACATTCAGGAACCTGAATTTATCAACCATATTGGCCAACAGGAAGAATAACGACCTAAGCCCGATGATGGCAAAAATATTCGAAAAAAATACAACATAAGGATCAAGCGAAACAGAGAATACCGCTGGAATAGAGTCTAGTGCAAAAACTACATCGGTAAATTCGACCAAAACTAAAACCAAACTCAGCGACGTGAAAAATACTTTATTGCCATGCTTAAATGCAAATTTGTCGCCGTGATATTCCTTTGATATATTTAGATATCTCGACATAAATTTAACAATTGCATAATCGTGAGGATCTTTATCATGACCGTCTTTTTTAATCAGGATTTTAATACCCTGGAAGACCAAAAAAGCTCCGAAAATATACAATACCCATTCAAAACGATGAATAAGAGCAGCTCCGGCAAAAATAAAGATGAAACGCAAAATAATTGCTCCTAAAACACCCCAGAACAAAACGGTTTTATAATTCTTCAGCGGAACAGAAAATCCCTGAAGAATTAAAAGTATGACAAAAACATTGTCGATTGAAAGTGTTTGTTCGATAAAATAACCGGCCAGATAACTCATTGACATGTGGTTGCGATATTCTCTCAACATACCTTCAAAATCGGTAAGTTTAAACTTCAATTCAGGAGCATACCTTGTTACCACTTCGCTTAATTCGGCAGGAGTTTCTATCCCATGAAGTAAATGACCGTAAAACCTCAGGAAAACATAGAATCCTAATGACAATGTTACCCAAACACTTGTCCAGCCCAATGCCTCTTTAGTTGACACGATATGCGAATTTCGGCCAACAACCAATAAATCGATCATTAATACAAAAACGATCAGCAATAAAAAACCACCCATTAAAATTACTTCTGTCGACATATATCTTAATTAACTTTAGTTACACCTCCTGAAACAACAAACTTCATTACTTCCGACGGACTTAAACCAATCAACTCGACCGACTTCTCGGGAACCAAATACAATTCTCCCGAGAAATTATACGAATGAGGGAAGTAAACAGCCACCATTTCATTTAAACCAAACTCTTCCAGATTTTTCTCGGTTAAAAACCCAAGTTTCCACAAATTATTTTCCCTGTTAATGCAAACCTTCACCGGAATATTAAATTTTTTCTCTTTTCCGACAAATGCAGTAAACAAATCGTTGAGAGAAGTGTAAATAACATTCAGGAGCGGTGCACGTTTGAGCAACTTTTTAGTGAAGTTAATGAATGGCCGGGCAATAATTGTTTGTCCGATCAACCCAAGTAATGTTAATGTAATAAACAAAACTACTACCCCAATTCCAGGAACATCAAACTGAAAATGTTCTTTGAGCGGATCACGAACAAGACGATCAACAAAATCGAACATCAAAAACACTGTATATAAAGTTACCGCCAAAGGCCCCGAGAATAATAACCCTTGAAGAAAATAGGTAAAAATGCGTTTCATAAATTTTTGCCGAAAGATACGATTTTTAAGTATGGCATTTCGTAATGCACTTAATGCAGGCTTTAAATAATTGTTATAAATAAACTAAACAATTGGGTGTATTAAATTGTATAATTAGTAAAAAAGTGAGTGATGAAGAAACTTGGATTGTTAATGCTAATCGTTTTAACCATGGCTGTCGCAGGACAGGAAAAGAGCAAACAAAAGAATAATACTACTATGAAATTCAACGAATTAAATGATTTTGAGAAGTCGGTAATTGAAGGAAAGGGAACAGAAAGGCCTTTTACAGGAATTTATTACAAACACGAAGAAAAAGGTACTTATTTGTGTAAAAAATGTAATGCCCCACTGTACCGTTCTGCTGACAAGTTTGATGCGCACTGCGGATGGCCTAGTTTTGACGACGAAATAAAGGGTGCGGTAAAACGGACAACGGATGCTGATGGCCGCCGGACTGAAATCACCTGCGCAAAATGTGATGCACACCTGGGACATGTCTTTATTGGAGAGGGATTTACATCGAAAAACACCCGGCACTGCGTAAACTCTGTTTCATTGAATTTTCTTCCGGAGCAAAAAAAATAAACAGACCCTTCAGTTCCTGTTTTTCAAAGGAATGAAGGGCCTGCTTTTTTACAAGAACTATACTAAATTCCTGAAATTTATTTTTTTGCCGGCATAAGTTCCAGTCCTTCAATAAAATAAACCGGCACATATCCATCTTCACTTTCTGCCAGTTTCTGGTTCATTTCATTCAGCTTTTTTGTTTGATTAATACTATCGTGATTTCCACCATCAATATCATGCATTGCAGGTCCGCTATGGCCCAAAGCATGATCTTTATTTGCCAATTCGCCCTCGGCTGCTGCCTGAGTCATCTCGGCCAGATCTTCTTCATCTAATTGTACTTCCTGCAAAATTCCGCGAATTTGCAATTCACTTCCCATTTGTTCCTGCCCAAAAGAACCAATTTTACCAGCCTCGATCCGCATCAAAATATCTTCGGTACTTCCCATTACAAAGCACCGGGCTCCACTTTGGCTGCATACATGGGTAACCATTCCTTTAACAATTACTTCTGTACCAACCAGGTCTTTACCTTTTGCCTGAATCTGGTCAACAGTCATTACAACCAAATCGGTTGTTTTTTTCTGATTGGAGGAATTGCACGAAAACAACAATACTAAGCTTAAGAATAGAAATACTGATTTTTTCATATTAATAATGTTTAAAGGTTTAATTTTCAATTTAAATAAAAAAGAATGACTACAAGTGGAATAACCACTCCCAACGCAGTTAGCCAAAGTCCCCTTCCCATAATTCCATATTTGCCTTTCAGTAAAAACAATCCTGAAATTGCCACAAATAATAAGAAAAATGCCATTGCATCAGAAATCCAAATCCAAAGTCTGCCTGTTTGCGCCAAATGAATTTTATTGATCTGAAAAAAGAATGGTCTTCGTTTTAATACTTCAAGCAATGCTGTTCCTTTTTCTGGTTTGTACATTACGGTGCCCTCTTCGACGAAAATTTTAACGTCGCCGGTTTTGGTCACAAAATGTTTTCTGTAATTTGCCTGGTACTCAAAATTTCCCAACAATTCTACTATTTCAGTTTCAGCAAATTCAGTTTTCAAAACAGAAGGAATGGTAACTTCTTCAGAAACCAATGTATAGTGCGGATTCCAGTCAGAGCGATGATTTAGTGCAATACCGGAAACTGTATAAACAAAAGTAATTCCTACTACAAAATAGCCAATGTCACGATGTAGCGACCGTAAAGTTTTTCGAATATTCATCATTAAAAGTCAATCAATTTGATTAGCGAAATAAAGGTAATTTCGCGTAATAACCAAATGTTAAACAATGACTTTAATCCATGAATTGCTCATTGTGAATAATCTGATAAACTTCATCGTATGATTTAGCTTCCATGAGCAAAGCGCGAAGCCTGGCAGCTCCGGCAAAATCATTTGTATAGATTTTATAAAATCTCATTAAAACATTGATGTTCTTAATTTTGCCCCAGGTTTTTTCGAATAGCCGGGTATGCAGCTCCAGTTGAAAGAGCTTTTCTGATTTATCGGGAGTCGGTCTATTTGGAGCAAAAAACCAGGGATTATGAAATATTCCGCGACCTATCATGATTCCGTCGAGTCCGTAATTTGCAGCATACTCAAACCCTTGACTGACAGAAGTTATATCACCATTTCCTATAAATTTTGTTTCAGGGCTTAGCTGATCCCTGATTCGTGCACCTTTGGCAATCTCATCCCAGTTGGCCAAACCATCTGATTGTTGTTTCTGTGTTCGCCCATGCAAAATTACCGCAGCAGGCTTGGTTTCAAGCAAAGTTGATATCCATGATTCTGTTTCATGAGTCCGAATACCTGTTCTGGTTTTTACAGAAACAGGCAGATGAGTGGCCTCTTTGGTGGCAAGAATTATTTCTTTGGCCAGGTCAGGCTGATCAATCAAAGCTGAACAACATCCGTTTTTTACAATATTTTTCACGGGGCAGCCCATGTTAATATCCAAACCATCAAAGTCAAATTCCTGTGTAATTTCCCTTGCAATTTTGTAATACAATTCCGGCCTTTTTCCCCATATCTGCGCTATTAGTTTGATATTCTTTTGTTTGAGTAATTCTCTTTCTGATTTGTTCACAATGAGCCGCTCTCCTACCCTGATTTTACCAACCGGATGATTCATACCATCAACCGAAGTAAATTCGGTATAAAGAATATTTAAATAGCGGGGATCGGACAAACCAGCCACAATTTCGCGAAAAACAGTATCTGTAACATCTTCCATCGGGGCAAGAGAAAAAAATGGTTTTGGAAGTAACTCCCAGAAATTGGTCACGCTCAAATTCATAATTTATACTGAAAAGGAATCAGATTCCGAAGAAACAATTTTATTCACCAATTTGAAACTCTTCCGATAAACCTGCCTGTTACCAAATTTGCGGTAAGTGTTTAATAAGAAGCTTTGTTTTTCGTCTTCACTCCCATTTTTAACGTCATTACATAAACGAGAACAACAACTTTCATTTTTGCCTGCACAATCGGGACATTGAATAAAAAGCAAATGGCATAGATTATTGGCACAGTTAACATGTAAATCGCAAGATCGTCCGCACTGATGACAATGTGAAATAACCTGTCCGTTAACAGTCTCACCCATTCGTTCGTCGAACACAAAATTCTTACCTATAAAATTAGATTCCAAATTTAATTGTTTTATCTTCCGGGCATATTCAATGATTCCTCCTTGTAACTGATTGACATCTTTAAATCCTTGATGTCGAAGAAAAGCACTGGCTTTTTCACACCTGATTCCTCCGGTACAGTACAATAGAATTTTACGGTCTTTCTGATCACCAAGCATTTCAGAAACCATGTTGATTTCTTCACGGAATGTATCAACTTCAGGACATATTGCACCTTTGAAATGGCCAATTTCAGATTCGTAATGATTTCGCATATCAACAACAATATTCTCTCCGGTGCCCACCAGTTCATGAAATTCCAACGCACTCAGATGTTTACCAACATTAGTGACGTCAATAGCATTGTCGTTTAATCCGTCAGCAACCAATTTAGGGCGAACCTTTATGGTAAGTTTATAGAACGATTTACCGTCATCTTCAATGGCATATTTTATCGGAATCTGATCGAAAATCGGATATTTATTAAGGCATTCGAAAAAAGCATCAAATTTTTCTTCCGGAATACTCATTTGCGCATTGATACCTTCCCTGGCAATATATATCCTCCCAAAACAATTTAGTATAGACCAGTCCTCATAAAGTTGATTTCTTAATATTTGTGGGGTCTCCAATATAAAATATCGATAAAACGAGATGGTTTTTCTGGTAAATTTTTCTTTGTATAGCTTCAGTTTTAATTCTTCGCTATTAATTCTATTGTGCAAATGCATTTATTTTTTTTGCAAATATAATAACTCCGAAATATATTAAGATATTCACATCCGAATATAAGAACGTAATTTATTACATTTATAGAATATTTTTGAATAAAATAAATGTACCAAATACACTGAAAACATTCATTTCATATTATAAAACATATCGCTAATTTTTAAACACTGAATTACAAGCATTTACAGAATGAGATTTTTGTGGGGATTTTCAACATTAATAAATTCTTAAAAAACCACAAAAAGAGTTAATAAATAACCCTTATATTAGCATCGCAATAGAATATAGATTATTGTTGTTTATCGTTAAATTCCTTTTCTCTTTTAACCAATATCTATTTAGGATCGAACTAAACTAAATTAAGAATGAAGGAGCCGTCTCAAAGCAAAATTTGGGACGGCTTCCTTTTTATATATTTTGTTTGTCTTATCCTAAAATAAGTGTTACTCGACTAGCCAAAACACAGGCACATATTACTTCGTTGATAAATTTAAAAGTTTATTTTTGCATCTTCTTGAACACAAAAAGTTAAATAAATAGAACTTATGAAACCGACTCTTTTAATTTTAGCAGCAGGAATGGGAAGCCGTTATGGCGGACTAAAACAAATTGAACCTGTTGGTCCAAATGGAGAAACAATTCTCGAATACTCGATTTATGATGCAATACGGGCAGGATTTGGAAAAGTAGTTTTTGTGATTCGCGAAAGCTTTGCCAAAGATTTCAAGGCACGCTTCGAATCAATATTAGCCGGAAAAATAGAAATTGAATATGTATATCAGGAAATAGATAAATTACCCAAAGGCTTTTTACTTCCTGAAGGCCGCGAAAAACCTTGGGGAACCGGTCACGCGGTGCTGATGGCCAAAGATGTGATTCACGAACCTTTTGCAACAATTAATGCCGACGATTTTTATGGGGCCGAAGCCTACACTGTGATCGCAGGTTTCCTTTCTCCGCAAAATGACGAAAAAAAATATTCAATGGTGGGCTATCAGCTCGATAAAACGCTTTCAGATTTCGGAAGTGTTTCAAGGGGATTATGTATGACCGACGAAAATAATTTGCTAACAAAAATTACTGAAACTCATAAAATACGTCAGGAAGACGAAACCATTCTTTGCGAATCAGAAAATAATGACACCATTTCGTTGAGCTCCAATGAAACAGTTTCTATGAATTTCTGGGGTTTTCATCCATCTGTATTCGAAAATATTGAAACCCAATTTAAGGCCTTTCTTGAATTGAATATTCACCTCCCAAAATCGGAGTTTTATATTCCTTCTGTAGTTTTCGAAATGATTAAAACCGGAAAAGCTGAGGTTGAAGTATTGAAAGCGGATTCACCCTGGTTCGGCGTAACTTATCAGGACGATAAACCTTATGTAATAGAACAAATTCAGAAATTAACCAATCAGGGAGTTTATCCGAATAAACTTTGGTAATCAAAACACACTATAAAAAAAGTCAGGAAAAGTAATTCATTCTTTTTCTGACTTTTTATTCAGCTAAAATACAGCTATTATTTCAGTGTAATTTTCTCTCCTGTTATTTCCTTGCCAATAAAGGTTGTTGCATTCTTTTGAAAAACATCAATACTTTCAGTGGAATAATATTTTATAATTCCCGATTTCGAACATCTTTGATCCATTTCAGGATGACGTTTTAAATACTCAACCAAGCTGGCGCTCACAACTTTTCCTTGTTCAAGTATTTTCACCCCTTCAGGGACAAATTTTTTGATTACAGGCAGTAATAAAGGATAATGTGTACAAGCTAATACGATCGAATCAATTTCAGGATCGGCTGCCATTAAGTTCCTGATATTTTTCTCAACAAAATAGTCTGTTCCCGGCGAATAGATTTCGTTGTTCTCGACCAGCGGAACCCATATTGGACAAGCTTCCTGTGTAGTTTTTACAACCTTTCCCCCCGCCCATTTTTCAAGCTCGATAGGGTACGAATTTGAAAGTACGGTTCCAACAGTTCCCAAAATCCCGACATGCCCATTTTGGGTAAATTGGCCGATTGATTCAACAGCAGGACGAATGACGCCTAAAACCCTTTTGTTTTGACCAATCTTTGGAAGGTCGTTTTGCTGAATAGTACGCAACGCTTTAGCAGATGCAGTATTGCATGCCAGAATGACCAGATTGCAACCCATTTCAAAGAGTTTTTCGACAGCCTGAAGTGTGTATTCATAAACTACTTCAAACGAACGTGAGCCATAAGGAGCGCGTGCATTATCGCCCAAATAAATAAAATCGTAACCTGGCATCGCCTGAATAAATTCTTTCAGGATGGTCAATCCTCCATAGCCTGAATCGAAAACTCCGATGGGTTGAAATTTTGTAGCCATTTGAACTTGATTTTTAACAAAATTAAAAAAGCCACCTAATTATAGATGGCTTTTTGTATATTTTTTATTTTCAGTATAAAACTACTGAATACCCAATTTAGCTTTTGCAGCAGGTAGCAAATCAATACTTTCTTTTGAATTATAAAGAATTACCCTTGCACTCATATCAAAAACATAAATAAGGCCTTTTTCGGCGCCAACTTCTTTTACAGCTTTATCAGCTTTATCGAATACTGGTTTCAACAATTCTCCCTGTTTGGTCTGAAGTTGCTGACTGGCACTTGATTGGTAAGTCTGAATGCGTTCATTCATTGCATTCAAATCTTCTTCCTTCATTTTGCGAACAGTTTCTGATAAAGAATCTCTGTTGGAAGCATATTCCATGTATTTTGTTTGAAATTCTTTCTGCATAATTCCCAATGCGTCTTCCAATTCTTTCTGATATGCAACAAATTGCTTTTCGGCGGCAGCTCTTTCAGGCATTACCTGAATCAAAGCCTGCAAATCGATATGACCAAATTTTGGCGCCTGAGCATTGGCAAAACCTGCTGAAAACAACAGAATTCCTAAAACACAAATTTTGAAAACACTTTTCATACTTTTCTAAGTTAAATTTTTGTGACAAATTTATAATATTAATTTTTATAACCAAGCTTAGCCAAAACCTGATCGGAAAGATCAAATTTAGGATTGGTATAGATTAAGGTTATCCCGTTTGCTTTATCAAAGATAACAGCATAATTTCCTTCGTTCGCGATTTCCTGAATAGCGTTGAAAACATCATCCTGAATTGGTTTTACCAAACCCTGACGTTTCTTGAACAAATCGCCTTCGCGTCCAAAATATTTCCGCTGAAGATCTTTGTATTCTTTTTCTTTGGTAATAATTACATCTTCGCGTTTCCGTTTCATCTCGTCTGAAAGTAAAACACTTTCAGATTGAAAATCCTTGTACATCTGTTCAACTTCGGCATGCATCGATTCAAGCTCTTTCTGATACTGTGCCGACAATTGATCTAATTGCTCCTGCGATGCTTTGTATGAAGGAATATTTTCCAAAATATACTCTGAATCGATAAAAGCAAATTTTTGTGCATAAGTTGTTGCTGCACCGAGCAACAAAATCACTGCGATAATAAACAGTTTCCTCATGATTGTATATTTTTAAATTGTTTCTGTTCCCTGTTTAGCAAATACCAGACCAAAACCTAAAGACTAGAATTGCTGACCGATTACGAAATGGAACTGACTTCCGGCCGCATCACTCTGATTCGGAACCTTATCAAATCCATAACCCCAGTCGATTCCCATTAAACCAAACATTGGCAGGAAGATACGAACACCCGCACCTGCAGAACGATGAAGTTTGAATGGGTTATAGTCGCTGAAATTATTCCAGGCATTACCGGCTTCAAGAAATCCAAGAACATAAATAGTTGAAGAGGGTTTCAAAATTACCGGATACCTCATTTCTATTGAAAGTTTATTGTAGATATTCGAACCATAACCCGTGCTCAAACTGTAATCTTTGTATCCGCGAAGTGAAACAATATCGCTTCCGTATAAATTATAACCAGACATACCCGATCCCCCAACACGGAATCCTTCGAACGGAGATTTGCGGAAGCTATCGTAATATCCCAAAAATCCATATTCGAATTTAGTATGTAAAACCAAATTTTTGTTTTTCGAAATTGGAGAATACCAGTCTCCTTTGAACATCCATTTATGATATTCGATCCATTTGTAGCGCTCCTGATTGGTAAGGGTCGGATCGCTGTAATTAACATTATTCATTAACGAATACGGAGGTGTTAACTGGAGCGAAAGACTGAAACTTGAACCACTGCGGGTGTATAACGGATTATCCATTGAATTTCGTCCAAAAGCAGTTTTTAAACTGAAATTATTAAAGCCTCCGTTTCCGCTGCTTGTTCCATCGTTGAGGAAATAATAATAACCAGCCATATTCTGAAGCTCATAATGTTGGAACGAAAGTTCGTGGTACATGGTAAAAAAATCGTCGGGCCACGACAAGCGATACCCATAACCTAATGCAGCAGCAGAAGTTATCTGTATCTGATCATCGGTACTTGATTGGTCGTCGTATGTGTAATTAGTTCCATAGTCGTATCCATAGTTTCCGTAACCGTATCCATAAGGAGAATAGCTGGATCCATAAGGAGAATATCCACCTCCATAGCCATAACCACCTCCGTAACCACCACCGTAACTGCTGTAGGGATCGTAGCCATAATTGCTGTAGGAATTGTTATTGGCCGAATAATTTACTGCAGAGTGCGACAACGAAAGAGTAAATGAATTTGGTTTCTTTCCGCCCAACCAAGGTTCGGTAAATGTAAGACTGTACGATTTATAAAATGCTCCACTGGTTTGTGCCCTGATGCTCAATGTTTGTCCATCGCCCGTTGGCAAAGGTCTCCATGCTTCTTTGTTGAAAATATTACGCACCGAGAAATTCGAAAATTTCAATCCAATTGTACCCACAAACATATTGGCGCCCCAGCCTCCCGAAAGTTCAATCTGATCGTTAGCTTTTTCAACCAGCTCATAATTAATATCAACAGTTCCGTTTTCGGGATGCGGTCGAACATCCGGATTAATGGCTTCAGGATCGAAGTGACCTAGCTGTGATAATTCCCTGATTGTACGGATAATATCTGATTTACTGAAAAGATCGCCTGGCAAAGTTCGAAGTTCGCGACGAGCTACGTGCTCATTTGTTTTTGTATTTCCTGAAATAATAATCTTTTCGATGGTTGCCTGACGGCCTTCCTGGATGCGCATTTCGAGGTCGATAGAATCGGCTTCGACACGTGTTTCCATGGGTGTGAGATTAAAGAACAAATAGCCGCGGTCGAGGTAATCGCTGCTAACAGCATCTTCGTCTTCTTTGGTGCGTTTATCCAGTAATTTCTGATCGAACACGTCGCCTTTTTTTATACCGAGTCTTGCTGACAGATATTCGCTCGGATAAATTGTATTTCCAACCCATTTTATGTCGCGGAAGAAATATTTACTTCCTTCGTCAATCCAGATATCAAGCCGAATACGGTCATCTTCAAGTTTGGAAATAGAGTCCTTTACGATTGTTGCATCGCGATAACCTTTTTCATTGTACTTCTTTATAAGGTTGATTTTATCTTCAGAATATTTTTCTGCAAGGAATTTCTTCGAACTAAAAAAGTTCATAATTTTCTTTGCCTTGGTTTTTTTCATCGAACGATCCAGAATCATCGGCTTCAGATTATCATTCCCATGATAAATGATTTCACTGATCTTCACCTTTTCTTTTTTGTCAACTACAATGTCAAGAATTACACTATTTGTCTGGGTAGTATCATCTCGTTGAATTATATTGACATCAGTATTAAGAAAACCCTTTTCAGTAAAAATAGATTTAATTGCTTTTTGTGCCGAAGTCACCTGATTATCTGTAACCTGACTGCCTTTTAGCAGCAATACTTTCTTGGTGATATCGTCTTTTTCGGATTTTGAAACACCGGCGAAATTAACTTCGGCCAACCTTGGTCGTTCCTGTAAATTAATACGAAGCCAAATGCTGTCGCCCAAAACTTTATCGGCTGAAATTTTCACATCCGAAAACAAACCGTGATTCCAAAGTTTTTTGATTGAATTGGTAATTTGGTCGCCCGGAACAGTAACAACATCACCTACATTTAGTCCGGAAATCTGAATAAGAACCTGTGTATCCAAATAGCGAATTCCCTGAACTTCTATACCACCAATGGTATATTCTTTGGGACTTGAATAAAAAATGGAGAAATTGGTGCTCTCGGCTTCCTGAGAAAAGATTTTCGTACTGATTAACAGCAATATAAAAAACAGTTTAATTCTTTGCATTCTCTTCGTTATTGAATTAGCTTACTAATTGTTGACTAGTTTTACCAAACCTTCTTTCTCTATTCTGAAAGTCGTAGATGGCCTCAAATAAATCTTCTTTCCTGAAATCGGGCCACAATTTGGGAGTAAAATATAATTCGGTGTAGGCAATTTGCCACAATAAAAAATTACTGATACGACATTCTCCGCTGGTACGAATAAGCAATTCCGGATCAGGCATTTCGGATGTGTTTAAATAACAATTCATCATCTCAAAATCTATTTCCGAAGGCTCCATTTTTCCCAACTTCACTTGCTCGGCAATTCGCTTTACAGCCTCAACAATTTCCCATTTAGAACTGTAACTGAGTGCCAAAACCAGCGTAAGCCCTGTACATGAATGAAGTTTATCTATCGACCAGGTCAATTTTTCCTGAACATTTTGTGGAAGGCTTTTTACATCGCCGATCACTTTCAGACGGACATTGCTTTTTTTCAATTCGTCAGTTTCGTCCGAAATCGCCTGAACCAAAAGCCCCATCAATGCATCAACCTCTTCTTTTGGTCGCGACCAGTTTTCGGTTGAGAAGGCATAAAGTGTTAAAAAATCGACGCCAATCTCGCCAGCTCCCTCAACAACCGAACGAACAGCCTCAACACCATGTTCATGGCCAAAGGTACGTTCGTTCCCGAATTGGGCGGCCCACCGGCCGTTTCCATCCATAATGATGGCTACATGCCTTGGTATTCTTTCTTTTATCAGTTTATCTTTAAACATTTCTTACCGTTAATCTATTAATTACCAGACAAATTCCGATCTGGTTATATTTTTTTATCTATGTTTTACATCGTTTTCAATACCCCAGTCAATAATATGCTTCTTTGGAGTACGTAATGTCCATTCTTTATTTCCGTAGAATAGTTTGTATACCAAATGAATACCTGAATAAACCGTCCAATCGTTGTTGTGGTACTGGTCGGTATATTTGACCACCAAGCCACCACTACCAACATAACTCAACGGATCGTCCTTGTCATCAAGTTTATCCGAGAAGGTTTTTCTGAAGCCGGTTTCGATGCCAAGGCCAATTCTCTTGCTTACATTAAATTTAAAGCCCAAACCAAACGGAATCATTGGTGTAACTTCTTTATAATCAACATATCCATAACCAAATTCCCCTGCAACACCAATTGTTTCCATGTAACTATAGTTCTGTATTCCAACACCGGCAAACAAATAAGTTGAATATGGAGTTGTTTTATCTCCGACAATGTACTTGAAATAATTAAATTCAAATTGAATTGAAACATCTAACACATTTTTTTCAAAGGTTTGAGGCAAAGAGAGAGATCCGATAAATATATTCTGAAAAGCAGTTTGATTGTTAATGCCTTTAGAATCGAAAAGGCCTGTAGCACCAATGTTTCCATTATAAACATTTAAACGTAAGGCATACCGTGGATTGAAATTATACCGCAGAAATGCTCCATAAGCCGGATTGATTGATTTTTGCCATTCAGTTTCTGTCATATCACCAAAATAAGCACCAGCCCCTCCAAAAATACCCACATCAACGCTTGGTTGTCCATGCGCTTTAAAAACCATCAATCCTATCAAAAAAACCATTAATAATCGCTTCATTGAAATCCAATTTGAAAGGGTTTAAAACTCTATAAATCATTCAGTCACTATCATTTACATTCTGAACATAACACCTTTCAAGTGCTACAAAAGTAATACAATTCTGGTATATACGTGCCTGATGCATACTATAAAACCCAAATAGAGGTTAAAAATTGTTAAGCATGTTCAGAAATTAATTTCGTTTATCAACGCCCCACATGAGTTTATTTCTAAGCGTTGTGAAGAAATTATGGTCTTTTAATCTGACTGTCTTGACATTAAAAGACGCTTTCCGGATCATTAATAATACCGAAAAGTAAATTGCTTCTGATTGGGAGTCAACCGAGGTAAGAAAATGGAGTCCGCGTCCCTCGACCCGCAAAGTGATTAAATTATGGTCGGGAACCACAATTGGGCGAACTGTCAAATGGTGAGGTGCTATCGGACTGATAACAAAATTTTGAGAATCGGGTGTAAGTATAGGGCCGCCAACACTTAGCGAATAGGCTGTTGAGCCGGTAGGAGTGGCAACAATCAACCCATCAGCCCAGTATGTATTTAGAAATTCATTGTTGATGAGAGCATGAATATTGATCATCGACGAAGAATCGAGTTTGGTGACCGTAATTTCATTCAGTGCATAATGAAAATCTGAATGATCGTTGTGTACAATCTCCAATTCGAGCACAGTTCGTTCGTCAATAATTATATTGCCTGAAATAATATTATCCAGCGCAGTTTCAATTTCATCTCGCGAAATATCCGAAAGGAAACCAAGTCGCCCGGAATTGATCCCCACCAATGGAATGGAGATTTTTTGCGCTACGGTAAACGATTTGAGCAATGTACCATCGCCTCCGAGACTAAAAATATACGATACATCGGCCGGCAAGTCTTCTCCATTTTCGAAAATACCTGCCACTTCAGGAAATAAATCACATTCCTGCTGCATATATTCCAAAAATGGGCGATAAACGAAATTTTCAATCTGTTTCTCCTTCAGGAGTTCTAAAAGTCGGGCTAATTCATCCTTAAAATCAGGATTCACGGTAAGTCCGTATAGTGCTATTTTCATGAATAGTTGTGTGTAATAAATCAGATACTCATAAATTTCATTAGCTGATCATAGCGATCGTCATACAAATTCTGAATGATTGATTCATCCATGTACACCGCTTTGATATTATAATCGTAACGCACAAAAGTCTGAATGATTGATGATAAATCGACTACATTTATTTTCAGGGTTACATGTAAAACATTCGATTCTACAGGCTGCGAAATGTAAAAACTTAGGATTTTGGCATCGTTTCCTTCGACAATCTGAGCAATTTGCGAAAGCGAATAATCAATCGCATTTAATTCGAGTACCATAACACCACCCGGATCGCGAACAGCAACCAAATCAGCAAATTGCCGAGATAAATCGAAAACAGTAATTACGCCACAGTACTGATGGTGAAGGTCGAGTACTGGTACGGCGGTAAGTTTAAGTACAGAAATAACCGAAAACACTTCGTAAATATGCTGGTCTGTATGCACATGCGGCGAAAGTAAATGCTCGATATAATCGCCAACAGGTTTTTCGATAATATTCAAATCATAAATAATTTTGTCTGAAATCAGACCAACCAGTACATCCCCATCGACAACCGGTAAATGAGAAATCCTGAATATTTCCATCCAGTTAAGTGCCTTCTGGCCACTATCGGTCGGTCGCAAAGGAGGAACAACTTCAGAAAGAAGGTTTTGTGCTATCATTTTTTAAAGTTTTCATTATCTGCCATTCAAATCTAAAATTGTAACTTGCGCCATTAAAATTTAGATTATGACCAGACTAAGCGTAAATATAAACAAAATAGCAACATTAAGAAATTCGCGGGGAGGAAATACTCCAAGTGTTACCGAAGCCGCAATTAACTGTCAAAATTTTGGTGCACAGGGCATTACTATTCATCCGCGACCCGATGAAAGACATATTCGCCGTAAGGATGTTTTCGAAATCAGACCATTTATTACCACAGAATTTAATATTGAAGGCTATCCGGGCGAAGATTTTATTAAAATGGTAATTGATGTAAAGGCTCATCAGGTTACATTGGTCCCCGACACCCACGATCAGCTTACTTCCGATCATGGATGGGATACCATTCAACACCTTTCGTTCCTGAAAGAGGTAATTGCCCGTTTCAAAGCTGCCGGAATCCGCACCTCCATTTTTGTCGATCCTGATTTAAGAATGATTGAAGGCGCCAAAGAAACAGGAACAGACCGTATTGAACTTTACACCGAACCCTTTGCAAAGATGTATCCTGCTGATCCGATCAAAGCAGTTGCACCTTTTACCGAATCAGCAAAACTTGCCCACAAACTCGGTTTGGGAATCAATGCCGGTCACGATTTAAGCCTGAAAAATCTTCGTTTTTTTAACGATCATGTTCCTTTTCTCGACGAGGTTTCAATTGGCCATGCCTTGATTGCCGATGCACTTTATATGGGGCTGAAAAATACCATTCAGGATTATCTGTCCTGCTTAAAATAAACTCACAATGAACCTTTTTTTCAGAGAAGAAGGCGAAGGATTTCCGCTTGTAATTGTACACGGATTATACGGATCGTCGGACAACTGGCTTACTGTTGGCAAAAAATTAAGCGCACGATTCAAAGTTTATATGATCGACCAGCGCAATCATGGCCGGTCGCCCAATTCGGATGTGCATAGCTACGAAGCGATGAAAGATGATTTGTCCACTTTTTTTGATCAGCACCGAATTGAAAAAGCAATTGTGATGGGACACAGCATGGGCGGTAAAACTGCCATGTGTTTTGCCGCCGACTATCCTGAACGAATTGAAAAACTGATAGTAGTTGATATTGCTCCCAAAAACTACTTTTTACTAAATGACGAAAGCCAGTATTTCCTGCATAAAAACATACTTCAAGCAATGCTCGAAATCGATTTCAGCAAAATGGAATCGAGAAAAGAAGTTGAAAATTATCTTCTTCAAAAGATTGACAGTGCTCAAATTGTTCAATTTCTATTAAAAAATGTGCACCGGAAAAAGGAAACCCATCATTTCGAATGGCGACTGAATGTAAGCGTATTATTAGACAATTTGGATGAAATCATCAGCGGAGTGAATGAAAGATGGTTCGAGGATCGTCTTCCAATCTTTAATTATCCGGTTTTGTTTATCAAGGGTTCAAACTCAAATTACATACTTCCCGAAGACTTCAAAATCATCCACCGTATATATCCAGAAGCAACTATCAGTGAAATTCCAAATGCAGGTCATTGGCTTCATGCCGAACAACCGGAACTATTTCTGGAGGCCATGAACGAATTTATGCAATAGTTTCAATAAAAAACTCTCCTGTAAATGTAAAATTTTGGCATAGAATTATAATGTTCGGTATTTGATTTACACTAAAACTATGCGGTAAAATAAACCTAAAAAAAAGACCGCCCCAAATTTTATATTGAGACGGCCTATTGTACCCCGGACGGGATTCGAACCCATGACCTACGGCTTAGAAGGCCGTTGCTCTATCCAGCTGAGCTACCGAGGCATCCTTTTAAGCGGTTGCAAATATATAAAAATTAGTGTCCCTTCGGTTACGATTTTTTGAATAATTAGAAAGAAACCGGCACTCTGCGTTAAATATGCGCTAAGTACCGGTTTCAGTGTGTTTTACAAATGCCAAATCCTCATTAAATCAATATAATCTGATTCTCTTTGCAAATTACTTTCATTTCGTCAGGCCAAATACTCGACTGAATTTCGCCAATATGCGCTTTCCGTAGAAAATACATACACAGGCGCGACTGCCCAATTCCACCACCAACAGAAAGCGGAAGTTCGTCATTCAATAAACGTTTGTGCCAGTATAAATTTTTGCGGTCTTCGGTTCCGGTGAGGGCTAGTTGCTTCAGGAGTGCTTCTTTATCAACACGAATTCCCATCGATGATAATTCGAGCGAAGTTTCCATCATTGGATTCCAGACCAGAATATCGCCGTTTAATCCTTTGCGGTTGCCAATTGTAGGAGTTGTCCAGTCGTCGTAATCGGGAGCACGGCCATCGTGTTTTTCACCACCCGGAAGTGTACCGCCAATACCAATGATAAACACTGCTCCATATTTTTTTGCAGCTTCATGCTCGCGTTCCTTCGGTGTTAACTCCGGATACTGTTCTTCCAGCTCTTCTGCATGAATGAAGGCAATTTCTTCAGGAAGAATAGGTTTGATCTGAGGAAAATTTTCGTAAACAATGAACTCTGTCCGCAGCAGTGTTGAGTATATTTTACGCACTATCTTTTTCAGAAAATCGAGGGTACGCTCTTCGGCAGAAACAACCCTTTCCCAGTCCCATTGGTCAACGTAAAGTGAGTGAATATTAGAGAGTTCTTCGTCGGGACGTATGGCATTCATATCGGTATATAATCCGTAGCCGAGATCAATATTCAGATCTGCCAAAGTCATACGTTTCCATTTTGCCAGCGAATGAACCACTTCTGCCTTGTTGTCGCCCAATTCTTTCACAGGGAATGTCACCGGACGCTCAATTCCGTTCAAATCGTCGTTGATTCCGGTACCCTTCATCACAAATAAAGGCGCTGTAACACGGCGCAACCGTAATTCGGATGCCAAATCCTGCTGAAAACTGTCTTTCACGAGTTTAATGGCCTTTTCAGTCTGATTTACATCGAGCAAAGGCTGGTAATTTTGAGGGATAAATAGTTTCATTAATTCTTCTTTTTATATTTGGTTGTATATTTACTTTGAATCCAAAATTTCATTTTTCGACACAAAAATAGCAACAGATTGTTCATTTCGAAGCTTTTTTGATCATTTCTATTTGAATTTCATAGTTTTTTGCGACTTTTTGTAAAGAATTTATATTTTCACGCAAAATTAAAATTGAAAAATCTTCCCCAAAATACAATACAACTCTACCTGATCAAGGTTGCCAAATGGTTCAATCTGGTAATGCCCATTGTGGTGCTTTTCTATCACGACAATGGATTGAGCATGTCTCAGATTTTTTTGCTGAAGTCGGTGTACTCCATTGCAATGGTAGTATTCGAATTGCCTTCAGGGTATCTTTCAGATGTTTGGGGATGCCGGCGCACGCTGATTTTCGGATCTTTAATGGGCACTCTGGGTATTGTTATTTATAGTATTTCGTCAGATTTTGCCAGTTTTGCCGTGGCCGAAGTTATTCTCGGCATAGGGTTCAGCTTCGTTTCTGGAGCCGATTCGGCACTGCTTTACGATTCGCTGAAAGCCGAAAACAGAGAGAAAGAGTACATTAAATTTGAGGGGCGGATTACATCGGTTGGTAATTTCGCGGAAGCGCTGGCTGGCGTGGCTGGCGGATTACTGGCTACCATCAGCCTGCGAACGCCTTATTATTTTCAGATTTTTATTGCGGCCATTGCAATTCCGGCTGCATTTTTCCTGAAGGAGCCCAGTCATGTTCAGGAAAAAATCCATTTAAAACTGAAGGAAATTCTGGCGATCGTAAAACTTACCTATCAGCAACCCGAAATGCGGAGCGCCATTCTGATTTCGTCGTTTACAGGTGCAGCAACGCTCACTTATGCATGGTTTGTACAACCCTATTTTGAAGAAGCCGGTGTACCAGTTGCAATTTTCGGCATTTTATGGACAATGCTCAACCTTTCAACCGGAGTTTTCTCGATTTTTTCGTACCGCATCGAGCGGTGGATGGGCAGAAGAAATACACTGCTGTTCATTGTAATCCTCCTGTCGCTGGGATTTATCCTTACTTCAGTAGAAATTAGCCTTGCAGGGATTGCCATTTTGTTTGGTTTTTACATGGTTCGCGGTTTGGCCACACCCGTGCTAAAAGATTACATTAATCAATACACCGACTCGAAAGTGCGGGCAACCATCCTGTCTGTCAGAAACTTCGAAATCAGGATTATTTTCGCCGCAGTTGGTCCTGCGCTTGGTTACCTGACAGATACATTTAGCCTTCAAACTGCTTTATTTGTTGCAGGAATCAGCTATTTTGTTGCTGCAATGGCAAGTATTGTACCATTGTTAGCCTCCCCCACCCCCCCTCCAAAAGAGGGAGCTTAATGAACCTGAATTCGGAGATTTGTTCCTTGACAGGTATTAAAAAAGGTAACGATGCCAAAAATAGTTGGTGGTAAAGGCAAAAATTTGGATTAATCGGGATAATTTATATTTTGTCTTTGGACTAAAATATAAAAACAATTGGCATAAATTATAGGCGAATTAATCAAAAATAAAACGGGCGACTACTGCTCATTTATTCCCGATAAACAATTCCTCTTTAATCTTTTGCAGCCTTTCAAGTGCGTAATCGGCGTTCTTGGCTTTTGTACCGGCTATTTTCAGGTAGTTCGAATAATAATTTAGCGCCAGCGTTTTATTAAAATTGAATTCTTCGTAAGTGGTAGCAATTTCGAATAAAATCTCAACACGCTCATTGTTGCATTCATACGCTTTTTGCAAAGCATCAATCGACTTCTCAAATTCGCGGTTGTTGCCATAAACCTGCCCCAGATGATGGTACATTTCAGTCATATAAACCGGTTGTGCGCAAGCAATTGCAGCGATCAGATATTCGGCGCTTCGGGTATAATCGGCCAGACTTTTATAGGCCAACCCCAGATAAAAATGTACAAACTGATCGTTTGGAACCAGCGAGTAGCACTTTTCGAGCATTTGAATTGCCTTTTGCTCGTTCTTACAGAAGTACTGACAAATTCCATAATTTTTCAAAACATCAAAAACCGAATCATTCGAGGCAAGATATTGTTCGTAAGGAAAAACTGCTTTTTCATACTCCTGAAGTTCAAACAAAGCGTCGGCCTGCCGGAGCAAAATTGTTGGATTTTGAGGAAAGAAAGACAAAGCTTTTGCACCGGTGCGGGAAATATCTTCCGCGCTTTTCTTTCTTTTGAAAATTGCAATCAGGTTAAGGTGCGAGCCAAAATCACCCGGATTTTCGGCAAGAACCTGCTCATACAAGCGGATGGCCAGATCGGGTTTGCCATTCCTGAAGGCGGCAAAAGCAAATTGCTTGTTGAAGTAAACATTCGTTGAATCAACTTTATGGATGGCTTCAAAGGTTTGGTATGCCCTCTGGAAATCGTCGATACTGATGTAAGCCCTTCCCAGTTTTGCCTTCAGGCTTAAATCTTTCGGCGACAGATCAACGGCACGACGATAGCAATCTACTGTTTGATAAATATTTCCAAGACTTGAATAATTTTCGCCCAATTCGGAAAGATACAAACTGTTTTGAGGATCGTAAAACAAAGCCGTTTCGAGTGATTTACATGCTAAAAGCGGCATCGACTGCTCTTTGTATATCACAGCCTGTTTGAAATACAAATCGGCTTCAGGTTTTTCCTGAACTTGTTTTGAAATACGTTCTAAAGCCCGATCGTATTTTTTGTTCAGGATAAGCTCATCAATGGATTGGGAAAATAGCTGAAACGGCAGAATGAGCAGAACAAGGATGATTGTTTTCAGTTTCATGGCTGGTTGATTTTTGGTTATTGATTACGCCCCCGATAGTCGGGATTAACTTCCATTTTAAAATCGATTATCATTGTTTATTCGTCCAAAACGCTGTCGAAGCTTTTTCCGAAATGTCGGAAACCTTCGGACGCTGACAGGTTTTCCGGTTGCGGCAAGACCTGTCAGCGTCTGGAAGACCTGACAGCGTCAAAAACAGATCGGAATTTAAAATGCTCCACCTGTCAGGTCTGAATAAAAATTTTACTTCAACGCAAAATTGATTGGGAGAACATATTGAATAGCAACGTCCTTACCCTTTTCTTTACCGGGTGTCCATTTTGGCATACTATTTACCACGCGAAGTGCCTCTGCATCAAGCAACGGATCAACAGCTCTCAAAATCTCAGCACCCGAGATTGCACCGTCTTTTCCAACGATGAACCTTACAAATACTTTCCCTTGAGTACCTTTCTTTTTAGCTTCTGTTGGATAACTAATTGACTTTAACATGAAATTGACTAATTCTGACTGTCCTCCCGGAAATTCAGGCATCTGGTCAACTTTATCGTACACTTTCTCCTGAGTCTGTTCCGATTTTTGAGATTTCGGCTGAGCCCCTTGTCCAAAGGCAAATACCGGGAATAAACTAGCAGCCAATAACATTCCAACCATGATTTTTACATTGGCAATTCTTCTGAATTCTATTTGTGTTTTCATACGTAAATAATTTGTTTTTTAATTGCCATATGGAACTCGCCAACTAGTCATCCTCCTGTGTGAGAAGCAATTCTCATGGCTCGTTTCATTTTGACACTAATTTTAATTGTTAAATAAATTAAGTTATTGGAGAACGCTATGCTTTCACCAACAACATGATTTGACAGTTTTATTGCAAAGTAAAATTGATAGGGACTGTATACGATACATTAACAGCCTCGCCTTTTTCTTTACCAGGCTTCCATTTTGGCAGACTTTTCACAACCCGTAAAGCTTCTGCATCAAGCAAAGGATTTGCACTTCTTAGAATCTTTAGATTTGAAACTAAGCCATCTTTACCAACTACAAAGTTTACAAATACTTTTCCCTGAATGCCATTTTTAATAGCTTCGGGAGGATATTTAACCGATTCTGCAATGAAATTACGCAATGCTATTTGGCCGCCGGGAAACTCTGGCATTTCTTCCACAATAAAGAATACCTGTTCCTGTGCTGAATTTTCCTGAACGTTTTCCGAAATTGAGGCATTTTCTGCTTCAACTTTGGCGTTTTGAATATAAATCTTCTCTCCTTTTACGCTATCAATTTGCGAAGCATAATTTCTTGATTTACCAATTATACTTTTCAGTATTTCAATTCCTGCAGAGTCTCCGGTCACCTGAAGAGTATGGCTCCCCTCTGTCACAAGCGTAATTGTCCTACTGTCTTTTGCGGTTTGCATTGTTACCGATTCCTTTTGTTCGCAGGCAAATACGGCGACTAAACTCGCGGCAATAACAAACCCAACAAGGATTTTAACGTTGGCTATTTTTCTTGATTTTATTTTTGAAATCATTTTGATACGGGATTTAATTAACGAATAATTGAAGTTGTTGGTCAAAACCAGTTGGTCGCCAACATACTGATTCAATAGGATTTGCTTGTACCACGAAGGTGCAGTTCCGTGAGAGATGACGGCCTGATCGGCCAGAAATTCGTGATTTTCGCGCAGCGCCCGCCGAAACATCCAAAAGAAAGGATTAAACCACTGAAATACAGCAACAATCTCAAGAACAAGTACATCAAAAGTATGTCCTTGCTGAATGTGCTGTTTTTCGTGCTCGAGCATTTTTTCCCAACCTTTGGTGCTTTGCAGGTTTTTGCTTACGAAAATGTAATTCAGAAAAGAAAACGGACTTAACTCCCGATCCAGAAAAACCAACTTGATTTTTCCTTCAGGAACAACCTGGTTTTGCGCAATCAACCGGATGATCTGGTAAATCCGAAGAAAAAATATACCGGCGAAAACTGCCACTCCCAATAAATACGCATAGCCTAATAAACTGAAGTTCAACACAAATTGCTCAGCACCATGCGACAATGCCGTTCCGTAAATAGTTACCGAACTTAGCAAATTTATGTATGGAGTTACAGTAACTTCCTGCAAAACGGTTGCCTGAGGCGTATAAAACGGGATGTGCAACAGTGGCAAAAATGCCGAGAAACCGATAGAAACCAGCAAAAACCAGCGGTTTATACTGAAAAAAGTTTCTCTCCGTAAAAACAGGAAATAAACAAGTGCAAACAAGCTCAGGCTTATTCCCGATTCGAGCAGGTAATTTACAAAACTAGTCATTGGGTGATGGATTTTCGGGTTCCAAATCTTTTCCTACTTCCTTGATTAATTCTTCAAGTTCTGAGAGGCTCATTTTGTCTTCTTTGGCAAAAAACGAAACCATTTCCTGAAACGAATTACTAAAATAACCATTCAGAAAATTTTTGAAGTACGATTTTGTGTAATCCGGTTTGCTGATCAGCGGAAAATACTGATGTGTTTTTCCATACGCGTAATGGTCAACAAATCCTTTCTTTTCCAGAATCCGGATAATGGTAGAAACCGTGTTGTATGCAGGTTTTGGCTCGGGAAGCTTGTCGACAATTTCTTTTACAAAAGCTTTTTCGAGCGTCCACAATTCCTGCATAATCTGTTCTTCTGCTTTGGTTAATTCTTTCATCACGTAATCAGTTAAATTTAGTTTTCAAATCTCAAAAATCTTGCCAAAACTAAGCAATTAGTTCGTCAACTAATAATCTAGTTATAAAAGACAAAAAAAATAGAACACATTCGTCAGCCAGATTAGAAAATTAGTTTTTTACGCCAATGATCCGTTTCATAGCTGATTGGATATCCTGCACAAACATATAACTAACTTTTTAGTTATACAACTAATTCGATAGTTTTGTTTGAAAATAATGGGAAATGCCCTGTCTCTACCGAAACGGGTTGAATATTAAAATCTATACAATGCGACAGGTCTTTATTCTAACGGGAATTTTGTCGTACATCCGAATCCTCCAATATCTGTGAATTTTACAACTTTTTACCATAGTTATACAACACTTATGGTTTTGCACTTGCATAACTTGCCGCGATCAGAATTCATTAATGGTGAGTGATGTATATGCTCGTAAAATGCAATTACCAATGGAAAAACACAACAAATCAGATAAGGTAGCTCTTCGGCAAAAGGCAGAAGAATTGCAAAAAGTGGATACATCAAAATCAGTTTCAGTAATTATGGAAGCGCAGATGCTGAAAATGATTCACGAGCTTGAAGCAAACCAGATGGAGTTGAAAATAGAGAATGAAGAGCTCAGAACCCAGCTCATCGACCGACAGGGGGCCGAAGAATCGCTTATAGCATCAGAAACCCGATACCGCAGACTTTTTGAATCGGCCAAAGACGGGATTCTGATTCTCGATGCCGAAACCGGGATGATTACTGATGTGAACCCATTTTTAATTGAGATGCTGGGCTATTCAAAAGATCAGTTTCGTAATAAAGCAATATGGGAAATCGGGTTCCTTAAAGATATAGTTGCCAATCTGGATAAATTTTTGGAATTACAACAGAAAGAATATGTGCGTTATGACGACCTTCCGCTCGAAACGGCTGCCGGACGAAAAATCAGTGTGGAGTTCGTCAGCAATAGCTATTTTGAAAACAATAAGAAGGTAATTCAGTGCAACATACGGGAGACAACCATTCGAAAACAGGCAGAGCTGGCGTTGCAAAAGAGTGAATCTCATCTTCGCACACTTGTACAAACAATACCCGACTTAATTTGGTTAAAAGACACCAATGGGGTGTACCTCTCGTGCAATCCGATGTTCGAGCGGTTTTTTGGAGCCAATGAAGCTGACATTATTGGTAAAACCGATTATGACTTTGTTGACCGGGAATTGGCAGACTTTTTCCGCAGAAACGACCGAAAAGCCATAGAAGAAGGGAAACCTACCAGTAACGAAGAATGGGTTACCTTTGCTGACAATGGATACCGTGCCTTTCTGGATACGATTAAAACCCCGATATACGATTCAGACGGAACATTGCATGGTATTCTGGGCATTGGGCGGGACATTACCGAACGGAAGAAAGCAGAAGATGCACTGTTTGAAAGCGAAATAAAATACCGATCATTTTTTGAAAACAGCATGGACGCCATACTTTTAACAAGTCCTGATGGGAAAATACTATCAGCCAACCAGGCAGCATGCAATATGTTTGGATATACGGAAGATGAACTTATAAAACTGGGCCGATCAGCCATTGCTGATCTGTCAGATTCCCGTTTACCTGTTTTGCTGGACGAACGGAAATTAAAAGGAAAAGCACGGGGTGAAGTAACATTTCTACGTAAAGACAGAACAAGATTACCTGCAGAAATTTCATCAGCTATTTTCAAAAATCATGAGGGTTTTGAACTTTCCAGCATGATCATACGCGACATTACTGATCATATAATTGCTAAAAAAAAACTCATTAGTGCCAAAGAAAAAGCACAGGAAAGCGACCGTTTAAAATCTGCTTTTCTATCCAATATGTCGCACGAAATCCGTACACCGTTAAACAGCATCATCGGATTTTCTGAATTGCTGGGCGATCCGGACTTTGAGGAGGATCAGAAAACTGAATTTACTCAGCATATCATTGCCAATGGAAATAACCTTCTAAAAATTATCAGCGATATAATGGATATATCAAAGATAGAATCAGGTGAAATTACCATCCGAAAAAAACATATCAATGCTCATGAATATGTGTTGGGCATTTATGAACAATTTTCTCTTCAGGCCGGAACGCACAAGCCCGAACTAATACTAAACCTTCCAGACAACGATAAAGAAATAGAAATTTTTGCCGATCCAGACAGGCTCAGACAAATATTTAATAATCTGATTAGCAATGCCTTAAAATTCACCTCAAATGGCAATATCGAAATTGGATACCGCCCCAAAAGCAAAATGATGGAGTTTTTCGTTAAAGATACCGGAATCGGGATTCCGGCTTCTTATCACCATAAAATATTTGACCGTTTTAGGCAGGTTGAAGATTCAAAAACACGCAAATACGGCGGAAATGGACTTGGACTGGCCATTACAAAAAATCTGGTTAAGTTAATGGGCGGAAAAATATGGGTCGAAAGCGAAGTAGATAAAGGTAGTGCGTTTTATTTTACTATGCCCATGAATTAATAACGGAATGGCATTCGACTAATTTAGAATAAAAAAAAAAGGCCGCCTGACTTTACATCGGCGACCTTCTTTTGATTTAAATGGTTGAGGTGGTTTACGAAATTTATATGGTACAGACCTGTTTTCCGCTATGGGACACCCTGAAAATTTTTTGAGATAATTTGACAAAGTTCAGCTTGCATATCGTCCATTTTCAGGAGTTGCGACTTGGTTTGTTTTGATTCGGGCAGCATATATG
>JAHEYU010000006.1:0-109392 GCA_023251435.1 Bacteroidota bacterium
AGGCTTATACAACCTCACATTAAATTACGAGCGGCTAACCAATCTTTAGAAACCGCCGTGTGCGAGAGCATGCACGGTGGTGTGAGAGGGCGGGGGAGCAATCCCCCTACCTACTCGATTAACCAGCTATTTATCAAGCCTGACCGTTTTCCCAGTTCTTGCTGATTCCGTTGCAGCAACTAAAATCCTGACGACCAAAGCATTGTTTTCCAATGAATAGGGATCGTATTTTGTCATTTTTACTTTCCCGCCAATTACATCAAAAAAATAGGAGAACGGATCTTCATAAACCGCAATATCTTTTGATGTAACCCGAATGGACTGTTCTGTCTTCATTGTATTGTTTCTCAGCCGCATATTTTTACTGTCTGCGGCAATAATATATCCTGATTCGCCGTACAATTCCATGTCTTTTCTTCCGAAAGGCCAGTTCCATGAAGCCTGAATAATACATTGAGATTCAGAGTAGTTGATAATTATGGTTGCTTCATCATCCACCTTTGGATAAATTTCAGGTTTAAAATTTCGGGTAACTGCTGTTACTGAAACTGGTGCCTGCCCTTTTTGAATGTAGGTCATAAGATTTGCCCCGTAACATCCAAAATCAACCAATGCCCCGCCACCGTTTTGAACAGGATCGGTCAGCCAATCCAAAAAAACTTTGTCGCAACCAATTTCTTTTGGTCCCTGATGTCCGTCGTGAATAACTGCTTTTTTGATATTGCCGATGAAATTACTGTCGTTGACCAACTGAAAGGATTTCGCAGTAGTCGGATACCATGATGTTTCGTAATTGGTGAGTAAATGAATGTGGTATTTTTCTGCAAGTTTTGCCATCCTTTGAGCGTGTTCGATATTGGTAGCCAGCGGTTTTTCAACCATTACATGTATTCCTCTGGGAGCACAAGCTTCAACCACGGCCATGTGCTCAAAAATAGAACCGAATGCCACAACAGCTTCCGGCTTTACAATGTCCAACATCTTTTCCAGATTATTATGAATCAATTTTGGGTCGAAACCGAATTTTTTAGCAAGCGTTTTCGCCAGTTCGGTATTCGTTTCAAAAACACCAACCAATTGAAAGTCTGATTTGTCTTTTCGTCCTAATATGAAAGAAGTGTGCCCATGGGTTGTTCCTGCAATTGCCAGTCGGATTGTTTTTTTTGCCGAAGTTTGTGCATTTAAATTTACCAGAATGAGTGAAATGAGTGCACTGATCAGAAATAATTTTTTCATCTGTTTAGAATTTGTTTTTAATTGTCAGATGGAACTCGCCAATAATCATTCTCCTGTGTCACGATTAATTGGGATGGCTCGTTTCATGATTTTCATATTTGTGTACAATATAGATACAAATATAGCTTTAACACGAAATAACTTATCTTTACCCGACTGAGTTTCTATATTTCGATTTTGCATGAAGAAGGTTTTAATTATTACTTACTATTGGCCGCCATCGGGTGGGGCGGGCGTTCAGCGATGGCTGAAGTTTGCCAAATACCTGCCCGAATTTGGCTGGCAACCGGTTATTTTGACGGTCGATCCCGAATATGCCAGTTACCCTCAACGCGATGAAAGTCTGCTTTCCGAAGTCAATCCGGATTGTTTGGTATATACCACCGAAAGCTTCGAGCTTTATAATTTCTACAAATTTATCTCCGGAAAGAAGGAAGTTCCCTACGGTGGTTTTGCCAACGAATCGAAAGAGGGTTTGCTTCAGAAAGTATCGAAGTTCCTGCGGGGAAATTTTCTGTTGCCCGATCCGCGCAAAGGCTGGAACAAATATGCGCTGAAAAAGGCCGCAGAGCTAATCATGCAATACAATATAGATACTGTTGTAACCACCAGTCCGCCGCATTCGACCCAACTGATCGGAATGATGCTAAAATTACGTTTTAAGATTCGCTGGATTGCAGATTTACGCGATCCATGGACAGATATTTATTATTACAATCAATTCAGCCATACCGCTTTGGCGCGAAAAATAGATAAGGCTTATGAACGAGTTGTGGTCGAAAATGCTGATTTGCTCATTACAGTGAGTGAAGATGTTAAACGTATTTTTGCTGAAAAATCAAATCTTCCAATTGCAGCCAAAACAGTTGTCATTCCAAACGGGTTCGACGAGGACGATTTCAGGATAAATGAAGTCCCACCTGAAACAAAAAAGGTTATTACCTACACCGGAACTATTTCTGAAGCTTACGATGTGGACTGTTTCCTGAAGGCACTTTCGCAGTTGGACGACAGTTTGAAATCGCAATTGCTGATTCGTTTTGTAGGCAAAGTTCCGCCCCCTGTTGAGCATAAATTCAGATCAACAGGACTTGAAGTTGAATTAGCCGGCTATGTTGATCACCCGAAATCCATCGAATATTTATTCCGATCCGACTTGTTGTTGCTGGTCATTCCAAAAGTTAAAAACAATAAGGGAATTCTGACCGGTAAATTTTTCGAATACCTTGCATCTGAAAAACCAATACTGGCAATTGGCCCCATAGATGGCGATCTGGCCAAAATTATTCAGGAAACCCAATGCGGCCAGCTCTTCGACTATACCGATTCGGATGGAATGCGCAGGTTTTTGCATGAAAAGTTGAATAATACGAGCGCCCCTTCAAACAACGGACTTGCAAATCAGTATTCGCGCAAAGCGCTGACGCGGAAGATCTCCCAAATTCTTGAAGCCTGAAAATTGAATAAAATGAGCAAAACGATCGTAATAAACCGTCCACTCACTGAATCGGAAACCGGTGATGTAAAACTTCTGATCGAAGAGGGCGCAAAAGTCTTCGCACTTTCATCAGCTCGTTCTGTGGATTTTGCACAGATCATCAGTTTAACTTCCGAAGAAAAAAGGCAGGTAAACTACGATATGATGGATTCGGTGCTTCGGTTTGGCGATCTGCCGGTGGGAGACCAAACGGTAGCCGATATTTTTCGAATCGACAACGCAAGTGTTTGGCATTACCATAAATTCAGGGTCTATTTTGCCGTACGTAACCTGATGTATTTTCTGAAACCGCTCACCCTGCACTTCAGTGCTTTCGACAATCATTGCTGGTTTGTTTCTGCCGATGCGATGCCTCTCAAAAATGTGTTCCCCGAAGTTGATTTCAGGTTTCCGGAGGAACCACCCAAAAACAGCTTCAATTGGGGAATATTGTTCAGCTATGTTTTTATGCTGAAATACCGCTTTCTGTACCATTTAATTTCTCCGAAGAAAAAGCCGGTATACCTGCTTTATCTTACCGAGAAATACTCGACAGTGCTCGATAAAAAAACCTTACGGCCAGCATCGGGGCATCATATTCTCGAATATCTTATTTCTGAACTTGACGGTCGGTTCGCCCTTCTGACAGAGGTTTTAATGCCCAGACCAAAAGGAAAATCAGACTATTCGTTTTCGAAAAAGCAATATAAAACTTCATGGAATGAACGACCAAAGATTTTTCTGGAAGGAATTATGGTTTCAGGCTTGCTCAGCAAAGGGGTCAGAAAATCGACCGGTTTGGCCAGAAAAGCACTGATAGCTTCCTATTTAAAGCTTCGTGACGAAGAACTTTCAATGGAACAGAAGCTCACATTCGAAGTATTCCGGTCGCTTCACTCGTCCTCCGGGTTCTTTTTGTTTCGTTATTTTGCTGCCCGGAAATATTTTGCCGGTTCAGGAATAAAAGCAGTGATTGCCGGTGACGAAAATAGTCCGCTTACCAAATCAATACTTGATGCGGCTAAATTCTGCGGAATAAAAATTATTGGGCTGCAGCACGGAACCATGCACGATTTACATCCGGCATATTTGTACACACCAAATGATTCGAAGAACCATGTGATGCCCGATCTGACGCTGACCTGGGGAAAATACTGGGAAGAGTTTCTGGTTAAAAAGGGTTGTTATCCAAAAGATTCGGTGGTTTCGGTCGGACAAATCAGAACCGACATTATTCCGGTTTTAATGCGTGCCGAGATGCAGAAAAGTGCCAATCCGGTGGAGCTCATCGTTTTTGCTTCGCAGCCACAGCGCGATCCCGAATTGCGTTTTCAGGCAGCTTTCGATGTATTTGCCGCTGCACGGAAACTGCCAAACACGCAACTGATCGTTAAACTGCATCCGCGCGAGTTTGCCGATTCTGCTTATTATTCTGCAATAGCAGCCAAGGCAGGATGTACCAACTATACGATTGATAAAACGTCCGATTTGTATCAGCTGATTGCCTCCTGCGATGCGCTGATTACTTGCTTTTCGACGGTTGGTACCGAAACGGTTTATTTCTACAAACCGCTGATTATATTAGATCACCTGAAACAGGATATCATGGGTTATGTAGCCGAAGGAGTGGCTTTTCATGCAACAGATGCTGATAGCCTGACCAGTATTCTTTCCGGAATTTTCCTCGGAAAGCTAAAAGTCGATCGTGCCAGATACGATTCATTTATTCATAAATATGCTTTCCGGATCGATGGTAAAGTGGCCGAAAGATGCATTGCGGCAATCACTTCTGAAAGCTAATCCGTTGGTTTTGATATTTAACTTACGGGGTTTCCGGTATATGCATTGATAATCTGATCCATTTCGGCATTTACCTGTTCATTGATCCGGCGCCTTTTTTCGTCGGCAGCGAACCATTCGAGCGCCCGGCGCATTCCTTCGCGGAAAGGAATGGTAGCCTGGAACTCCGGAACAAAAGATTTGATTTTGGAGTTGTCGAATACCGCGCTCCATGTTTTATCACCGAGTAAATCACCTGTCAGGCGGGGAATCTCTTTTATAATGAAGTCAGTCGGAATGTGGATCATTTTCGCTTCAACACCCAACACATCGGCAATGGTCTGGTAAATCTGGTTCCACGTCAGCACTTCGTCCGAAGTAATGTGAAAAGCTTGCCCAATGGCTTTTTCGTTTCCGAGCAGCCCCAAAAAACCTTTGGCAAAATCTTCAGCGTGGGTATTTACCCAAAGCGATGTGCCATCGCCATGAACGATGATCGGCTTGCCTTTCAGCATACGGTCGGCCAGTGTGTAGCAGCCAAATCCGCCAATTGCAACCGGCAAATAGGTATTGTAAGTATATGAAGGACGCACAATGGTTACCGGGAAATCCTCGTTGCGATAAGCTTTCATCAGGAGTTCTTCGCTGGCAATTTTGTTGCGCGAGTATTCCCAGTATGGATTTTCGAGCGGCGTTGATTCGGTGATGAGGTAGTTGACCACCGGCTTTTGATAAGCCGAAGCCGAACTGATAAACACAAACTGTTTGGTGCGGCCCCGGAAAACCTGCAAGTCGCGCTCAATGTCTTCCGGAGTAAAAGCAATCCAGTCGACCACCACATCAAAATTTAAATCTGTCAGCGCATTGTGCATGCTCTCCGGATGGTGGATGTCGCCGGTTAACTGATGGGCTCCAGGAATTTCTGACGATCGGATTCCGCGGTTGAGCAGATAAAGCTCCATTCCACGCTCGATAGCCATGCGGCTGACCGCTGTGCTGATAAATCCTGTGCCGCCTATAAAAAGTACTTTCATCTTGGGTTGGTTAAAGTTTGGTTTGAAAAGGTTGAATTGGTGCTGATTAAAACAACCTGTTTATTTTACTAAATTCTTAAAAGCTGAACCGAAAATTAAATAACCGGTATTTCCACCAATTGTGCCCTCGTTTTGTCCCCACAGAAATGGCCAGTCGTCGTAGTTTTCAAAGTGGTCGGGTTGTCTGAATAATATACCGGGAGCAACATTGCCCGGAATAAATGAGAAATCAGCCCTGTTATTACCATAAAAGACAGCTTTGGGACGAGCGGCGCCCACCGTTGCCACCAAAGAATAATTGTGATACGGATGGCAGCCAAACAGCCAGTTGGTGGTCTTGAAAGCATGGCTGGCCTCTATAATTTCAGGAAAATGTGAGTTAGCAAAGCAAATGGTAGTACCAAAGTTCACCACGTCTCCGCCACCTGCCCAGTTACGAAGGCCGATAGGCACTCCGTAGGGATTTTCCTTTTCAAGCCCGTCGATGTATTCTTTGTACTTTACGACATACGGACGGAGCTTTTCTTTATAGGATGCATCCATGTGGGGTATAGCATGCAATGCTGTCAATATGTTGCCACTAACGCTAATCTCAAGTGCAGGCCATAAAAGTTCCTGAAATTTCTCGATATATTGTTTCTCCCCTGTGGAGATGTACAGTTGAAGATTGGTGGCCATATTTGCTGATCCACCGCTCCTGCCAGCGCGCTCCTGCGGCTGTTTGGCAAGGATTTCCGTAGCCTCTTTCAGAAGTCTTTTTGACTGTTGTAACGCTCTTGCCGAAAGATCATCGTTATATCCCTTCAACGCCCGGCTTGCAGCGGCAAACATCGTTGCTGCCCTAAGGTCGAGGCCTGGATTGCGACTTGTAAATGCCCACAAATCATCCTTCACTCCGCTCGACCGGCCATCAGGAGCTACTTCATAAGGTCCAAGGTTCGGATTATATGGAAGACCATCGGTTAAAGAGGCTGCGTCGCCAAGGTGATGGTAATTATCGAGAACAGCGTTAGAGAGCGTTTGTGTCATGTGGCCAATAATCTCTGCCTGAGCAACCAGATTCAATGTTCCATGCTCGATAAACTGCAACACATCTGGTGTCCCATCCGGACGATGAAGATCAACATAGCGCTGCTTCTGATCTACAAAAGTCTGATCGCGTAAGGGTTTGAAATATTCCCAGGTTTGAACAAAGTTCTGCACCACGCCAATGTTCGCTCCTGTCTCGATATCAAAATCTCCGGCATCGAAAA
Source organism: Bacteroidota bacterium (assembly GCA_023251435.1). GTDB lineage: Bacteria > Bacteroidota > Bacteroidia > Bacteroidales > Prolixibacteraceae > Aquipluma. The sequence goes on from JAHEYU010000006.1 coordinate 6,780, forward strand.
AACCGCCTATGTTTAATCCGGGAATCAATTCCAGCGCTTTATACCTGGTATCGGTTGTTGGTCCTTGGCTATGAAGGTCGAAGTGATCGGAGTTGGGCGGAGCCTGGAGATAACCGTCCTTAAAAGGCTCGCCATGCCACACCCTGTAAGCCTCGTTTACGAACATGTGATTCATGTGTATGGGGATCCATATATCGCTGGTGGCGTCGGTGATCTTGTTGTAAACGCTGTTATCTATTAAAAAGTTATTTGTTTTAAAGTCTCCATACTGAATATAATATATACCGGGGGTGCTAACTGTAGAGAAATCGAATTTCACATAGTGGTACTTGTAATAGTCACCCCAAGGTACGATATTGCCGCTATATACTTTGGTTGGATTGCCTTCGTCGCCTATTTTATAGATCGTTGCGTTTGCAAGCGGTTTGTCTTTCTTGTCGAGTTCAATCACAGCGACTTTGGGTTGCGACGGCAGGTAGCCCACTTGAGAGAAACCGATATTTGGTTCTCTTATCCAACCTTTAATGGCATTTGGTTCAACGGTCCAGGTTAAAACCTTGCCTGTTTTTCCTGCCGGAAGTAAACTGCGAACTACAAACCAGCCGTTTTGTGCCAGCATACGGCCATCGAAAAGCATAATATCGACATCCGGCGAGCTGATTTTCACCAAACGTTCGGGTGCATCGGGTGCAAGAAGAAAGTTACGGCCGGTTTCGAGCGGAAGCGGATCGATAAATTTGCCTGTTCCCCTGTCGTCGGAAGTTACAAACCCCTTGAATTGCTTGGGTTTTTCGCTGTTCGATTTCGTAACGGTGTTACCTACCACATAGCGCGGGAAACGATTGGGACGCCCATCCATCAAATAGGTCTTTGCCCAATATTGCGAGGGCAGAAACTCAAGATTAAATCCAGCTTTCCCTTCAAGTGCCGTAGGAAGGGGTTTATCAAGATAAACAGCTATCTCAACACCTTTACCCTTGGCCTTGACAACCACCCGCGAATCAAAATCGTAATCTTCATACCTTAACGTAGCCTCAATGGTTTGCGATGCACGGTCTACCTTTCGGTTTGAGATTGCAGGAACAAGATCCCACTGCTCCGGAGTGTTCGAAAGTCTCACAGCGCCGCCTTGCGATGTTCTGACGCCATGGTGAATCATTTCGATACCGGCTGTCTTCTCATCGTTAAAACCTCCGGTAAAAAGGTTATTGTACACAAGGACATTGACGCCTTGCGTCTCGAAATATTCAAGATCGTTGAGTTTCAACTCCTGGCCTGAAGCATAATTGAATGCCGCCAGAAGAAGCATTAAAACTGACAAAAATGTTAGTTTTTTCATGTTGATTAGGTTGTGGTTTAAATATTAAGCTATGCTATTGTAAATATCTGAATATAAAAAATGTATTTGGATTGTAAACAACAAGATGCAATATAGCCTGAAAAAAGATTGTGTTGAGTATCTGTATCCTACATTAACAAACTTTTACGAATAATGAACTTCTGTTATCACTTAAATCCTTATTGGCTTAAAGTCCGCAACTCGAAGCGTCATGCCGGTCATCCCGATGAAAATCGGGATCATTCGGCATCCCTTCTCGGAGAATGCTCCCTTCGACACGCTAAGCTGCTCAAGGAGCAGCGCTTTTGCGAACATTATAACTCTTGCGAAATTTGAAAGGTTTGCTGCCAGATACTGAAACAATCCTGAAATAAATTCAGGATGACCAGAATGACCCCTCTGATCTTGGTTTGCTGTTGATCGAAGCGTCATGCCGAACTTGTTTCGGCATCCCATCAAATATCACCAACATTTTGCTTAATTTAGTTTAAACTCTTGCATCATGCGAAAAGGCTTCGTCTATATCATGTCGAATAAAAACAGAACCACTTTTTATATTGGAGTGACCAATGCCATAAAACGTAGGGCTTTGGAACACAAAACAGGGAAAGGTTCTTCCTTTACCAAAAAGTACAATCTAGTCGATTTAGTTTATTTTGAAAAAATTGAAGGACTGCAAGAATGCATCCAGCGGGAGAAGCAATTAAAGAACTGGCATCGCGATTGGAAAATCAATTTGATTAAAGAGGATAATCCTGAAATGCTAGATTTAGCTGTAGAATGGTATATGGAAGTTAATGGACAGATGATTATAAAAGGTGGTTGGGATGGAGCGGGTTTATAAGATTTGAAGCTGCACACTCTTACATGATTTTTGGTATGCGTGCGGATCCCGAAACAAGTTCGGGATGACTCCTTGATCATGGGTTGTTGCAGTTCAAAGCGTCATGCCGAACTTGTTTCGGCATCCCAACCTTTTTATCTATCATCATATCCGTCGGCTAAAGCCAGACGGCAAAGGATATCATTTTTTCAAATGCAGCATTTCTGTTAATCGAAGCCAAGCCTATTCTTTGCCGTTCCGCTTTAGCGAACTGGCATTTGTGATATCAAAAAAGCCGCCTCCCTTTTCAGGAAAGCGGCTTTTGTATGTTGCGCTGTAGAGACGCGATTAATCGCGTCTCTACAAACATTGCATTTTGTTTTTCTCCTCCCTTTCGGGGAGGTCGGGAGGGGCTTCTTATTCTTCGTGTGCCGCCAGCAACACTTCCAAAATTTTCTTTCCGGCAGCGGCAACGTTGGTGCCTGGACCGAAAATGGCAACCACACCGGCATCGTACAAATATTGATAATCCTGAGCAGGAATTACACCACCGGCAATGACCATGATGTCTTCGCGACCCAGTTTTTTCAATTCAGCGATAACCGACGGAACCAATGTTTTGTGTCCTGCAGCCAATGACGAAACGCCCAATACATGCACGTCGTTTTCAACGGCTTGTTTGGCAGCTTCTTCCGGAGTTTGGAACAACGGTCCCATGTCCACGTCGAAACCTAAGTCGGCATAGCCGGTTGCAACAACTTTTGCACCGCGGTCGTGTCCGTCCTGACCCATTTTAGCGATCATGATACGTGGCTGACGGCCTTCCAATTTGGCAAATTTGGTAGCCAGATCCTGCGCTTCCTTGAAGGTAGAATCGTTTTTGCTTTCTGCTGAATACACGCCTGAAATAGTTCTGATTACTGCTTTATAACGTCCAACATGTTTTTCGCATGCGTAAGAAATCTCACCCAGCGAAGCACGTTTCTGTGCTGCTACGATGGCCAGCTCCAACAGGTTACCTTCGCCGGTTTCCACGCATTTGCTGAGAACCTCCAACGCTGCCTGACATTCTTCTTCGTTGCGTTCGGCACGCAATTTATTCAAACGTTCGATCTGTGACAAACGAACGGCTGTATTATCGATTTCCAGAATATCAATCGGGTCTTCTTTTTCCAAACGGTATTTGTTTACACCGATAATTCCCTGTGTACCACTGTCGATGCGACCCTGTGTACGGGCAGCAGCTTCTTCGATGCGCATTTTTGGAACGCCAGTTTCAACGGCTTTCGACATACCTCCGAGTTTTTCAACTTCTTCGATTAGTGCCCACGCTTTATTAACCAATTCGTTAGTCAAAGTCTCCACATAGTACGAGCCTCCCCAAGGGTCAACCTCGCGGCAGATTTCAGTTTCCTGCTGAATGTAAAGCTGAGTGTTACGGGCAATACGAGCTGAGAAATCGGTTGGCAAAGCAATTGCTTCGTCCAGCGCATTGGTGTGCAGCGATTGGGTGTGCCCCAAAGCAGCAGCCATTGCTTCGATAGCCGTACGGCCAATGTTGTTGTATGGATCTTGTTCGGTCAACGACCATCCTGAAGTCTGGCAGTGTGTGCGCAAAGCCATCGATTTCGCATTCTTTGGGTTGAATTCTTTCACCATTTTGGCCCAAATCATACGGGCAGCGCGCATCTTGGCGATTTCCATAAAGTGGTTCATTCCCACCGCCCAGAAGAACGACAAACGTGGCGCAAATGCGTCGATGTCGATACCAGCTTTAACACCAGTGCGGAGGTATTCCAGACCGTCAGCCAGCGTGTAAGCCATTTCAATGTCGGCAGTTGCACCCGCTTCCTGCATGTGGTATCCGGAGATAGAAATCGAATTGAACTTTGGCATTTTCTGAGAAGTGAACTCGAAAATGTCGGCAATAATTTTCATCGAGAATTCAGGTGGATAGATGTACGTGTTACGCACCATAAATTCTTTCAGGATATCGTTTTGAATGGTTCCGGCCAACTGATCGAGCGTTGCACCTTGTTCCAATGCAGTCACGATGTAGAAAGCCAGTACAGGAAGTACCGCACCGTTCATGGTCATTGAAACCGACATTTTATCCAATGGAATCTGGTCGAACAGGATTTTCATGTCGAGAATCGAGTCGATAGCCACACCTGCTTTACCAACGTCGCCAACCACACGCGGGTGATCGGAGTCGTATCCGCGGTGAGTCGCTAAGTCGAACGCAACCGACAAACCTTTCTGACCAGCAGCCAGGTTACGACGATAGAATGCGTTGGACTCTTCGGCAGTCGAGAATCCGGCGTACTGACGCACGGTCCAGGGCTGCATAGCGTACATCACCGAGTACGGTCCGCGCAGGTAAGGAGCAACACCGGCAGCATAGTTCAGGTGTTCCATGCCTTCGAGGTCCTCTTTGGTGTAAACTGGTTTCACCGGAATCTGCTCCGGAGTGATCCAGTTCTTTTCGATTTGATTTTTAGCGTTCCAGGCAGCGGTATCAACTGCTCCGGGAGCTTCTTTTATATTGATTTTTTTGAAATCTGGCTTCATGTTCTTGTTTTTAAATTCCCAATGTTGACTGGTACGCTTTGAGTTCTGTAAGCAGATTGCTCTTTACATTGATAAAGTTGGCAATGCCTTTGGCCTTCAGGTCATCAGTACATGCAGGAGCACCGGCAACCACGAAGATGGCTTTTCCACCAATGGCTTCGAATGCAGCAGGAGCAAGTTCAGCATATTCGTCGTCGGAGCTACAAATAACCACGATTTGAGCGCCAGCTTCCTGAGCAGCTTTCCAGCCTTCTTCAACAGTCTTGAAACCATTGTTGTCGAGTACATCAAAACCAGCCACAGCAAAGAAGTTGCAGGCGAATTGAGCACGGGCTTTGCGCATAGCAAGGTTACCAACCGGCATCATGAAAGCCAGCGGACGTTTGTTGCTTTTGGCATAAACATCGGTTTTGTAACGAAGCGCTTCGAATGACTGGGCGCCACGGTATGGTTTCAGTGTTTCAATTTCAGCACCTTCTGCTGTTAAATCAGCAGCAGCAAAAACAGAAGCGTCAACATCACCTTCAATTTTTTCGGTGAAATTCGGGAATTGGTTTACGCCCAAGAGGTTTTCGCGACGGGTGGCAATGTTCATATCGCGTTTACCAGCCATCTTTTTAATTTCAGCCTGAATGAATCCTTCGCGTAAAGCGGCCAGATATCCACCTTTTTCCTGAACTTCAAGAAACAGTTTCCAAGCCTGATCGGCGATAGAAGCAGTCAGTTCTTCGATGTAATATGAACCGGCAGCTGGGTCGGCAATTTTCGAGAAATGCGATTCTTCTTTCAGCAACAACTGTTGATTGCGTGCGATACGGTCAGAAAATTCGGTGCTTTCCTGGTAAGCGGCATTAAAGGGAAGCACTGTGATTGAATCGGCACCACCCAACGAAGCGCTCATGGCTTCAGTTTGAGTACGGAGAGCATTCACAAATGGATCGTAAACGGTTTTGTTCCAGCTTCCGGTTTCGGCATGAATGGTCATTTTGCATGAACAATCGCATTTTGGTTCGTAAGCTTTTGCAATTTGCGCCCACAGCAAACGGGCCGCACGCAGTTTAGCTATTTCGAGGAAATAGTTGGCGCTAACCGACAAATTGAACTTCATTTTTTTTGCCACAGCATCCACTTCAGTGCCTTTTTCGGTCAAAGCAGTCAGGTATTCAGCACCCAGAGCCAGTGAGTAAGCCAATTCCTGAACGATTGATGATCCGGCGTTTCCGAAGTTTTTGCCATTAACGGCCAATGTTTTGAACTTAGAAAGTTCCGCAGTTGAGGCAATCATATTGATTGCATTTCCGATTACGTGTTCGGCACCGTTGCGGAGAACTCCGGTAAGAGCAAACTTGCCAAACGGGTCGTATTCAACCGATGCACGGATGGTTTTTGGATCCCATCCGCCTTTTTTAACGAATGTGGTGAAAGCTTCAGAAGCCCTGCGCGAGCAGCAGCCCACAAAGTTTACTTCAACAGCATCTAGACTAATGTCTTTTAGCAAAACATCAAGGTCGGCAACCGACAATTCGGACGACGCTTTAAATACGAAAGCCAACGAATCCACCCCTCTCATTAAGTAATTCAGGGCTTTTTTGTTGGCTTCAGCAAAGTCTTTTACTACAATGCTCTGACGAACTAACCATTCGTTGTTGTTCTTTTTGGTTCCACGAACAAAAGGGAACTCTCCGGGAAGACTGTTCAGGTAGTCCAGGGATTCCAGGTTTTCGGCCCGGTAAAACGGCTGAACTTCAATGCCTTCATTTGTTTTCCATACCAACTTTTTGTTGTAGTCGGCTCCTTTCAGGTCAGCAGTAACTTTGTCCATCCACTGCTGGGTACTGACTGGCGGAAATTCTTCAAATAGGTTGTTATATTTTTCTGCCATAATATAATGTAACTGTTTAGAAAATCGGGGCAAAATTAGTGCTTTTTAAACAGGGCTACACACAAAACGCCATGTTATTAATTATTAGGTAACATTATAGCTACTAGATATTCAGTTAATTATATACGTTCATATTTGCATTTGGGCAGAATGCTTAAAAAGAGTGATTTATGTCAGGTTTTTGAATCCCGGTAAACAGATACTACTCCAATTCAATTTAAACGAAATATTATACCAAATGCAAATCTAAAATCAGTCCAAACCCATTCTGGTATAATGCCGATGAATAGACCTGCCCGCAGCAGCTACCGTGTACCCACAAATAATTGGGAATACTAATAAAAATAAAAAAACAATAGAACGCGGATTAAATATGATCTGGCGGATTATAACTGATTAAAATCCCGACAAGCCGGGATGATTATTTAAGGCAATGCATATAAAAATATCAATTATCTATTAGCCCATTTATCTTTTTTCGAATCCATTCCAATTTATTGGAATATAAATCCGTTTCCCATCCGCTAAACCCGTGTAAATCCGCGTTCCATTATTTTCTGGTATATGATACAATTGATAATATATGTGGGTACACGGTAGCTGCAGCAGGCGGGAATGTTAAGTCCAATCGAGAGTGTGAAGATTGGACTTAACATTTCTGCAATCGGTATTATTTCTCATGTTCAATCTTCTTTTTTATTTCCGTACTGTATAAGTTTAACTTAATCGGTTTTTAATAGTAATAAATGGCTGAATATTGTTTTTGTAATCGTCTTATGGTGTTGATTATATGTGTTATACATCAATTTATTTCAAGCCTGTTATTGAAATGTAATGGTAGCGTAAATAAATATTAATCGTTCTGTAACTACAACCCTATTCCTTTGCGCTAAAATTTACAGCCAAATTAAATCAGGCTGGAAGCAATTTTGAATTTAAGCGTTTTTTGGATGAACATGAAAAGATTTTTACCGGTAGCATTTTTGTTGATTAGTTCATTAATAGGGATGGCTCAGAATGGTGCAATTAAAGGAACTATAATTGACGCAAACACAAAAGAAACCCTTATTGGCGCCACTGTTGCGCTTCAGGGAACCGTAAAAGGAGCCATCACCGATTTTGATGGAAATTTCCTGATCGAAAAAGTTGAAAAGGGATCCTATAACCTTGTTATTTCTTACATCTCATACGATAATCAAATTATTCGGGCCGAGGTTAATGATGGAGGTGAAACCACTATTAATATTGAACTTAAACCTGCGTCACTCGATATAGAAGAAGTTCAGATTGTAGCCAAACGCCGCGACAATACGGAAGTTTCGATGCTTTCGAGCCTGAAGGCGGGTAGCCTGATCGTAAGTGGGATTACTGCCCAGCAAATCAGTAAATCACAGGACAAAGATGCCGCTGAAGTAATCCGCCGCGTTCCGGGAATCACCATTACCGACGGTCGTTTTGTGATTGTGCGCGGTTTGGTTGAAAGGTATAATTCGGTGATGCTGAACGGAGCGACCGCTCCCAGTTTCGAAGCCGATAAACGTGCTTTTTCGTTCGATGCCATCCCCAGCGGATTGATCGACAATATCCTGATTTATAAAAGTCCGGCTCCAGAACTGCCTGCCGATTTTGCCGGTGCGGCCATCGATATCAAGACAAAAAATATGGCTGACCAAAACAGTTTCAGTTTGTCGTATGGTACTAAATATGTGCAGAATGCTTCGTTCAACAAGGATTTCCACACACACGAAGGGAGTAAGACTGACTGGCTGGGTTGGGATGATGGTTCGAGGGATTTGCCTTCCGGAGTGCCTGGAGCACAGGATTTTGCGTCATTATATGTTTGGCCTAATGCCAATGAATATATTAAAAAATCTGATCAGATAAATACAATTTCCTCCCTTTTCAGTAATAACTGGGAAACATCAACAAAAACTCCTTTTTTAGATCAAAGCTTTTCTGCAACACTACAACGCAGGTTTTTGCTAGGCAAAGTTTCATTAGGGAATATTACTTCAGTAAGTTATGGAAATACGCACGACTATACAGAAAATCAGCGTGTTGAATATCAGGATTATGATATCACACAAAAAAAAATGATTCAGAATTTTGATTTTTTTGATCAGAAATCAAAGGAAGAATACAAAACCGGGATCATTCATAACTGGAACATAATCTACGGAAAGAACCAAAAGCTGGAAATAAGGAATTTCTTAAACCAAATGGGTTCAAAAACAACGACCATCCGCGAAGGAGAAAATTATTACAATGTGGAAACCTTGAAGATGTTCGACTTAAAATATGAAAGCCGTCTGGTATATTCAGGTCAACTTGCAGGAGAGCAAACATTTAATGCCGATCGCACAAAGATTAACTGGATGTTGGGCTATGGTTATACCAACAAAAACCAGCCCGACAACCGGAGGCTCACCTTTGTGAAAATTACTGATGAAGCCAGTGATAGATTTGAAAAATTTTATGCCCGCATACAAAATGTACCCAACCCATATCTTGCAGGTAGGCTTTGGATCGACATGAATGAAAATATCAGAGATGCCAAACTCGATTTTTCGCATAAATTTAACTTTTTAGATTCGGAACTTCCCTGGCAGTTTAAAACCGGAGGGTTTTATGAGTTAAAAGAACGTGGATTAAAATCACGGATGGTTGGGGTTGTTGCTTTACGAAATCCTCCTGAAGATATATTTATTAAGCCGCTGAATGAAATTTTCAGTAACGAAAATTTCTTCTTCGACCGCACTACGCCTTATACACAACATGGTTTATCGTACCGGGATAATACACGTGCCAAAGACAGCTATGACGCAACAGATGAATTAACTGCCGGTTATGCTGCACTGAATATTCCGGTAACTAAAAAATTGAACATATACGGAGGTGTACGACTCGAAAACTGGAAACGAGAAATCACCAACTTTTTTGAAAAGGTAGATGGTGCCGATGAAACACCAATTTCCCGCGACACATTAGATTTTTTCCCCTCAGTCAATGTTACTTACAATATCAACGAAAAAAACCTTTTCCGTCTTTCGTATGGAAAAACGATCAACCGTCCCGAATTTCGTGAAATGGCACCTTTCGATTATCAGGATTTTGAGTTGTTTGCGGTTGTTTACGGCAATGATAGTTTGAAAAGTGCTTATATCGCAAACTATGACCTGCGGTATGAATGGTATCCCAGCCAGGGTGAAATGGTTTCAATCGCCGGGTTTTATAAAAAATTCAGAAACCCGATGGAAACGTTTCTGCGCAAATCGGGTACTACCTACGACTATTTTATTTACAATACTGAAGAAGCACATAGTTCAGGCGTTGAAATTGACATAAGGAAACGTTTCGACGAATTTAAAGATGCAGGCAGCCTGTTCCGGTTTCTAAAAGATATGACTGTTGTTTTTAATACATCGCTGATTAAAAGTGAGATTAATACTTCACAACAAGAATTTACACGCGATACGATTCGTGTCATGTCAGGTCAGTCGCCCTACATTGTTAATCTTGGACTTTTCTACAATAATCCGGACACCAAATGGGATATTAGTTTGAACTACAATGTTGTAGGGAAACGCATTGCTTATGTTGGTACTCCCGAAACCCCACACACATGGGAATTACCACGTAATGCGCTCGACTTGACAATCCAAAAAACCATTCGTGAAAAAATTCAGATTAAAGCAGGATTCAAAGATCTTTTAAACGAAGAGGTAAGGTTTGTTCAGTACTATGGCGAGAAGGAAGATATTACGGCATATACCCGGAAATACAAGCCCAACCGCCAGTTCTCGCTCAGTGTGACGTGGACTCTGTAATTGGTTCACCTATTAAATTTAACAATGATTAAAACAGGATTTTAGTAAATAATTAAAAATTATTGACATGAGAAAATTTTTACTTGGAATGTGTTTATTGGCATTGATTTCGGCAAATGTACAGTCGCAATCGATCAGCAGCAGTTTCTTCAACAAGGTAAGTTATGTTGGCGCTTTTGATGGCGTAAACAACTGGACAGAAGGCTGGGCCAACTGGGATCCGGTGAATACGAATTATTCGGAAACTTACACAAGCACAAAAGGTAACGGACAGTTTACCCGTAGCGGCGGTCTGCACATTACAGCCAACGAAACCTGGAGCGGAACAATAAAATTGGACGGATGGGTTTACGTTGACAATGGCGCAACATTGACCATCCAACCCGGAACCATTATCCGTGGAACAAACAAGAGCGTTCTTTGTATCGAGCGTGGTGGAAAAATTATGGCTGTAGGTACACGTACTCAACCCATTGTTTTCACTTCATCGCAGGGAGCAGGTTTTAGAGCCAACAGCGATTGGGGCGGCCTTGTAATTTGCGGTAACGGAGTAAATAACCTCGCAGGTGGCACTGGAGTAGCCGAAGGCGGAATTGGTTCGGAATACGGTGGTACAAACAACGAAGACAATTCAGGAGTTTTGGCTTATGTTCGCATTGAATTCCCTGGTTATGAAGTGGCTACCGGCAGCGAGGTAAACGGCTTGACATTAAACTCTGTGGGTAACGGAACCCGGATTGAATATGTTCAGGTTTCTTATTCGGGCGACGACGGTTTCGAATGGTTCGGAGGAGCGGTAAATGCCAAATACCTGATTTCGTACCGTACGGAAGACGATGATTTCGATACCGATAACGGATACAACGGAATGGTTCAGTTTGGTTTGATTTTGCGCGACCCTGCGATTGTTGACACCGACACAGCCAATGCTTTTGAATCGGACAACAACAGCAGCGGAACAGAACTTGCCCCATTGACCAAAGCTATTTTCAGTAATATAAGCGCTTTTGGCGCCTCGAAAGACCTGGCAACTTACACTACGAACAAACAAAACCATAAAGATGGTGCCGCAATGCGTATCCGCAGGGCAAGCCGTATTTCAATTTACAATTCATTGTTCCTTGGCTGGGGCCGTGGGGTTCGTCTCGAATCGTCGCCAACACATGCTGCTGCAATCGCAGGTGAACTGGTATTGAAAAACAATATCATCGGCGGTATTTATGGCAATAAATATGGCGATGCGGCAACAATGACTGTTGCTCAGATTGAAAGCTGGTACCTCGATGCAGCCAACAAAAACAAGATGCTGGCCAGCGATGCTGAAGCAAAAATTACCAATCCGTTCGACCTGACATCTCCCAACTTCCAGCCACAATCGGGCTCTCCGGTATTCAATGCTTCTTACTGGTTTAATCCCGGAGCACCAAATTCAATTGATAATATCTTCTATCAGAAAGTGAGTTACGTTGGTGCTTTCGATGGCGTAAACAACTGGACAGAAGGCTGGGCCAACTGGGATCCGGTGAATACGAATTATTCGGAAACTTACACAAGCACCAAAGGTAACGGTCAGTTTACCCGTAGCGGTGGTTTGCACATTACTGCCAACGAAACCTGGAGCGGAACAATAAAATTGGACGGATGGGTTTACGTTGAAAATGGCGCGACATTGACTATCCAACCCGGAACCATTATCCGCGGAACAAACAAGAGCGTTCTTACGATTGAACGCGGCGGGAAAATTATGGCAGTAGGTACACGTACTCAACCCATTGTTTTCACTTCTTCGCAAGGAGCAGGTTTTAGAGCCAACAGCGATTGGGGCGGCCTTGTAATTTGCGGTAACGGAGTTAACAACCTCGCAGGTGGCGCAGGTGTTGCCGAAGGCGGAATTGGTTCGGAATACGGTGGTACAAACAACGCAGACAATTCAGGAGTTCTGGCTTATGTGCGCATTGAATTTCCGGGTTATGAAGTTGCTACCGGCAGTGAGGTAAACGGTTTGACAATGAACTCTGTAGGTAACGGAACCCGGATTGAATATGTTCAGGTTTCCTATTCAGGCGACGACGGTTTCGAATGGTTCGGAGGAGCAGTAAATGCCAAATACCTGATTTCGTACCGTACCGAAGACGATGATTTCGATACCGATAACGGATACAACGGAATGGTTCAGTTTGGTTTGATCATGCGCGACCCTGCGATAGTTGACACCGACACAGCCAATGCTTTTGAATCGGACAACAACAGCAGCGGAACAGAACTTGCCCCATTGACCAAAGCTATTTTCAGTAACATAAGCGCTTTTGGAGCCTCGAAAGACTTGGCTACTTATACTACGAACAAACAAAACCATAAAGATGGTGCTGCAATGCGTATCCGCAGGGCAAGCCGTATTTCAATCTACAATTCATTGTTCCTAGGCTGGGGCCGCGGGGTTCGTCTCGAATCGTCGCCAACACACGCTGCAGCAATAGCAGGCGAATTAGTATTGAAAAACAACATTATTGGCGGAATCTACGGAAACAAATATGGCGATGCAGCAACAATGACTGTTGCTCAGATTGAAGCATGGTATCTTGATGCAGCCAACAAAAACAAAATGCTGGCAACCGATACCGAAGCAAAAATTGCCAACCCTTTTAACCTGGCTTCTCCAAATTTCCAACCACAAGCTGGTTCTCCTGTTTTCAATGCTTCCTACTGGTTCACCACTTCAACTAAACCATCAATTGTTTCTACTGAAACCAAACTGGTGAATTACCCGAATCCATTCAGCGGAACTACAACCATCGAACTTCAGCTTGAAAAAGCTTCATACATTCGTGTTTCTGTAGTTGACATGGCAGGACGCACAGTGGCAAACCTTCAGGAAGGAAACCTTACCGAAGGCAAACACCGCTTTGTATTTGACGGAACCGCACTTACAAAAGGATTGTATTTCGCAAAAGTGGTGAATGGCAGCGACCAGAAAATGGTGAAAATGATTTCGAAATAAGAGAATTTACAAGAATAGAAAATCAAGAGCTTCATCAGCTAATTGCTGATGAAGCTCTCTTTTAAATCACTAGATTTACTGGCGGAAATTGAGTCAGTATTAAATAAAATGAAGGGCACCATGAAGAAACTTGGTTTGTTAATAGGGTTGATTGGCTTGTTATTTTTTGCAGCCAGTGCACAGGAGCTGAAAGAAATTAACGGTATTTATTACGCCGACAGCGTGGCTTATACCGGAAAGTATGCGACACATTTTCCGAACGGAAAAATTAAAATTGAACTGAACATTGAAAACGGAATGAAGAATGGCACTGCCAATGTTTATTTCGAAAACGGACAGTTGAACGAAGTGCGCTCGTACAAAAACAACCTGATGCACGGATCGTGGATTACCTACAACGACCAAAAAGTATTGGTGGGTTTGGCCAATTACAAAGATGGCTTAAAACATGGCGCCTGGATGATTTGGGATGCCAGTGGAAACCTGCTTTATGAACTGCATTATAACATGGGCGAAAAAGTGGGGATTTGGCGAAACTTCGGCAAAAACGGTGAGATTGTGAGTGAACGCGAATATCCGGAGAAGGGGAAATAGTGATCAGTGATCAGTGATCAGTGTTCAGTCACAGTCGCAGTATTCAAGTTGACAAGCTGCAAGCTGCAACATTTTCTTCGCTTGTAACAAAACTTTAATATCATTGCAATCGTGCTGTAATCATGCGAGTCTATTTTTGTAGTGTAGAAAAAATTTAAAGCAGACAATCATGAAAAAGTTAATCTTATCAGTTTTTGTTCTTATAGCCTCAATGAGTGCTTTTGCCGAAAAGTCTGATTCGAAAGCCGAAAATAGAAACGCCGCCAAAAGCGAAATGGCGTTGACAGTAGTTACCGGAAATATTATTGATGAAGTTACAGGCGAAGCCCTTGTTGGTGTTGAAGTAACAGTTGAAGGATCAGATTCAAAAGCATATACCGACTTCGATGGTCACTTTACTCTTAAAAATGTGAAAACCGGAGAATGTAAATTGGTTGCCAACTACACTTCGTACAGCAAATCAGAAAAAACAGTTGATTTGAAATCAAAAAAGAACCAGGTTAAAATTGAATTACAAGCTTCAAAGTAGGTTGTAATTGTTTAAAATACTAGACCTCTTCCGGATTCGGAAGGGGTTTTTTGCTTTATACTATTTTCAGGTAATCCTATTTCGAACTATTATACCAAATGCAAATCTAAATCAGTCCAAACCCATTCTGGTATAATGCCGATGAATATGACCTGCCCGCAGCAGCTACCGTGTGCCCACAAATAATTGGGAAAGACTAATACAAAACAAAAAACAATGGAACGCGGATTAAATATGATCTGGCGGATTAAAACTGATTAAAATCATCCCTACAAGTCGGGATGATTTTCTAAAGAAATGCATAAAAAAATATCAATCATCCATTATCCCATTTGTCTTTTTTCGAATCCATTCCAATTTATTGGAATATAAATCCGTTTTCCATCTGCTAAATCCGTGTGAATCTGCGTTCTATTATTTTACCTATTGGCCAGTATTTAGTGTGCAATAAGATAAGGATGTGGGTACACGGTAGCCGCAGCAGGCGGGAATGTTAAGTCCAATTGAGTGTGCGAAGATTGGACTGTTATATTTCTTCAATCGGTATTACCTATCGAAAATAGCAACACTTTTCTGGGTTATTTCAATGTGGATAACGGATTAAATTGGAATTCAGGTTGAAATAATTTTAGGCTTAGATTCCACAGCCAATAATTTGATATCTAATTTATTAAATACTAATTTTAGCTCAAAATATTCATACTACGAATTATGGAAGATTTAAACAAAGTTGTTGACAGCGAAAACGCGACAGACAATCAAAAAGATTCAAGCAAGGAAATTGCAAAGCCTACAGTGATTAAAAAGGATAAAAAACCGGCAGAACCAAAAGTAACGCCTCCGGTTCAAGTTGTTGCTCCTGAGTTTTTAACTGCTGAAACTGAAACTGTTAAAGATAAAAAAGGCGAAACCAAAAAAGCGGAGAAAGTGGAGAAAAAACAAAAAGCAGAAGCTGAAAAAGACCTTCAGAATGAGCCTTCAGCAATGGAAACAAAGGAAAAACCTGAACCAGATAAAAAGAAGAACGAAAAGATAAAAATTGTAAAGAAGAGTGCTAAGAAAGCTGAAAAAAAGGTTGATAAGCTTAAAAAGAAAGTAAAAAAGGCCAAGAAGAAAGAAGTAAAACCAAGCAAACTTAAAGCCTTGAAAGAAAAGCTGGGAAAAGCGCTTGATAAGCTGAAAAGCAGGCTAAAGAAACTTAAGAAAGCAAAGAAATAACAGTATTATTCCATTTTGGTGAAGAATTATTTCTCCAAATAGAGAATTCATAAAAAAAGTGCCTTTTTCAGGCACTTTTTTTATGAAAACAGAAAAGTTAAATCGTTGTTTTTCAGGAATTATTCGCCCATGATCATTTCCAAAAACTTTTCTTTCCAACAATGTCGTCAACTTTGTAAAACTGGAAAGTCTGGTCGGTTGACATCGCTACAAAAATACCTTTCGGGAAAGTAGCATTTAAAGGCATGTTCAGGATGTCGGAGCCATCGCTTTCGTCGGTTTTGGCCGAAACAATGCGCACCAATTGGTGATCGTGCGGGTTGCTTTTACTGCCTTCGCGTGTAAACAAATGGAATTTATTGGCTTGCAGGTCAGACAAAATAATGTACCCCTTGCCACCTTTTTCCTGAAAAATGGGGAGTATAAATTAAACTCTGTCTGTTAATTTATTCATACAATTCAAAACTACTGTTTATTTTGATTCCAACTCTTAAATGCTTTTTTGAACCTGGAATAAAATTGGACAAGGGCGGCGGAGGCACGGAGCCGTTTATATACCCTTGACCGATTTTAGGTCGGGTTCTTTCTTTGCATTTGAGATTGGTTATCAAAGGTCTATCAGCATCCGGTCTCCAAAACGGATATACAGTTGCTGCGCTGTTATCGCCCAATTTTGAAGCGGTTGTGTCCATTTTTTCGAGATGTTTTCAGTTGCCAGATAGATCAACTTGAGTAAGGCCATATCATTGGGAAAAGCACCTTTTGTTTTGGTTACTTTCCTTACCTGGCGGTGGAACCCTTCAACGGCATTGGTGGTGTAAATCAACCGGCGGATTTGCTCGTCATAGTTAAAAAAGACCGTTAGCTTTTCCCAGTTGGTATGCCAGGACTTCAGGACAACCGGATATTTTTTGCCCCAGATTTCATCCAATTTGAGCAGTTCATCTTCGGCCTGCAACTTATTGGGTGCCTGATAAACGCATTTGAGGTCTTTCATAAAGGCCTTCTGGTCTTTGGATGCCACATATTTCAAGTAGTTGCGTATCTGGTGGACTACGCACGATTGTATTTCAACCTTTGGGAAAATAGTGGCAATAGCCTCTGCAAATCCGGTCAGATTGTCGATACAGGCAATCAAAATATCTTTCAGCCCTCTGGATTTCAAATCGGTTAACACTCCCAGCCAAAAGTTGGCTCCTTCGCTTTCGGATATATACATCCCGATCAGTTCCTTCCTTCCGTCTTTGTTAATGGCCAAAACATTATAAACGGCTCGGCTTACCACTCGACCGCCATCTTTGACTTTATAGTGCATGGCATCAAGCCAGACAATGGTGTAAAGTGATTCCAACGGGCGTGATTGCCATTCTTTTACTTTGGGAATAATCCGGTCGGTGATTTCGCTCAGCGTGGTATGCGAGATTTCAACATCATACATTTCCTCTATGTGAGAAGCAATGTCCCGGAAACTCATTCCCAATCCGTATAAACCAATAATTTTGGGGGCAAGGTTATCGGCCAAAACAGTTTCCCGTTTCTTCACGATTTCGGGACTGAAATTGCTGTGACGATCCTGTGGCGTTTCAATAGTAATATCACCGGCAAGGGTCTTAAGTGTTTTGCTCCCTTTCCCATTGAGCTTGTTGCCTTTACTTCGCTCACTTTCATCCAAATGACCTGCCATCTCGGCGGCTAGGGCGGTTTCTATGAACTGTTTCAATAATGGAGCAAAGGCACCATCTTTTCCTGTTAATGACTGACCCGAACGTAATTGCTCAAGGGCTTTGGCCTGCATGGCCTTGTATGCTTCATCCATAATCGCTGTTTCCATCTAAGTACAAAATTAAAGTTTATTGACTTAGACAGAGTTCAGTTTACACCCTCGAAAAATGGATAATCCTTCGTGATCTTCGGTAATACTGGTTTGTGCGAATAAAGCCAATTCTTCGTTGCCTTTTTCGGCATCGGCATAGTATTTACGCACACCCACATTTTCGTCGGAATAATAGACGTAACCGAGTTTATCATCCACCACAATGGCTTCAATTTCCTTTTTCTTGCTGAATTTGCCCAATTCGCGAACTTTCACTCCTGAAACTACGGAGTCGTTTGCGAGCAATTGGTACTGGTAAATGTTGCCATCGGCCGGACCGTCTTTTCGCCCTACAAAAGCAAATACCTGATTGTTCTTATCCTTGTATAGTGCAATGCCCATAGGCGAACGAATTGAATCGTCTTCAAAAACAGGAATACCACCGTTGTCAATAAACTTACAATCGGGCAGCGAAATAACCCTGATCATGTCTTTCCCACGTTCAGTAAAAGCGGCAATATCAACAGAATTGCCCTGAAACTGAAACCCATATTCGGTGTCGATGTTATTCGGTCGTTCCAGATTGGTGATGCTCAAGGCGGTGTCCAATTTTCCTTCCAGATTGAACACAAAAATACCACCGGTTGAATCGCCTTTGTCGGTTCCCAGAATCAAGCTTTTTTCAGGATTGGTACTATTTTCCAAATGGCAGGATCGTCGGTATCGTTTGGCGTTCTGTCGGTAATAATTACAGGCGTAACTTTTTCTTCGGAAATTTTTCCTGAAGTGCAGGCAGCAAAAGCTAGAAGGATTGTAAAAAATCTGATTTGCTTCATTATTGAAATTTTTGCTGGTATTTTTTCAGTTCTTCTTCGTTGTACTTTTCGCGGGCACCAGACGGAATTTCAGTACGTTGTTTTATCTGACCTATCTTTTTCGATTCGATAAATCGGTTTTCACCCTTTTTGTTTTTAACGATCTGGAATTCGTCATACAAATCGCCAGCAACCGTAAACGATTGATAATTCAAAACACTTCCGCTAAACGAAATGTGTTGGTAAAGCTGGGTGTTCGAAGCCACGCGATCGCTCCAAAAACTGGTATTCAGTCCATACATTTTTGGGCCTGAAACAGAGACCACATACACAGGATTATTTTTAGCATTGGTTCCGGCATTTGGCAGGTTTTGTCCACGGCAGTAAGTGTGATCGTGCCCTTGTAAAACCAGATCAACCCCAAATTTTTCGAGGATAGCTTTCATGGCATCGCGGTATTTTTCGTTGTCGCGGCCCTGTGAGCAGGAATAAACCGGATAATGCGTAAATACCACCGACCACTGGGTTGGATTACTGGCCAGCGTTTGATCGAGCCAATTCATAATGATAGCGCCGTCTTCGCTGCTTTCGCCAATTGCAGGCGAATCAACAGAAATAAAACGGACTCCCTGGTAGTCGAAATAATAGGTGCGTTGATGAAATTTTTCAGCGGGGCCATTGGTCGGGAAGGTGTAAATTTGTTTCCAGTGTTTCGAGAAAGTTCTCGGCTGATTTTCCGGCTTGTCGTACTCATGGTTTCCGGGAGTGGCGATGCTGGGCATCATTCCATAAATCCAGCTTCCGGCGTAGAAAAATTCGCGCCAGTATTCTTCGTTGCTCCGGCTGACCAAATCGCCGACAAACAACATAAAATCAGCTTCAGGAAAATGACTATAGGCCTGACGGATCGCGCGCGAACCCAGGGATTTTATATCGTTCTGAACATCGCCATGATAGATAAAGGAGAATGGTTCTGTTTTGTCTGAAGAAGTTTCGAACTGAAACCATTCGCTCCAGTTTTTACCATCCCCAACACGGTAGGCGTATTTGGTATTGGGCTTCAGGTTGTCGAAAATAACTTTGTGCCCCATCGACGAAGTACTTCCTTCTTCCCAGGGAGCAACTGTTCCGTTAACAACCAGTTTTTTCTGCTCTTGCTGTGGACTTGCATTCACCGGGGCAATTTCGCCAACCGACACTTTATTTTCTAACACGGTTCGCCACGAAACCGC
The DNA here is from genome assembly GCA_023251435.1 of Bacteroidota bacterium. Classification (GTDB taxonomy): domain Bacteria; phylum Bacteroidota; class Bacteroidia; order Bacteroidales; family Prolixibacteraceae; genus Aquipluma. The sequence continues at coordinate 26,421 of JAHEYU010000006.1, forward strand.
CCTCGATGTGGCCGGGTTGCCCGAAATGGTCAGCATAACACGGTCGGGAAAAATGGTTGGTGAAAAATTTGCAAACTGTGGCTCCTGGGCAAATAACCCAAAGAAACTAAATACAATAAGAGTAAGTAATAATAAGTTTTTCATAAGACTAATATTTAATAAGTATCTAATTTTTTGAATTTTTTGAACCGAAAATATTCTGGGTATGAGCAAAAGCCATCCATTTGAGCCCAAATTTTTCTAGAACCTTTCGTTAACCACATTGTTGTACATCGACCCGAAGGTAAATCTGAAACCAAGCTGACCGCTTATCTCATAAGTAGTTGCGAGTTTTCTTCTTTCAAGGAGTACATCTTCCAATGAAGCACCCCCTTTCGCCAGGTACAATTGATCATGAACCAATTGAGATTCTACCTGACAGAAGATAGCCAGATTTTTTGTCACCCTTATTGAAAAATCAGATTCAAGCGTCAGCCTGTTTTTTGAAAAATCATGAAAGTAATGACTCCCCTTCAGTCCAACAGAGATTTCCCCCCACGGTTGTATGAGTTCCAGATCTATTTTCAATGATTCACTCCAAAGTATTTCGTCAATTTGATCATAGATGGTCTCTTCATTGTATCTTGAATAAGAGACCCCTGTGGCATATCTTATGGCAAAGATCCGGCGGTTGCATTCTTTCCAGGGGAAAATATTATATTCTATTCCTGCAGAGGTTTCATATTTGTTTTTAATATTCAGATAGGTCTTCGAGGAATACTCTCCGAAAACTCCGGCAGACCATCTTTCGTTCAGACTTTTTATGAATTCAGCTGAAAAGTCCTTCGAGTTTTGTCGGTTAGTTATTTTTTTGTCGTCATCATAATAGATTTCATGGTTTATCTCATAGGTTCCTTCAAAACTAGTTTTCCATGCTTCTGTAATTTTCTTTGCACTTGCCTCGGTTTCCAATGTATAATCATTCTGTCTCTCCTCTTTCTGGAACTCACCTGCAGATGAGATCCAGAATACCCATTTGTTCCACCGGTCAATGACCATATCATCGGCGACTCTCTTTTCTGACTCCTCAAGATCAATATTTATCTGATCTACAAATGTAGTTTTTGCATAATACGGGAGAATGCCAATTTTAATCATCTTAAGTAGGGCATTTCTTGTATCATAATCAGTGTTAGACTGTTTGGTAATAATTGTGTACTCATAATTTGTGTTCCTGAATGCATTGAGACCAATAAAATTCAAAAAATATTTATTTCCTCCACTTCCGGTTTCCGAATCAGTAACAAGGATATGGACATCCGCTAATTTGGGATCTCTAACGAATGGAACAAAGTTTAGCTTTTGTCTCACGAAGTTGAAATCACAATCGGCACAATCCAGAAAGAAATTGAGAGGGGAGTCTTTTTCTAATTTCCCTTGAGCAGAAACAATATTCGCTATCAATAGAATTTGTACGATACAAAATGCATGAATTAAAAGATATTTCATTCGAAAATATCGGTATTAATTAATTGAATATCTGTGCGTTCACATGGAACTCTCATGCCAGGAGATTTCCGCTTCGAACAATTTTTTCATTTCTTTTTGTGCCGCCTCCTTTATAATTAATTCCGCGGCATGTTCGTTTCATACGTAAATATTATTGGTAAATAATTGAATTTCTGATCGTACGTATGGAACTCGAAAATGCATTTACTTCACCTTTTGTGGAATTAGTCCATGCTCGTTTCATGAGGATTGCTTTTTAATTCTTTTTGACTCCAAGGATTTTTCCATCCTTGCTGAAAGCTACTGTCATCTTTTCTTTTGATTTCCTCATTTCAAGGTTGTAAATTACCTGTCCGCCTTCCTCAGTTAAAACTGCATCACGAATCTCATAGCCGATGTAAGCTGCCTTTGCTGCATTTATTACTGCATCAGGGAGTTCACTATTTCTTAGTTCCTTGCTATATTTCAACAATTTCCCCAATTCATCTATCCTGAATTCATGGTTTTTTTCGTTGATCTTTAATTCAATTTCGTAACTAATAATCCCCCTTTCTTCTATTCTGTCAGCATCACGCACATCAAAGAATGCAACTTTGGCTTGAATGGTTTCCAAAACGATTTTGGGGATTTCACTAACGTACAAATCCTGTTGAAGTTTTAAAACACTCCCTTTGTCGTTCAGCAACAATTCATTGTCTTTGTTGTTGGTCTCAAATCCAATGCGGTAATTTCCCTTTTCAAGTTTCCAGTTTATCTCAGTGGCATTCGGAAACTTCAATTGAAAAGCATTTAGTACGACTGCAGGTACGTTCTTTTGTTGAATATCCTGTGCATAGGAAAACAGTGAAAGCTGGAGCAAGGCAACCATTCCAATAATTCGTTTCATTTTATTGATTTTTAGTTTATGCAAAGAAAACATATGAAACTGGAAAGAATTTGGAATGATTCTGGAATGATTCTGGAATTTTACAAAAAGAAGAATTAGCGCTGATTTGGAATAATGATTAGAAAGATTGACCAATGAGCTATTGGGGGGCAGAACTTACGATAAAAATATGTCTGTCATTGTAGGAATAGGTGACAAATAATCCGGAGGCATCGGCAATGGCCTTTGCAATGGACAGTCCTAACCCCGTAGAGTTTTTGCTTCTGGCGGTTTGATTAAATCTCTCAAATAGTTTATCTGGAATCATTTCCGGCACATCAGAAGTGTTCTCAATTGTAAAACTGGAAATTGCTATACGAATGATAACCTCTCCTCCTTGCCGATTATGAAAAATTGCATTTTTTAAAAGATTCATTACGAGGATATCTGCAAGCTCTTTGTTAATTCTATGGTGCCAAATATCCTCGGGTTGGTAGATTATTCTGATTCTTCTGTATTCAGAAAAATCAGAAAAGTCAGCTATTGTTCTACTGAAAATTTCGTTGAAACTCATTTGTTCTTCAGCAATGAATTGTTTGTTGTCTATTTTTGACAGTAGCAACAAGGATTTATTCAGGCTTGAAAGTCGCTGGAGAGATTCTATGATATTTCCGATTTTTCCGATATGCACTACAGATAGCTCTTCTTCCCCGGCAAGTAATTCAAGTTTATTAATGCCAATGGCCAGAGGAGTTTGCAATTCATGGGATGCATTTTCGATGAATTGCTTCTGGCTGTTATAGCTATCGACACTTGTCCTGAGAAGATTCTGAATTGATTTATTCAGCAGAATGAATTCTTTGATCTTTGTTTTAATAGGTTCATGTAACCTGTTTTTCTCAAGGCTAAAATCATTGAGATACTTCAATAATTCGTAAAACGGCTTCCATGTCTTTTTTAACACAAAATTATTTACCAGGATGGAACTGATGAATAAAAATAGAAAAAGCCATAGCAAAGAGATCGCTAGTTTTTTAATTAATTTGCCATTGTCCAACTCCTGCGAAATCACCTTCATTTCATAGTATTTCCCATCCGTTGCCAAGAAGGCTGTAGTAAGCAATCGAGTGCGGTAACTTTTATGCTTTAATCCGGAATATATCAGTGTGTCTTTGTAAGAATCTCGTACCTGAAGAGCATAATCCTCGCTTACGCTTCGAATGATGTATATGTTTTCTGCAAATACATCTTGCTTTGCAACAGAGCTATCGTCCTTCAATTTGTCAATCAGTACAATTTTGTAATTCGCCAGACCTTCGTCAACAGTGGCTCTAAAATGAGTTATAAGTTGATAATAAAAAAGCACTGCCCACAAACTGACAGTCACAAGCAAGATGGCCGATAGAAACAGAAGTGTATGATTGATCAGCTTCATATGTTTAGATTGTTCTTCATGATTAGTTTATAGCCCATACCATAAACACTGCTGATGTCAATTTTTGCATCAAAGTCTCGTAGTTTCTTGCGGAGGTTTTTTATTTGCGAATAGATGAAATCAAAATCGTCTGACTGATCAATATAATCGCCCCAAATATTTTCTGCAATGGCTGATTTGCTGGTAATCCTGTTTTTGTTCATCAATAGAAAAATCAGAATATCAAATTCTTTTCGGTTTAATTCTACTGGTTGGTTGTTTATCAATACCAATCTCTCTTCGATGTTGATTTTAACGTTTTGAAATTCGAGCATTTTTCTGCCGTCCGATTTTTTCCTGCGAATCACCGATTTTATCCTTGCGTTTAATTCTGTAATATGAAATGGTTTTGCAAGGTAGTCATCTGCGCCAAGATCTAATCCCCTCACTTTGTCATCCAGCGAATCCTTTGCTGAAATAATGATGACACTGTCAGCTTTCTCGAGGTTTTTGAGTTTTTGCAATAACTCAAGTCCATTTCCATCGGGCAACATAATGTCAAGCAGGATGCAGTCGTAATCATAGGATACAATTTTATCCATACCTGAAACAAAGTTACAAGCTTCTTCAACAACATAATTCTCGGTTTCCAGGAATTGTTTTATTAACCCCAACATCTCAGGTTCATCTTCAATTACAAGAATCTTCATTTTTCCAATAGATTAATGAGTTCGGTTTAAAGCATAATAAATTTCAAGCCAGTACGGTTTGACAGTTTGAAAAATATTCAGCGTAATCCCCTATGAGTTGCAAATTTGAGTGACAGTGCCTTGGTTTTTTGTAAAGATAATCATAGGATTGTTTTTTTTTGTGGCCTTTTCATACAAAACACAGCAATTGTAAAGAATAAAAATTAAATAATTTACATCCAGATATATATATATTCTTCTAAGATTTGATCGGGAAAACCAGATGCAACAGTCCTGTAACTCTGCTCATTTCTCTTGTAAGGCGATTTTGGTTGTTGGTTTTACTACTGAAGGTTTCAATAGCTGTATCTGTAATGTTAATTTTTCGCTCAACAGTTTGATCGCTGATGTAGCTGCGCTGGATGGTATAACTGCCTTTTGGGAATGTTCCTCAATATAAATGAACCATCTAGCCCCGGCATAGTTCCCAGCTTCAGTTCCTTAATAAATATGGTTGTCCCCACCAGTTCTTCGCCCGATTTGGCATCATTAATTTTCCCTTTGATACCTGCTGAAAAAATCAGGTTGGAAAAAGAAAGGAAAATCCAGGCCAATATAAATCCGCTATACATCTGTCAAATTTTAGCGGCAAAAGTATCGGGCTTGAATTACAGAAGTGTTAGCAAAATAATACAGTTGGAATAATAAATTTATCCATGTTTCAACAGAATTTCTTCGAGTATTTCGTCGGTCATATCAGGAAAATTGATCTGAAGTAGGGTTGAATTCTGAATCCAATCAGTTAGTTCGGGCGCAGAACTGGTAAAATGATCGAGTACTTTTATCCCCATCGATTTAAGGTAGGCCGCATTGCAAAATTGTTCGTACTGACCTTTCATCGGGATAACGCAGAGTTTTTTGCCAAGGAAAATTGCTTCCGCAGGGCCTTCGAAACCTGCAGTACAAATTAATCCGGTACAACTCAGGAAACTTTCAGTAAAGCCGTCGAGTGAAACTGGTTGAAAATGAATGTTTCCAACCGTATAATTGTGTTTTGAATGTTTGGAAAAAACCTGCCATTCGATATCCGGAATTTGGGAAAGGACATCCTTGATTTGCTGATTGCTATAAGCGGGAAGATACACTGTATAGTGAGCTTTTACAGTAGCTTCAGCATTTCGGATGGAGGAACGAATGACAGGAGGGAATATAACAGGAGAGAAGGGTTTAAAATTAAAACCGTATTGAATGTTTGACGGTGCGTATTTTTTCAGAATTAGTTTTCCAACGAAATCGTTGAATTCGGGTTGGGGTGCAGATGGATGCAAAACAGCATTCTGATGACTTAGTCCGATACAGCGCTTGTTCTGAAGCCGGCACGCCCAGGCTGATACCGGTTCAAAATCACTGACCACCAAATCGTATTTTTTAACCGGCAAATTACGGATGTCGCGTAAGAATGATAATATAGGGATTGTTTTTATTGTCTTTAAAATATCGACGCCTCCATTTTGCCCCACGATAAAACTTAAACCTGAAAAACAATAATCAATATTGAAAGGTACTTTCAAATCGGCTTGTGTGCCACTTACCAGAACATCGGTATCGGCCATCGATTTCAGGATAGGAACAATTTCGGTTGCCCTGGCCAAATGGCCATTTCCTGTTCCCTGAATAGCGTATAAAATCTTCATTTGGCGATTCATAAGAAACTTGCAATTTTAAGTTCCTCCAGAATTGACCGGTACATCTGATTTTTATCCGGAATATATAGTTCGTCTTCAGGTGATTCCGACTCTTCTTCTTCCAACTCCGCCGAAAAGTAGTTCAGGCTCCAGTTGCCATCGATACATTCTGCCGCCGAAAAGTGCTCCACCCAGTCGCCGCAGTTGATGTACCTGACCGTTCCTCTGTCAGTTTTAATGGTTTTATCAACCGGGATATGTGTATGCCCGCAAATAACCAGATCGATCTCTTTACTGAGGGCGGCATTGGCAATGGCAAGTTCAAAATTGGTCAGTACTTTTTTCTCTTTCGATATCCGGTCCTTCATTGATTTGTAGAGAATCATGTCTTTGCCTCCGAAGATTCTCAGTATAAAATTCAGAAATCGGTTGAATCCTGTCAGAAAGCCATAAGCCGCAGCACCAAATTTGGCCAGCCAGGGCGAATGATGAATGATATGATCAAAAACATCGCCATGAAAAATCCATGTTTTTTGATTTCCAACAGTCAGTTCAAGCTGATTGACAATACTAAAATTTCCCAGTTGGGTGTTGTTGAATTTTCGGAAAACATCGTCGTGATTACCTGTAATATATATTACCCGAACACCTTTTTCGATCATTTTAACTAACTGACGGATCACTTTCAAATGAGCTTTCGGAAAATAATTCCGGCTAAACCGCCATGAATCTATGATGTCGCCATTCAAAACCAACATTTTGGGCTGAATGGATTTCAAATATTTAAGAAGGTGTTTGGCTTTGCTGGCCATGGTTGCCAGGTGAACGTCGGAAATGACTGAAATATCTAATTTTCGGATAGCTTCCTGCATATCGCATAATGCTTAATTGTTATGCAAGTAGCTACTATTCAATTACATTAAGATTACTATTCAATGAATGTTTAATTAAAAATTTCAGCAAAGCTTAAACTTTTCTTTCAGTTTTGGCCCTTTTTCGCCCCATTCAACTGTAGCACATTCAGTATAAATGTCGTGTTCGAAGAACAGAATGTATTCTTTTTCAGCAACTTCCTTCAGAAAACGCTCTTTTTCTTCCAGTGCAGTTACCGGATACAAATCGTACGATGCGAGCCACACAATCGGAATATTGGCCGAAGTGGGTATCAGATCCGACATGTAAACGTATGTTTTTTCTCCTGAATGGATGAACGGAATCATTTGTCCGGGTGTGTGGCCGTCGAACATGCGCACTGAAATTCCGGGGAATAATTCGCATTCCTCTTCCACCAACTGCATTTTTCCCTCTTTCTTCAGGAAATCCAGAATTTCAGGATAATAAGCTGCCCTTTCGCGGATATTTGAGATTTTGGAATGTTCCCATTGGCGCTTGCTGCACCAGTGTTCCGCATTCGGAAACTGAAGTTTTAATTGTCCGTTTTCGTTAATCAATGCGCCGTTGCAATGATCCCAGTGTAAATGAGTAAACAGCACATCAGTAATATCTTCCGGAGAATAGCCATTTTCGGCCAGCGATTTTTCAATGACATCGGTTTCCTCGTGCCCATTGTTTCGGCGAACTTTCTCCGGATAATGGTTGCCAACTCCGGCTTCAATCAGGATCTTCCGTTCGCCCAAATCGACCAGCAAACAGCGCAAAGTCAATTTGGTGACATTGTTTTCGTCGGCCGGATAAACTTTACTCCACATCGCTTTTGGAATCACGCTAAAAAGCGATCCCCCGTCGCAGCTAAAGTTTCCGGCATGTATGGCGTGTAATTGCATGTTCTGAAAGTTTGGATTTGCTCGGTAAAAATAGAACTTAAACCGGAGCTATTCTATCCCGCATGACAATATCGAAACCATAACACTCAATGAATTTATTGTATTCATCGTCAAACGAAACTATTTTATGATGTTCGGGCTGTTTTGCAATGTAATCCCGAACATTATCCAACTTGTCATCACCAACCCCAATAGCCAGATATTCAGTTGACTGCGAATGGAATCATTCAAAAATGGATATCTGTCATTTGTTGACTAAATGCACGCACCGTGTAATTCGATCTTATTGAATTTACAGAGGGTGTGACTTAAATTCAAGCCTTCAGCCCATCTCAATCATTTTTCAGAATTTGTCGTGTACAATTCAACTACACGAATTTACACTTCAACCAACTAGTCTGACAGTTCATTTCTAAACCATTGCCGGCTTCTTGTTTTGTGATTTGCTTTGTTGAAAACAATTTAATTCAGAAAACAAAAAACAATGAAAGCCATGATTATTTTATTAGTGTTACTGCTGCGTCATTTCGGACAAGCACATGCCGAAAAGACAGCAAGAAATGAGTTTGCCGGAAATCCGGTTGAAGTAATCACTGAAGGGCAATCAGTTATTACTGAAGATTCTTATTTAGAATTTAACAATTATTCTTTTGAAGAAGCTTCTGAAGTAACAAATGCCGAAGCACCCTCTGAAACCAGTAGTTGGGAATTGCGCAAGCAAAATGACGATGTTTTTATTTACCAGCGTTGGGTAGAGGCCGAACCTGGCCGAAAAGCCCGTGAGTTATACGCCGAAATCCTGGTAAAATCGACTCCCGATCAGCTTGCACAAATTATCAGGAATGAAAAGTACGGTACCGAATGGCTATCAATGGCCGACGAGTACAAAGTTTTACGCGAAAATTCCGATTTGGAATGGTATGCCTATTCGAAGTTTGATTTTTTGCCTGCACTTCGATTCGATCTGGTAACCCGGAACGAGATGAAATTTAGTTCTGACAAAAAGTCGGTTTCGATAGGCATCTCGGGACAGCCCGGCTATTTGCCTGAAGATGAAAAATATCGTCGCCTGTCGCACTTCGAAGGACGGTGGGAGTTTGTTTCAACCAATGGATCGCATTCGCGTATTCGGTATTACATGTTCTCGAAAACCAAACCATTTCTGCCCCGTTGGGTATCCGATCCGTTTGTGTTCAGCGAGATGGGTAACTGCGTATCGAACGTCAAGAAAATTGCGGAGCGGTTATGAAATTCCCGTTAGCTTGCACACAACTGGCCGGCAAACTTAATGCTGGCCGGTTAATTCGAAGTATCGACGGCAATCCGCGCCAAATTGCAAGTGGATACTCGCTGGGAGTTTTTATTGGACTGATGCCATTGGTTGGAGTAAAAGCGTTTATGGCTATGGGCATTGCTTCGGTACTGAAATGGAACAAACTGGCTGCCGGAATTGGAGTTTTTAACATCAATCCGATAACTGCACCTTTCTTCTTCGGACTAAATTACCTCGTTGGAAAACAAATTACCGGCTGCAGGCAAACGTTCGAATTTCCTTCTGAATTTTCATTCCGGGTTTTTGCTGAACTTTTCAGGAACGGATCAGAGATCCTTTTAACCCTCGCGATTGGAGGATTATTGCTCGGAATTCCATTTGCTTTTTTTGCTTATCATCTTAGTTATTTTGCCATCAATAAATACAGAAAACAATGAAAACAAATCAATTATATACCCTGATTACGGGTGCCAGTACTGGTCTTGGAAAAGAATTGGCCATTGAATGCGCCCGACGAAAAATGAATCTGATACTGGTTTCACTCCCCGGCGAAAATTTACCTGAACTTTGCTCAAATCTTTCTGCCCGTTTCCAGATAATGGCCTGTCCTTACGAAACCGACTTAACCGATAGGGAACGGGTTGAACGACTGGCCGCCTGGGTCATTGCCAATTTTTCCGTCAATGTGTTGATTAATAATGCAGGAGCCGGTGGAACTCGTTTGCTGGAAACTACGCCAACCGATTACATCGACCGGCTCATCCAACTGAATATCCGTGCAACTTCGTTGTTGGTCAGGCTACTGATTCCTGAATTAAAGATGCACCGGAAAGCGTATATCTTGAATGTGTCGAGCATGGCTGCATTTTCACCGCTTCCGTATAAAACGGTTTACCCAGCCTCGAAAGCTTTTGTATATCACTTTTCTCGTGGGTTAAAAGCCGAATTGCGAAATACAAATATAAATGTGAGTGTAGTAAATCCGGGACCAATCATGACCAATGCAGATGTGACAAGCCGAATATTGAAACAAGGAAAACTTGGGCAAATCGCACTTGTATCGGCCTCATCTATCGCAAAAATATCGGTAGCAAATCTAATCAAAGGAAAAGCTGTGATTATTCCGGGCTTCCTGAATCAGATCAATTTCTTCCTAATGAGCCTCATTCCTTCCGGAATAAAGCTTTCGCTAAGCACCCGGGTTGTTCAACGCGAACTTCAGTAATAAAAAACCACATGAAAGTATTAGTTACAGGAGCAAACGGACTTCTGGCCAGTAATCTGGTCAGAGAATTGCTCGATTCAGGATACGAAGTGCGTGGAATGGTGCGTGAAAACAGCAACCTTCTCTCGCTCAAAAAAGTGGATATCGAACTGGTTAAAGGCGTAATTACCAGTCAGACCGATGTACGAAAAGCTTTTGCAGGTTGCGAAGTGGTGATTCATTCCGCAGCCAATACCAGTCAATGGCCAACACATTACGAAGCCTACAAAAAAACAAATGTTGATGCTACCCGTTTGTTGGTTGACGAAGCGGTAAGGCGCAATATCGAGAAATTCATTTTTGTAAGTTCGGCAAATGCGTTCGATCCCGGAACAAAAGCTAATCCCGGAACGGAAAATTCTTCCTTCAGCACACAAGGGAAATCGGGTTATATGCTAAGCAAATACCTGGCACAGAAAGTGGTGCTGGATGAGTTCCAAAGAAGTGGATTACCGGCAATTGTGGTCAATCCAACTTTTATGCTGGGAAAGTACGATGCGAAACCCAGTTCAGGGCAAATTATACTGATGGCACACCAAAAGAAGCTGATGATTTATCCACCAGGAGGCAAAAATTTTGTTCATGTAGCAGATGTTGCCAGGGCTATCGTGAATTCTATCCGGATGGGGAAAACGGGCGAAAGTTATTTGCTCGCCAATGAAAACCTTACCTATCACGAATTCTTTGAGAAGCTTAAGTTAATTCACGGGCTGCCTCAAACATTGGTAAAGTTGCCTCATGAGGCTATTCAGTTTACCGGGAGGCTGGGCAGTTTATATGAACACCTATTTGATAAACCGGCAATGCTGAATGCAGTAAATGCCCGATTGTTATGCACCGACAATTATTATTCATCAGCCAAAGCAGTTCGTGAACTTCAGATGCCGCAAACTCCGGTTTCACAGGCAATCGAAGATGCACTGGAATGGTTTAAACAGTATGGATATTTGTCGTAGAATGGATCATTTTTTTTACTTTCGTTGAAAACTGCTGGTAATGAAACCCAAAAACCGAATTAATGAGATTGCCCTGAAATTTCTGACCATCTTTCTGGTCTTGAATGGAATCCATTTTCTCTATAAGTTTTACGACCGATCGTTTACCAACCTTTGGCAGTATGATCTGCGGGGTATTCTTTTCCATTTGTTTTTCCTGACTTTTGGACTGGTGGTATGGACAATCGGAATCTGGATGACCAACCAAGTCAATCATATTCTTCGAAAATATTTCAGGCAAACTATGCGTTTCGTGATACTTGGTTTGGCACTGTTTATTTATTGTATCTGTTTTACAATTTTGTATGGAGTGCTGTATTACAATTTGTTCTTTGTTTGGTTTAATAAAGTAAACTTGTGGTCAGACTACGTAGTCCTCGATCGTGAATTAACAGTAATGATGGTTGTTATTTCTTTGATTATCATCAGTTTTCATTCCTTCGTTTATTATTTTAAAAACTGGCAGGAAGCTGAAGTGATGGCTGAACGCTTGCAAAAGGAAAACATTCGTTCGCAGTTCGAAGCCTTGAAACACCAGATTGAGCCTCATTTCTTCTTCAATAGCCTAAGTGTTCTGACTTCACTTGTGCATAAAGACGCCGATTTGGCTGGGCAATACATCGCCCAGCTTTCCAAAATTTACCGATATGTGCTGGAAGTTAGAGATGAAACAGTTGTTCCACTTTCACAAGAGCTGGAATTTCTGAATGCGTATATATTTCTAATTACTGTAAGACATAACGACAGTGTCAGCTTCAAAATAGAAATAAGCGACGACACCCGAAAATACACATTTGTACCAAAGAATTCGCTGCAAATGTTGGCTGAAAATGCAGTTAAGCACAACCGATTCTCGAAAGAATCACCTTTAATGGTGCGTATTACAGAAGATAGTGATTTTTTGAGGGTGATAAATAACCTTAGTCGTCGCGAGTTGATTGAAGGTTCTTCAGGAATTGGATTGGAAAACATTCGAAAACGGTACGAATTGATATCGGAAAAGCAGATTGAGCTCGAAGAAACTTCGCTTACATTTTGTGTGAAACTACCTAAATTACTGAAAAGTGAGCTTAAAAGTATTGATATTTGAAGATGAGAGCCTTTCGGCTGAGCATTTGGCAAACCTCATTCGCAGATACGATCCTGCAATTGATCTGTTGGGGATTATTGAGTCGGTAAAACAGGGGATAGAATGGTTTTCAACTCATGCACATCCTGATTTGTTGCTGATGGATATTCAGCTTTCCGATGGTTCGTGCTTCGATTTGTTTAAACAAGTTCGCATCGAGGTGCCGGTTATTTTCACCACTGCATATAACGAATATGCAATTCAGGCTTTTAAGGTAAATAGTGTTGATTATTTGCTTAAACCAATTGAATTTCTGGAATTACAGCTCGCACTGGAAAAATTCAGGAAACAGCGGAAAAACATTGCGCCCAATCAGGAACAAATGTATGGACAGCTTTACTCCAGGCTACTTCAGCCAATGCAGTTTAAAAAGCGTTTGCTGGTAAAAATTGGTGATCAGCTAAAACAAGTTCTGGTTGAAGATATTGCTTTTTTCGTGTTCGACGAAGGAATGTGCTGGGCAGTAACCTTTGCCAAAAATCGTCTGCCTGTTGATTATACGCTCGACGAACTGGAGCAAATGCTTGAACCCAAACAATTTTTCAGAATCAACCGAAAGTTCATCGTAAACCCCGTTTCAATTGAAAAAATTCATACCTATTTTAACAATCGCCTGAAATTACAGCTTCGACCTAATCCGGAAACCGAAGTGCTTGTTAGCCGCGAACGTGTTTCCGATTTTAAGAATTGGCTGAACAGTTAAATGAACAGTTACATCTCGCAACTTTTCCACCACTTTTTACATCTTTAGGAAAACCTTTGTATGAAAACACCATTCCTGACACTCCTGATTTTATCTTTAACTCTGATTTCCTGCAACAAAGACGAAGGCATAAATTCCAGTCTTTTTCAGACCTGGGAAGCCAAAGAATTTATGTCGGTCGAATCGGCGGCCTATCCTAAAAATGCGAATACCAGGGTATTGCTCACGTTTGACCGTTCAGGCTCTTACCACTTGAAACTGGACATCAACAATTGTGGCGGAAATTTTGAAACCGGAAACAATAATCAGATCGAAATTGATCCAACAGCCTGCACCGAAGCCTGCTGCGACAGCAAATTTGCCGAAAAAGTAGCAGCCATGCTTTCGCGGGTCACTTCATACGAAATTTCAGGCAAAACCCTGAAACTGAATGTTCCGCAATGGGGATATATTGAACTGGTATTGGTCGAATGAAGAAGACTGATCTTCAGTACGTTTGTGAAGCAATACTCTGATTACTGATAAACCGTACTGTCAGCTTTTTTCTGTGACACCGAATCGGTTTCAAAATCCATCACATACTGAACTACCCCGAAATAATCTTCGATTCCTTTTTCGATTTTGTTGGTTTTCAGATACACATCATTCATTTTCCCGGCGGCTTTGTCGATTTTCTCATTTCTCATGCTTGCCCAGTGTTTCTGCACTTTCCGGATGTCGTCGATTACCGGTTTATTGATTTGCCGCACCAGATCGGGGAAACTGTGAAGATGTTTCGACTGTGACAGGAAATAGTTTACCATGCTGATATTAGCTGAGTATTGAAGGTGTTTCGAATCGCTTCGTGAGCAAATCAGCCAACTGTAAAAATTGGCTTCGGCCTCGCTGGTGACACCAAACTGGTGGGCAAATTCGTGCGCCAAAACCTGCGGATATTCAATCATCAGCAAGCTGTCGTTCAAATGCACTTCGCTAAAAAATGGTCCGTAATAACCGGCAATGCCAGCTTTGGCAAAAAATGAGCTAAGCGTAATTGGTTTTGGAATACGGGTTCCCTGAGGATAATTCAACTTCAGGAATGGGGCATGGTTTTGATAGGAAAACTCGACCAGTGAATCGATTGTGGAATATTTTACATTTTCGAAGGTGCAATACGACGCGTTGGTTCTGGCAATCAGGCTTTTAAAAACCGCTACAAACTGCACCGTGTCGGGTTCCGATTTTGCAATTGACAACCGATCGTTGATGCCGCTTCGGTAATAATTGAATCCCCAGAACCAATAAAACAGCACATAGCAAATGGCTAGTGTTTGTATAACCGTCAGGATAAAACGGCCAAATTTGATTTTGCGAAGCAAGACTAAAACTATAAGAACAACCAGGAAAACTGACAACAGCCCATAAAAAGCATCGTCGAGCGAGAAAGAAACCCATTTGCTCAAAAATGAAAGCAGGAAAGCAATCGCCGGATAAAATGTTTGCGAATAAACAAGCTCGGTGATTTTCGGATAGCGCGAAAAGAGTTCGGTGAGCCCGAAAGTTACCAAAGCGAGCCAGATGGGCAAGGCCGCTTTCCCGAAAACGATTGTTCTGAATTTGTTTTTTGCCATGATTATCTCAAAAAATCCTGATGCGAAGATCAGATTTTTTGCACGTTATAGAAAATAAAAATTACCCTGTCGCCAGCAAAACAGGCAACAGGGCTTCTGATTATTCAAATCTACGGACGAAAAGTCATGCTTTTATTTCGCGATAAACCGGATATTGGAGTGTAATTATTTTTTAATCATTCGGCCGTGGGTTATGGTTCCGTCATCGAAAGTGGCATCCAGTATATAAATTCCTGAAGGCAGACTCTGTGTACTAACCCGGCTTTTGGATCCCGTTTCCGACAAAACAAGTTTACCTTCCAGATTAAACATCTTCAGGCTTTTTAGCTCTGATCCCGAATCTCTGGAAATCGTGATTTCGTTGGTAAATGGATTGGGATAGACTTTCAATTCGCTGGCAAAATCAGATGGCCTAAACGAGGTAGATGTACCCATTTTGTACTTCGCAATATAGATGTCTTTGTCAAACGAATAAGCAAATCCTTTGGGATCGGTTTTCAGGAGTTTGGTGCCCGAAGTCGGGTCAAAGTCCGAATCCTTCTGGAAAGTTCCGCTGGTTACAAACGATTCAGTTCCCAACATTTCAAAACCTTTGCTGATCGTGTAAAGCAGGGGCGTATCGAGGTGAAACGATTTTTGGTAGATACCCTCTTTGGTATAAGTGGCAAAGATCAGGCTGCTGGCTCCGGTCGAAGTATATTTTACTTCTGCATCCGAAGGATCAATGTCGCAGTACCTGCTGGTTTCTACCAACGTGAACAAAGTATTGCCCTGAAGCTGGATGTCTCTGACACGGCTCTCGCCTGAAATGCTTAATCCATTGTTGGGCGCTCCTATTTTTTTTACCCAGCTTAAAGTCCCATCTGTGTTTAATTGCATAATAAATCCGCTCGGAGTCTGAGAATCGTTATCCGACAGAATTTTGAATTTCCCGGGATTGGCGACCGGATCAAAGTCGGTGAACCATGTAAATTCGCCCCCCACAAATATATTTCCTGAAGCATCAATATCCATTGCATGCGCGGCATCCCAACCATAAGGAGGGCCTTGTGTGTCGCCAAATACTTTGTACCACTGTAACTTGAACTGGTTGTTGTATTTCGCAACAAATGCATCGTAAGCCTTGGTTTTTACATTATTGGCAGTTCCGGTGCCCAAATCAAAA
Organism: Bacteroidota bacterium; assembly: GCA_023251435.1. Lineage (GTDB taxonomy): Bacteria > Bacteroidota > Bacteroidia > Bacteroidales > Prolixibacteraceae > Aquipluma. The sequence continues at coordinate 42,485 of JAHEYU010000006.1, forward strand.
TCAGCAACTCCATCCACTTGCCCGCAAACGAAAAGGTTATTTGTAGCATCCGACACCAAATCAAAAACATAACCATAACCAGCAGCATCGGGGACGGCAATGCTGAATGCATTTGTCAGCTTTCCATCGGCTGATACTTCCAGTAGAAAAACCCCTTTCTGAAGATCGACGACAGAGTTGTTACTTAAAGTTACTTTCGATGAAACATCGGCTCGGCCAGCTACGATTATTCTTCCATCGGGCATGGGTTCAATCTCAAACCCAATTCCATCGGTAGTTGCACCAACAGCCCATACCAGATTTCCAGAAGTATCAAATTTCTGAAGGAAACTACTGCCTACATTGGTGCTTATCAGGTTGAAAACCTTATCGGAAGGATCGAAATCGACTGTTCCACCAAAACTTCCGGTGACAAAAACATCTGATTTGGAGTTCATTTTTACGCCTTGTGGATTGGCAGCCGTAGTTTTCATCCACTGTATTTCAGCATTTTCGTTGTAAACTGCCACATATTTACCTGCTGGTTTAAACTCAGTTTTTTTATTGATCGGATCGATGCTGACAGTATTTGGATCGGTAAAACCCAACAGGACAAACTGATTATTTCCGTTAGACGAAATGTCGGTAACATCTTCAAGTACCACTCCGTTCTGAAAACTGTAAGCCCACTCAAGCGACTGCGAAAATCCCGGCAATGAAATAAAACAAACGATAATCATGGTGTAAAGTTCTTTCATACGCGTTGATTTTTAGTTATTTACTGTACTTAAAATGATATATGAATCCTAATATCTTTTTATATTTGAGTTTTATGAATAACAGATATTTGGCTTAAAAAGTTTTAGCAGCTTAATATTTTTGAGAAAAGTGATTAAAAGACGCTATTTATAAACGAGAAAAGGATTCCATCTAATTTAAGATGGGATCCTTTCCTCTGGATTCAGCTTGATTTTTAATTCTTCAACTCGAACCAAACTGCAAACTCGTTTGGCCAGCTTTTTTGACTTTCACCCATCCCGGTGATTGGGTAAACATATCGCGGTTCTGTTGTCATTACCGTACCCGACCATGATTGATAATCGCTTGCAGGAATAGCTGTCTTCACAAATTTGAGTTGATTGTACATTCCCCAAAGTTCAACATTCAAATCCGTTATTGTGTATTTAAAATCCATATTCAGCGATTTAACATCAACCTCAACCTTATTAACTTTGGTGCCAAACTCGTTGAATGTTAAAACTACCTTTTGTGTGCCAAGGTAACCTGACGATTTGCCAATTATTGTTAAAGTTGTTCCACTCCACAAATACGATTCAATTGTATTGTAAACGGATGCAAATGTAAACGAATATGCATTCGGTCGCGATTTCCCATTTTCGTCATATATAAGATTGAATTGATTCAAAAACTGCCTTAATGGCATTTTTTGCAGTATTTCCTGCGGAATCCCTCTGTAGAACGTTTTTGGCTGGCTTTCCATTCCTTCAGAAACGATGGTCACATCAAACTTGCCGTTAATATCGGGCATGTCAATATTGAGCGTGTTATCAGGCAGAGTTGGGCCGCTGTACCCGGTTATCGGAACTTCTTTTCCATTCACTTTCACAAAAGTCTTTGCCGGATCGCGCGACCATCCTTTTCCCTGGAGGTAAAGTGTTTTAATATTTGATTCGAATGCTCCCCATGTCACATATCCGGGGAAATAAGTTGTACCCATAAAAACACAAGCTTTATCGAGTATTGGTGGGCTTTTTACAAATTCGAACGGAACCTTGTTGCTGGCAGTTTGATAAACAACTACTTGAATATTCCCACTGGAGGCTTCATCGGGGACAGTGAACTGAATGAGTGAATTTGTCCACGATTTCAGGTATTTGGTGAGGTTAACCACCTGACTGTTAATAAATATCGACGACGAAGCTCCTGTTCCAAGATTTGATCCGTTAATTGTGACAAGTTCGCCTGCTTTGGCTTTTTGTGGCGAAATTGAGCTAATCCTCGGCAGCGTATTGAAACTGAATTTCACAATTGCATTGCCACCATTATCTTTCGATTTGTTGACACAAATAATTTCGGCCCACTCCTGATTATCGGCCAGTTCAACCAAAACACTATCGTTTTTCTGAAGTTCTTTCAGGAACGTTACCGTGCCATTTGTGTTCATTTTATAAGCCCAGGCCACCATATCGTCACTTTTTGCGTCGAGTTTGGCAATCATTTCCAGCTTTTCCTTCACATTGTTAAGTCCTTTGAAAAAGGTGGTTGCTAAACGCGGGGTATTAGCAGTCAGTGTTTCCTTTTGAGTTCGGGCTGTAAAAATGGCATTTTTGAAATTCGGATAAACCGGCGATGGGGTAGGTCTTTCGGGCGAAAGTTTGATGTCCGATTTTCCTTCAACCGCCCATTTTATAAAATTGGCATATTCATCGCCAATGCCTTTTGAGCCAAGTTTCGAGATTATCATCTGATCGAGAATGGTTCGCATTAAACTGATATTGGTAGCTTTTCCGCCATCTTTAATCATATCTGGCAGGGCCAGCTTTGCCCCCGGTCGGTAGGTAATCAGGTAGGTCAGAAAATTTCCGGCGATGTAATAGCCCGGATCATTGTTACAGTCGTCCCATGCCGAAGAAAGATTTTGGTAAAGGTTCTGGCCGTATTCAATTACTTCAAACTTTTTGTTATTTGGCCAAACAAAGCGATCGGCCTGAACGGCAGTAGCTTCGAGCCACCATTTTGTAGTATAATCAGAAAATAGCTGCATATAGTAATAATCCTGAATGTAATGCAGTAATTCGTGTGCGCAAACCATTGGCAACACTTCGGCTGTGGTGGCATAGTTGCTGTTCTCGATGCTTTGGTTGATGAAAATGTTCCCCAGGAAACTGGTCTGCCCGTCGGTACCGGCATCGAGTTTGCTGATGTAAACATTCATTTTTCCTGAAGGCAAATTCAGGTCAGCTTTTTTGAAAGCGGTCCAGGCTTGCTCCATATAATATTTAATGTCCTGAATGTAATGAGGATCGGTTCCCACATTTACATCTTTAAATGGTGAAATGTATTGTGTGTTGCTCATCACGCCAGGTTCTGTCCAGTAATAATTGAAGTGCAGCGATGTTGACCAATCGGTATAGCCCAGAGCTCTTGTATAGCTAAATCTGCCAAGTTTGGTTAAATGGTTGGTTCTGATTTTAAGTTCACTTTTCGAAGCATCTATCACTACATCGCTGAAAGGCATCCATTTTTTCAGCCCCTCGTGATAAAAAGCAGCTCCATTCAGGTTAATGTCTTGTTGACCTTTCTTTGGGTCAAACTTTATGGTGATTTCCAGATCTTTGGCGAATGTTTTACCGCTTGTTGAGGTAATTTCATAGGTTTCGAACATCTCAAAATCTGCGGAAGCCGGCAACGATGATGTGTTTAAAGCAACAACTTTAAATGTCGCAGTACCTTCGAAAGCACCTTGCGGAATGATAACTTCAACTAGATTGGGGATTTTTATTGTGGCTGCAGCCTGAGAAACATTGATATCGTAAGAACTTGGGACTGTTGGATCAATACTCTTGTCAGAATCATTTTTATTACACGACACCGTAAAAAATAACATTAATAGAACAACACATAATTGGGCTATGGGTGCTTTCATAAGGTTTGATTTTAGTTTAAAATTTGGGTAGTCAAATATACTTATTTCTGGTTTCCTGATAACATCACTCCTGAATTGGCCGCTGTGATACCTGGAATGAATACTTGTCAGGATAATTCGTAGTTGTTGCGTGTGTTGGAACTTGGATGGTGATGCAATAGTTTCTATAACCGAAGACCCAAAATTGTGTGGTTTTTAATGATTTAGCTCATTCGCCATCGAAGTTGAAAGCAACCACTGAAAAAAAGCTCGAATCGATTACAGAACAACAAGTTGCAGAAGCTTTTGATTCGCCGGGACTGATGGTTTTGACCGATTCGGATAAGCTTTTTGCTTTTCTTAAAACCCAAAAATGGGAAAGCACGAATTTACTATTGATGACTTCAGGAAACTTTTCAGGAAAAAATTTGAAGGAATTGGCTGGAGAGTTGGTGAAAAATTAATTATTAAAAAATCAGGCTATGCAAACATAAATTGGGTTGTCTTCATAGCCTTAAAAGTGTTTTGATTTATCGCGAAAGTACACGCAATGCTAAAACGGTAATGTCATCCGATTGCTCATTCCCATCAACAAAAAGAGTAACTTTTTTAATTGTTTCGTCAATTAATTCTGGAACGGGCAATGAGCCGGTATTTCTGATTGAATCAAGAAGTCTTTCTTCTCCGAAAAGATGATGATCAATGTTCATTGCCTCTGTTACTCCATCGGTGTACATAAAAATGGTGTCGTTTGGATTCAACACCAACCTTTCATTCACGAAGATTACATCGCTAAAAGCAGCCAAAACCATTCCCGGCGATATTTTGCGGTATTCGGCGCTATCATTGCCTTGCAGTATAATAAACGGATTGTGCCCAGCATTTGCAAATTCCACTTCACCCGTTTTGATATTCAGGATACCAAACAAAAGGGTTACAAACATGCATTGTTCGTTTTCTTTGCAGAGTTCGTTGTTGGCTTTGAATAACATTTCTGCCGGACTTAATCCGCTCATGGCTATTGCTTTAATCAGCGTATTGGTCATGGCCATAAACAGTGCTGCCGGAATACCTTTGTCGGAAACATCGCCAATTGTAAAAGCCAGATGGTCGTCGTCGATCATAAAGTAGTTGTACAAATCTCCCCCGACTTCTTTTGCAGGGTGCATGAATCCGCAGATATTGAAGACTTTTTGATCGGGAAATTTTTCATTGGGTATCATGCTCATTTGAATTGTCTTGGCAATACGTAACTGGCCTTCCATACTTTCTTTGGCGATGGTTGTTGTGCGGAGGTCAACGATGTATTGTTTGAGCGATACTTGCATTGATAGAAAGGCGCCCGAGAGTTTTCCAACTTCATCTTTGTAACTCGATGAATATACATTGAGATAGTTTTGAGTACTATCGGTAAGCTGAAAGTTGTTATTTACCAGTTCGTGCGTATAGGACACCAGATTTTTGAGTGGTTTGGAAATTTGATTGATAAAGAAATAGGCCAGAGAAACTGATAAAATGAGAATTCCCGCTCCAATGATTAAATACCACCATAAAATGCTCGACAACAAATCTTTGATATACTCCCGTGAATAATCAACACCAACGACATAACTTTTCCCTGTTGCAGTTTTAAAAGGAATAAAAGCTGATCTCACGTCGCCGTACATGTCCTTGTAACTGATGAAAACCGGTTTGTTCTCCCTGAATGGTTTAAAATATATTTCCTGAAGTTTTTCAGGACTGTCTAAATATTTGCCATAGAAAGTGTCTGCAGCGATGCTTCCTGAAGTCCAGCGTAATTCACCATCGAGTTTGATATACGAATAAACTTCTTTAACATTGATTTTATCTACAAATTCTGCCAATGAACTGACAATCTTGTCATAATCTTCCGGAGTTACCGATGTTGAGTCTGCAATTGAATCGTGGTATTCGTCCCCAACAATAAATTTTGCTCCGTAAGCAGCCGACAAGAGCAGTTGATCGATATCGTCTATTTCTGACTTTTCGGTGTAATTGATACTTAGCATTGTAAAACTTCCAACACTTATTGTAATGATTAGAAATACCAGCAGAAGTATTTTTTGCTTGATGGAGTGTTTTATTAACATAGCTTTTTTATCTGTCAGGGTTAAATTAATTAGAACAATTTAAGGATCTACCTGAGATTCACACAGAAAATGTTTCTGTTCTTTCCATTTTCAAATTCGTATCGAAATTCATCCACATTTTCTTTGGCAAGCATAATCCCCAGGCCACCAATGGGTCTTTCTTCGAGCGGTAAAGCCAGCTCATCTTCGCCGGGAATTTTATTTTCGAAGGGATTAAACGGGATGGCCGTATCTTCGATAATAACAGTTAACATCTCCTTTCCTGACCTCAGCATTACATAGATCATTCCATCGGTTATTCCTGATTTGAGATAGCCGTAATTAATGATGTTTGTGGCAATCTCGTCAACAGCCAGGCAAAGTTTGTAGGTCCTGCCTTTATCCAATCCAAGCTTAATTGCTAAACCGGTTAGAAATTCACGGATTTGTTCAAGTGAATCCAAATTGGCACTAAATTTCCTTAATTCAGTGGTGGTGTCCATTTTATTCAGGGTATTTATCTACAATGGTTACACTGAATAACAGACCGGTCATCCGAAGCGTTTCCACTACCTGTTCCTGAGGTTTAACCAGAAAAAGTTTAACCGCTGAACCCAGTTTCTGCTTGGCAAAAATAATTACGCGCAATCCGGCCGATGCCATGAAATCCAGATTTTCAACATTTAGCACCAGTTCCGTTGGATTTAGCTGAATGATTTTCTGGACTTCTTCGTGCAATTGTGGTGCAGTCGAAGAATCCAAAGCGCCTGTTATTGTTATTACTGCAACATTTTCATTAACTTCTGATTTAACTGAAAAGCTCATTTCGTGTCCTCCTTTAAGTTTAATTTGTATGATTGTTCGTTTGCATACCTATTTGGCAATTTGCATCAGTCAATTGTGGTCATTTATTGTCATTTTCTGGCAACTTAATGACTACCAAATGACAATTGAATGACTTAATGACATTGTGTAATATTACGGATATCCATTTTTATTTTATTTACCAATTAAGATAATAACCGAGCGAGCGCTAACCATAAAATGATACTGGTCCTCAATCCGGGGTTCATTCGATATGGGATGAAAATCGAAAGGCGAAGGCATTTCTGTATTTACTGAAACATGCCAATGCTTTCCTTCAGATAATTGGGGTATTTCAAAGGAAATTGATTCCCAATGCATATTCATGGCAACGTATACAACGTCATCTCCGACAAATCCATTTTTGGCATGTCCACCGTCGAGCATAAACGCGAAAACACGGCTTGACGGAGACCAATCAGCCTGCCAGGGTTTTGTGCCATGAAATGAAATATCAGGAAAACCTGTATTCATGTAATCGGCATTTCTGAAATGATCTTTATTCCGGAATACCGGGTGATTGCGCCTGAAATTAATGATATGCTTTGTGAAATTGTACAGGTCGGCATTCTTCTCTTTCAGCTCCCAGTTCAGCCAGTTCAGCTCATTATCATGACAATAGGAGTTGTTGTTGCCGTATTGGGTGCGCCCCATTTCATCTCCCATCAAGATCATCGGAACCCCCTGACTTACCATCAGAATTGCAAGCGCATTTTTTATTTGTTTGTGCCGAAGGGTATTGATGTAATCGTCGTTGGTTTCGCCTTCCCAGCCACAGTTCCAGCTATCGTTGTCATTGTTTCCGTCCTGATTGTTTTCGCCGTTGGCTTCGTTGTGCTTTTGGTTGTAAGCAACCATGTCGTACAAGGTAAACCCATCGTGACAGGTTATAAAGTTGATTCCGGCAGTTGCACCCCGTGCCCAGTAAATATCGGGCGATCCCTGAATCCGTTGCGATAAATCACCAACAACACCTTCATCTCCTTTCAGAAATTTGCGGATGGTATCGCGGTATTTTCCGTTCCATTCTGCCCAGCGGCCATAAAACGGAAATGATCCAACCTGGTACAATCCACCGGCGTCCCATGCTTCGGCGATCAGTTTGCACTTTGCCAGAACCGGATCATAAGCCAGTGATTCTAAAAGGGGCGGATTGCTCAACGGACTTCCATCCTGCGACCGTCCAAGGATTGCAGCTAAATCGAAACGGAAACCGTCGATGTGATATTCCGAAGCCCAATAGCGCAAACAATCGAGTACCATGCTGCGAACTACCGGATGGTTGCAATTCAACGTGTTTCCGGTACCCGAAAAGTTGTAATAATAACCTTCGGGCGTGAGCATGTAATACGTTTTGTTGTCGATTCCCTTGAACGAAATGGTTGGCCCGCGGTGATCGCCTTCGGCAGTGTGGTTGAAAACAACATCCAGCAAAACTTCAATGCCATTGGTATGAAGTTCCTTGATCAGGGTTTTGAGTTCGTCAACCTGCATACCATATTTCCCGGTAGCCGCGTAACCCGACTTTGGCGCAAAGAAATTTAGCGTGCTGTAACCCCAGTAATTTATAAGCAATTCGCCGGTTACAGGGTCTTTTTTGCTGTGCTCGTATTCATCGAACTCATAAATAGGCATCAGTTCAACGCAATTGATACCCAATTCAAGTAAATAAGGTATTTTCTCTTTGAGTCCGGTAAAAGTCCCTTTAAACTTAACTCCTGAATTGGGATGATTGGTAAAACTCCTGACATGCATTTCATACACAATCAGGTCTTCAATCGGGGTTTCGAGCGGTTTGTCGCCTTCCCAGTCGAAATCTTCAAAAATCAACCGCGAACGGAATGGATAGAGTTTGTCCCAGTTTGGTGGCGCAAGCCAGGTGTCGCGACCTCCGATGGCTTTTGCATACGGATCGGAGAGTATTTTTCCCTTGTCGAAACGATGCCCGGTTTCAGGCTCGAAAGGACCATTCATGCGGTAACCGTATTCCAGTGTTTCATAATCGAGATCGAAAACGATCATGGAATAGACATTTCCGATCATAAATTCCTTCGGAAATGGAATTTCAGCAAAAGATTGTTCTGCATTTTTCTCGAACAAAACCAGTGTGCACGAGGTTGAAGCGCTGGAGTAAATGGAGAAATTAACACCGTTGGGAACCATGGTTGCACCAAATGGCAATACGTGTCCCCGCCGGTATTTAATTCCTTCGAACTCATGCGTTGGATAATAATCAATTCTGGTATCGAATTCGGCCATGGCGTTTAAAATGAGTTAAGTGCATTTTCGATGGAGTCGGTAATTTCGAAAAAATTAATGAATCCTGTCATCGACATCACATCCCTGATTTCTTCGGAAACTCCTACAAGAATTACCTTTCCGTTTTTCGATTTAATTTGCCGGTAAATCATCAGCAAAACTCTTAATCCGGCGCTGGATACATAGCTGACACCGGAAAGATCGAGCAGCACATTGTTCGTTTCGGCGACTGTTCCCATAATTTGCGACTGAAGATCACCGGCAGTCTTGCTGTCAATGCTTCCCTCAACCGTGATGATTATACTATCTTCGTTTGTAGTGATATTTACGTTCATTGTCTCAACTTTTTAGTGTTCAAATTAATCTAACCACGATTTTGGTGAAATTTTTACTTTCACTCTAACCTGTTTTTCGGTTTCAGGCAACTGAACGGTCAGGTTGTTTGCATCGAATTTGGCGTAAGGTTCGTCGTCGATAAAACATTCTTCGATAAACACGCTGTTTGGAGGGAGAATATCCGGAGAAACCCTGAGAATATTGTCTTTAAATCCGTTCGGCATCGGTTTAAAGTACAGGAAAAGTGGTTGCTTGGTGATCAGCAGATTGATGTATGTTGCCGATAAATAGCAAAGTTCCATGCTATGATAACCGCTCATGGAGTGGCTCCCCTTGAAACGTTCGTTGCCCAAAAGGTAAGGCAAACCGTTGGCAAGTGTGTTGAAATAAATACCGCCATCGTCGTTGTCGAGGAAAAATGCGTTGTAGAAAGCAGCCACTTCGCGGGCGTGTTTGTTGTATTCATCATCTTTTAGGATACCATGTAGAATCAGGTAAGCCAAAACTGCCTGTTCCTGCTGCCACCAGGCTTTCCGGTCGTGCCATACAAATTCAGGATGTTTGCCGTCCGGTTTTTTTGTTCTTTCCACTACATCGTACCAGCCTCCACGTTGTCTGTCACATCCGTATTTTGGCATTAATTCTGCAATTTTCCGGGCAAATTCGATGTATTCGGCTTTTGGTTTCAGCGATTGCATTCTCATCAGGTTCCATGCAATCTTCAGATTATGGCCGACAACCGCCCTGTTTTGCTGCCAGCCCCAGCTTTGGTCTTTACGCCAGTCTTCAAAGAATTTTTCCTGAACGAATGGACTGTTTTCGTAATCGGGGAAATATTTCGTGATCGTATCGAAGGTGTATTCCAGAAAATCGGCATGTTTCGGATCGCCGGTTGCCAGATAAAGGTTAATCAGATAGGCAGGAGCGTGGTCGCCCACCGAATTCCAGTTTTTACGTGCCCGGTTGTGAGCCAGCGATTCTGCTCTTGGATCGAGCATAATGGGGTCGATGTGCGAAAAATAACCCATGCCTTCTTTGTCTTTGTAGAATTTCTCAAAGAGTGTAAGGGTTTTGTCGATGTCGGACATGATTTTTGGATCGCCCGTAATGCGCATGGTTTGTGTAGGGCCGGCCAAAGCATAAATCTGCTCGTACATTGGAATGGAATCGTAATCGTCGCCAAATTCGGAGGTGAGTAATTTGGTCTCCTTGTCTCCTTCAACTTTCAACCCGTGATACCAATATACAATATCCTCGTCGGCATCGTAAAAGCGCATGTGGTCGCGCAGGTATTCGGTTCCCTTTTCAGCCCCTTCCAAAAATTCCTCTTTTCCGGTTAATAGGTAGGCCGAAGCAAATCCAAAAACCAAGCGCGAAATGGTATCTGTTTCCTGTAAATAATCGCCTTTTTTCGCACCGCCAAGATGAAGCATGGTTCGGTATTTTGAATAATCGATTGGCGCAAGGGGGTGGTTGAATTGCCAGTTGAGGTAGCTGTGTGCAATGGAATCGATTTGGTTGATCCACCAGTCGGGCTCTTCGTGCCTGTAAATTCCGGGACCTTTGCCCGGGAAAACCAGCCACTGCGCCTGAAAAATCGTTTCAGACTGTTCGTTGGCCGGATAAAATGTGCCATATGCAAAAACCATTTGACGGGGCAGAGCCAACAGTTTGTATATGTCGCCGGTAGCATCCTGATAGCCTTCATTCAGGTTTCGGGCATAACGGGCATAGCAATTGTCGGTTAAAAAAGCTTTGAACTCGCGGGCGTCGGATGTTTTCAATTTAAAACTGCGTTCACTTAAATTGAAATCGGTAACATAGCCGGCGATAGTGTCTGAAAAGGTGAAATTGATTTCCATTGTTTATCTCCTTTATAAAGTTTTTAATTGATTTTCAAATGTGATGCTATCCATAAATGCAAACCCTGTATTGCCGGAATAGCCAGAATTATACCCAGGAGGCCAAGTAGTAAGAACATATTGAATGAACTGCCAAAAATTCCTAAAGCGATGGCCAGGGCTGCACTTATTACCTTGAAAGAAAACAGCATTTGGTTATTTTTCCTGTGAAATACGATTAACTTATGGTGGTGGTCTTCGTTTTCGGAAACAAGTCCGAGCAGACCGGTTATCAGCAGGGTTGAGGCAACTGCGCCGCACAATAACCAGTGAACCGGCAATGGAACAAGATTTTCCGGAGAAGTAGTGAAAATTGCCAGAATTCCTGATCCGACGGCCGTTATGGAAATTGTCAATGGCAGATGCAAATAGCTCCAGCCCAGAATATGCCAAACATTTCGTTTAAAAACACGGTACATTACATGGTCGATGTACAGCCACCAGATTAGAAATGAAATACTCAAACCCAATATGCAGGAAACAGCTGTTCCCCAGGTAAATATATCTGCTGAGGAAAGTCCGTTTACCGAGGCGACCACTGTTTCTCCTATCGTTAAAATTACCAGCAGTCCAAACCGTTCAGGAATATGGGAGGTGCTGATTTTAGGCAGTTGCGCCTGTGTCTTAAGGGTTACGATTGGCGTTATCATATCGATGAGCAGGCCGGTTCCCCATAAAATAAATTTATACGGTGCAGGTGTATAAATTGAAACGATCCAAATGATAACTGAAATAGAAAATCCGGAAGTAAAAAGATAGGAAAGCCTTCTTCCGATCTTGGTTTCTCCGGCGGTAAGCCACAAATAAATCAGCAGGATGCGCGAGATAAGGTAGGACACGGCAAATATGTTTGCTTTATCGCCCATTGCGCCATGAACCGAAAACGCGATTCCAGCCAAAGGAATCATGTTCAGGAAGGTGAATATCCGGTGACGGATATCGTTCATTTCGTACCGCTCGTTGTAATAGGTAATGCTGTTCCAGATCCACCAGGCAGGAATAAATAAAAAGATGAACTCGCCAAAGCCTTCCCACGAAATATGTTTGAAGAGCGAATGCGATAACTGAGCAAGTATGGATACAAACATCAGATCGTAAAAAAGCTCAAGCCACGAGGCTTTCCGCTCTTTATCAATGTTCTCATCTGTCCGTATCTTTGGTTTTTGCCACCAAATATGCTTGCCGTGTATAAAAACGTTCATGAATTGAAGGTTTAATTCCTGTCGGTGTCAGTTGGTTTTCTTCGTAATCGGATTTAATATTCGTCTTTGTATCCTTCGCTCACTTCGATGATATTTCCTTCCGGATCGGCCAGCCAGGCCACCCTCATTCCGGGAATGAATGCACTCATATCAGCCGGGCCCAAAGTGATTTTGGCAACATCTTCAAGTTCCTTTAGCATTTCATCGAGGTTTTCAACCGCAAAACAAACATGTCGCCAGCAGGGATACATTGGGCCGGCCTCAACCGGTGCATGGTCGGGCCTTTCTTCAGTAGCTTTGAATATTTCGAAATACATCGCGTCTTTTTTTATCATCACCACCTGGTCGGGGCCGGGCGCATAAACACGTGTTCTTCTAAAACCAAAATATTGGGTGTAAAATTCTTCAAGCCTTATTGGATCTTTTGCTACCAATCCGATGTGTGAAAAAGTTGAGTTTGCCATTTCGAGTTATTTTGATAGAATTTCAATTATTTTTTTCGCGAACAGATGTGCATGTCCGCCTGAACGACCTGTTACAAGATCGCCATCAACCACCACGTCTTCGTTGGTGTAAATGGCTCCATAAGCTTTTGCATCGCCAATCAGGTTGTTGTGGCATACCAGTTTCCGTCCTTTTATTACTTCTGAAATGGGCGCTGTCAGCCACAATCCGTGACAAATAATTCCTTTCAGGATACTTTTTTCGGCAAATGCTCTTTTCAGGAATTCGGCTGCCGGTGGAATTTTTGTAACATCTTCGGTCCAGCGCAAACGGTCGGAAACCATTCCTGAAGGAACAATGATCGCGCTGTATGTCCGAAGTTCTTCGTCGCTCATATTTTCAAACGATTCCCAACATTCCATCGGAACTTTGTATTCGTGTCCGTGAAAAGTCAACCGTTCCTGACCCCAAAGGCGCGAGAGAAAATGCACCTCCGCACCTTCTTCGGGGAAGCGGTATTTGTAGTAGAAAATCTCGTTTTCGTAATAATCGGCTTCGAAAAGAATCCCGATTTTTTTTCCTGTCAGACTCATTTTTCAGATGTTATTTAAAAACTGATGTGTCGTGAAAATTTGAAAAATACACGATTTTCCCCTCCTTCACCCGGTAATAATTTGCGCCTTTCAAATCCAGTTTATTCCCGTTTGCCATGGGCGATTGAATGTTCCACAATGCAACGGCCTTGTCGCCTTCGACAATTATTTCAAGCGGAAAATTTCTGAATTCATAATTGTTTCTGAGGCCTTCAATTCCTGCGGCAACATTCTCAATACCTTCAATATGGCCGAGCAGTTGCTCTTCCATGATAACGTTCTGATCAAAAAGTGTGAGATAAGCATCCCAGTTTCCGGAGTTAACGTACTCGAAATATTTTTCTATAACTTCTTTTGTAGTCATTACGATTGGGTTAAAATGTTTTTACTGAACTTCGGATATTCGTTTGAATGAATCGAATTCACCCACTTTGTATTTCACAATTACCGCTTTGTTGCGCTTGGTATCTTTTTTTACTTCCCATTCCTGATGAACGCAATATCCTTCCCATTTGCTGTATGCGGCGGGGGCTTCCCATGTTTTTGCCTGCCAGTTTACAATTACCTTAACTTTTGCATGGTCGCCGTCAATGGCGATATCCAGCATTTGAATGATGTGCTGCTGGTCAAAAAATGTGTGGGTGACATTGTGGAGCCAGGCCCGAAACTCATCCGCATTTTTTATCGGGCTGCCGGGGAATTCAATCAATAAATCATCGTCGGAACTTATCAGTTCGAGCAATTCTTCAGCAGGAGCATGTTCGGTAAGTTTTTTAAACCAGTAATAGGCCAATTCTTTTACCTCTAAGGTGGTTAATGTGGTTCCCATTCTGATTTGTTTTAATTGGATAAAACTTCAACCAGTAATTTCCCATAAGCCATTGATGATTCAACCGATAATGCAGTAACGAAGGGAAAATCGTAAGCAACGCATGGTTTTTCACGGTTCGCGGTTTCATCGGCGAGCACCGTTCCGTTTGGCCCGGCAGCATCTTCCACCAGGTACTGCAATGGAAAAACAAACCCCTGTGTAACAAGGTCGGTTCCTTTATTTGCGGAAGTTGTGTTCACCAGATCGTACGACAGATCCGAATCAAAATCCCATGCATGTGGATGGGCACAGACTTTTTTACCCCAGATAATACTTTTGTTATTGTTTTCAGGATTGCGCGTTTGTGCGAGTGCAGCCATGGTGTAGCAAATTGCTCCGATAACTTTATTTGATCTAAAAGCCTCTAACAATAACCGGTGTACAAACGGATTTCCGGTAATATCCAAAGGAGATCCGGGCCCGCCAACCATCACAATCGCGTCAAAATCATTCATGTTTGCTTCTTCAATTTTGATTGGATTGTCCCATTCTCCGTTTTGCAGAAGTTCATTCACCCGATTAACAACTTCAGGAGGATTTACCTTGTAGTTTTGTTTGGGGTCAATCATTTCAGCATCCATGCTGATTACCATCGGGAGTGGTGTTTTCCCGAATTTGGTGGCGAGTGTAAGTTCAAAACCTGCATTTTTAAGTGCATCCCAGGGAGCTTGAAGTTCTTCGGCCCACAAGCCGTAATTCGATGCTATACAGAGTATTTTCCTGTTCATTTCAATTGATTTTTGGTTATAAAACGCCGTCATTTTTTACTGCAGTAACCATGTCATCAAATTGCCAGCCGGTTAAAAAAAGTAATTTTTCGTTTGGCAAATAGGATTTCAAGGTATTGAAAAGTAGCTGTTGTTCTTCAGGAGAAAGCGTTGGCTTATCGCCCAGCAGGTCTTTTAGTTTCCGTAGAAAAGCCTGAATGTATCCCCTTTTCCAATAGAGCATTTCGATTCCCATTTCTTCGCCATGTCCGGCATGGAAAATGGTATTGGTATCAAATTTTGAGATGCAGTAGTCAAGCTGTTTTAACCAGTTGCTCACATGCCCATCTCTGAAGAAAGTGTGCATGTGGTTGTAAACAATATCGCCGCTGAACACATGCAACGAATTGTCAATTTTCATCGACCATAAGGAATCATCGTCTGATTCACATGCGCCTAAATTCTCGATGGTAAACGAAAGATTATCAAGGGTAACGGTATCGCCACTTTTTACCAATTGATTAGGAAATACCCGTTCTTTTGGATACAAGGCGCCAAAAGCCTGATCGCTTCCAAGATATCCGCCTTCCTCTTCGTCGCGGGCCAGACATTGATTTAAAGCGCCCTGTGTTGCAATTACCGGAATGTCGCCATAACCTTTGATCAGTTCGGCAACACCAGTATAATGGTCGGGATGACCATGGGTGAGAAGCACTCCGATCAGGTCTTTCTTTATTTTATTTTGAATGATTTCCCGCAGATCGTTTGTTGAGGGAATTGCCAGCGTTGAATCAACAGCGATTACGCCATTTTCCGATTCAATTAAAAAGGCATTTACAAAGAAGTTTCCAATGGTAGCTTCGTATTTGTGGATTTTGGGTTTAAAGTCATGCATAGTTTATTGGTTTGGGTTGTTTTCAGCATTTTACTTTAATTAATTCCGGGTGTACATTTCCTTCGAGTACCAAGTCAATTAAAAACGGTTTGTCGTTGGCCAGCATTCTTTCAATTGCAGGTTCAATATCTTCCGCTTTTTCAACGCGTACGGCATCCACTCCCATTGATTTTGCAATCTGATCGAAGTGCAACGCCGGGTGCGATAAATCGAAACTTAGCGGGAACCCGTGTTTTTGCACTTCCCTTTCTTTCCAGTATTGGTCGATATTTAGTTGCAGCAGGCGATAGGACGAATTATTGCATACGATAAATTTTGCTCCTATGGAATGTCTCACTGTCAACCACAATGCCTGAATAGTGTACATTGAACCGCCGTCGCCGGTAAATCCGATAACGGTTTTATCCGGTTGATGTAATTTAATGCCCATTGCTCCGGGAATGCCCACGCCCAGCGAACCACCACGGGTTACGAAATAGGAACCGGGCGATTTGGGTGGAATATACCGGGTAATCGGGGGCGAGTTTGTCAATGCTTCGTCGAAAATGATTGTATCCGGCGGAATCTTTTTTGCCAATAGTTCAGCAAAATCAGCCATTTGCAAAGGTTCTTTTCCCATCAATTTTTTGTCCGCTTCAATTCCAGCTGAATTATTTTTTTCCTTTTGAAGTTTAAGGGTTTCAATCCTTTTTGTAGCTGCATCTTTTTGTTCCGTAGTCATTGACTTTTCGAGCGCTACGGCAAGCGCTTTCAGGGTCAATTTTGGATCGCAAACAGCACCAATGTCAACCCGATGGTTTTTGGCGATTTCATAAGCATTCAAATCAAAATGAATCACTTTGGCATCTTTGGCAAAAACATCTCCCAATTCAGGAAAAACTTCGGGAAGCATGTAGGTTCCAACAATAAGGTTTGCATCTCCTTTTTGTGTGATTGGCAAACTAGCCGATCCGAACATGTGCCCGGTGGTTCCCTGATAGAGTGGGTGAGTGGTGTCCATCAAAAAGTCTCCAAAGTCAACGCCATAAACTTCGGCTCCCAGTATTTCAGCAACATGCGTTAATTCATTGGTTGCTCCTGAATATGCAACTCCATCGCCAATAAAAATGATTGGTTTTGTTGCTGCTGCCAGGATTTTCGCAGTTTCCTGAATGATGCTTTCTTCAGGCACTACCCTTGTTGACGGAATGAATGTCGGTATAATTTCCTCGTCATTTATTGCATCTAAAATGTCCATAGGGAGACAAACATAAACGGGACCCATCGGGGGAGTGGCTGCAATTTTAATTGCCCGGCGAAGTGTTCTTAACAGATTCTTCGGTTCGGTTACAAGGGTTGAATATTTGGTGACCGGAGCCATCATGGCCACCAGATCGTTGGCCATTTGTGCATCCATGTTCATGTATTTCACCCCGGCATCGCCGCCAATAACAACAAGCGGGGAATGCCCCCGTTTTGCCTGGTACAAAGCTCCGACAGCATTACCGATTCCGGGTGAACTGTGCAATTGCACAAGTGTGGGTTTTTGTGTCGAGCGGGCATATCCGTCGGCAGTCAGTACAGCTATACTTTCCTGAAGGGTAAGAATATATTTCATGTCGGGATATTCAGCCATCACATCCAGAAAACCTTGTTCCACGGTTCCCGGATTTCCGAACATGATATTCATTCCGTCAGCAAGAAATTGTTCTATTATTTTATGGTTCCCTGTTTTACCAGCCATAGCGTTTCATTCCTTTATCCAGCATTTGAACGAAAACTTCGCCAAACTCATAAGAGCATTGTAACGAGCGTGCAGTAAGGAAAGGATAATCAAGAATTACGGAAGTTTCCTTACCGAAATTTCCGTGGTATTGCCCTTCGGGTCCGACAGCATCGGTTAAAACATATTCCAGAACATAGGGTGGAGGTCCAATATTGAAGTCAGTATGCAGGAAGCCTGTTCCATCGTGGTAATCGTATTCGATGCAATGCCCTGTTACATGTTTGCCGCGAATGATGCTTTTCCGTTCGTTAAAATCGCGGGCAAAAGCAAGGGGAGCAACACCATAACAAATACCGGCAATGGGCAGGTTTTTATGGTAGAATCCAAGAATCAATTCATGTAAACTTTGATTGTTCACCATATCGACAATTGGGCCACTGCCTCCAACCAGCAATAATGCATCATATTCGGAGGTTAATTTCTGAACCGACTCTTTTACTTTCACATAGTACGCTTCCAATTTGCGCAAAAAATCGGGAGCCGAATGATAAGGGCGTTCAGGAATAAAAGACTTTAAACTAAGAGGATTTGCAGTGCGGTTTTTTGCCGTAAATTCCACTACATCTTTTTCGTGTTGGGCAGTGGTAACGCATACTCCAAGGGGAGGGTCGATGTATGCCGGATCGTAACTTGGCGGCAGCGCATCTGCCGGTTTTCCATTGGGCGTCATAAACTCGACTGTATAGCCGGCGGCTTCCAGTTTATTCAGGGGACCTACCAGTTCAATTCCCCAATATCCGTATTCGGATAAAACAGCCAATACTTTTTTTGAGCTCATGTTCATATTTTTTTAATTGCGTTTGTAACTATATATGTATCAGTGTATATATGTACAAAAAAAATAATCACGATGTCAACTCTATATAAAATTAAGAATATTATTTCACATTAATAGAAAATTCGAAAATTCATTTTTAAATTGCTCAATCTAGTCTATAATACTCATATTCAGTATGTATTAAATAGTTTCTTATAGCATTTTATGGTGCACTTGTTGTGTTCCGGTCTTTTCAATGGCGAGAGACTAATTTGCGCCCAGATGTTGTATATTTTCTCCAATAAGGGGATTTCCGGAGAACCGCTTTTTGGCAGGTAATATTAAATGCAATTCCAAATCAGTCCAAAGACCCATCTGGTATAATGCCGATGAATAGAAATGTTAAGGCAAATCGAGTTTGCGAAGATTGGACTGTTATATTTATTCAATCGGTATAAATGATTTTTTGGGTCGATCCTTTGAAACAACAAAAAACCGGATAAAGACCTTTTCAGCCTTTATCCGGTTTTTATTACTGTTGAAGTATTCTTTATTTTAAACAGGGAACCGATCGTAATCTTTCGGCTGCTATTTCAAGAGTCTCGTTGTTTTTTGCGAAACAAATGCGAATTAATTTCATCTTGTTTTTCTCGTGCATAAAAGCCGAAATTGGAATTACTCCCACGCCATAGTCTGTTGCCAGACGATAAGTGAAATCGGTGTCCGATTCGTCAGAAATTGCCGAATAATCAAGGACTTCGAAGTAGCTTCCCTGCGAAGGAACAATCTTAAACAAACTTCCTCCGAGCAACCTGTTGAAATAGTTACGTTTTCCCTGGTACATTTCCGAAATATCCTTTTTCGAGTCTTCGGTCAGCAAATATTCTGAAAGAGCGTACTGTAGCGGAGTATTCACATTATAAATCTGGAATTGCTGAATCCGACGGAATTCATTCATCAGTTTTTCAGGTCCGAGAATGTAAGCCAGACCCCAGCCATTGATGTTGAAAACCGGCCCGAATGATGAAACAATGAAGCTTCGTTCAGCCAGCTTGTCGAACTTTGCAATACTTTGATGTGTCGAGTTATCGAATACGATCGTTTCGAAAACCTCATCGCTTAGCACAACGATGTTGGTTCCGTTTATCAGTTTCTGTAATTGAACGAAATCGGTTTCTGCAAGAACTGAACCTGTAGGGTTGTGCGGAGAATTGAGAATGATCATCCGTGTTTTTGAAGTAACCATTTTCCTGACTTCTTCCCAGTCGATATGAAAGTTCGGTTGTTTCAATGCAACGTAAACCGGACGGGCGCCTGTACTTGCAATTGCAGGAGCATACGATTCGTAAGCTGGCTCAAAAAGAATTACTTCGTCTTCGTCCTTCACCACAGAACTAATTGCGGTCATTATTGCCTGAATTGGTCCTGCAGTAATCGTAATTTCTGTTTCAGGATTATAAGTATGCTTGTAAGCGCTTTTTACCCTTGAAGAAATTACCTCACGTAATTCTCTGATACCTTCGTGTGGCGCGTAGTTATTGTAACCCGACCGAATGTAAGTAGCCGCCAGTTCGGCCAGCTTTTCGGGACACTGAAAATCAGTTTTCCCAAGAGAAAGGTCAATCGCTCCGGTTTCGGTAACCAGTTTATTAATGGCGGAAAAAATACTTCCTTTTGTATTTGGAAATTTCGGTTGAGACATGGTGTAACTATTGGTCAACAAAGTTAAAAAAATAAGCCACTCGCATACATCCGAGTTGAGTTTGAATTCAAATATACTGAATTATTTATTACACGGTTTATCTTAATACTTCCTGTAAGACGCCCAGCGATTTTATTTCTCCCATATTATCGAAATGTATGTGGTAATATTCCAGAAGTTTTTCGAGTACTATCCGCCGGTCATTTTGTGTGTATTCCAACTTGTCGAGCGAAGCATAATCCACTTCAAAGAGACGTGAAAATAGAATGGTTACATGCTTGTCGGTGAATTGATTATGTATCGGTTCGTGACTCACAAAACGGGCTTTTTGCAAATCAAAAAAATTACTGATGAGTGCATTGTCATTGTTCGGATAAATACCCAAAAAATGAGTCAGTTTAAATAAAAACCAAACATGAAAGTTACTTATTCCATGATCCGTCAAATCGAGATAACTCAATGAATTAAATATAAAGTTGAACAGACCGGGATTGGGCTCTTCTTCTTTTAAGCATTTGTAAAGTACTTCGGACAGAAAAATTACCTGCGAACTTTTACGGATATCAAATGGAATGGTAGAATACGGATTCGAAATCCTGACGTCTTTTAACCGGTGAATGTCTCGGCCTTCTTTAAAATAAACTTCCAGATCGAGTAAATAAAGTGGCTGAAATGCAACCGCTTTAACCGCAGATTTTTTACTCCTTGCCCCATTGATAACAAACGAACGGCGTCCGAAAACTTCAGTATAAATAACGGCTATCATACTTGTTTCGGAGTATTTTACTGAATGAAGAAAAATGCCCCGTGTTTTTTCGAGCACTGGTTTGCGGTATTAATGAATAAATAAAAGTTTGGTCACCATCGTTTTATCTCCTGAAGCATCGGTCATGAAAACCAGATATACGCCGGTTTTGCATCGGTTTCCGTTGAGGTTTTTCCCATCCCAGATTGCCTGTCCGCCCAACGAAGTCGTTTTGTTTACCAAATTTCCGCTGATATCTGTAATTTTCACATCGGTCTCATCAACAAGGCCCTTCACAACTATTGGTCCGTTATAAGTTTCCCGCACCGGATTTGGATAAACGTACACGTCGGTGTATTCTTCGGTAGGTTCGGTGGCCATGCCCATGTATGAAATCAACCCGGCTCCGGTCCCGATAAATACCTCCCCTGTTTTCTGGTTAATCGCAATATCATTAATATCATTGGCGGGTAACGGACTGTTCTCCGTATTAAAATGTTCAAGCTCGGTTTCGCCATCTTCGGAAATTAAAAATATGCCCGAATTTTTTGTGCCGAACCATTTACGGTTTGCCCCGTCAACAGCGATAGCTGTAATCGTTTCCTGTTCGAGCAGCGGATGGAATATCCCGTCATTCAGGTTTAATCCGGGTCTGGATGCATACATCCGGCCATCTTCCCATATTCTTTCGGGATTACTGAAAACAGCGACCCCAGTGGAAGTGCCTACCCATATCTGACCTTTTTTATCTTCGGCCAATGCAAAAACATTGCTCATTTCGGTGTAAAGTTCTTCCTTGCCATTGGTAAAATAAGCAGTTACTTTTTGTTGCTTCGACTGGTCGTTGGTGCTGTTCAGAACATACAAGTCGTGTCCGCGGGGAACTACCACCCATTTATCGTCGTTTTGGGTAACAACCACTTTCCCGATTGAATATTTATTGGCGATTCCGCTTAATTCATAAGACTTCCATTTTCCGTCGGTTTGGAATGATGAGAGAACATTGGCTACACCTGTGTTGGTTACCCAAAGGTTTCCCTTGGAATCAAAATCCATTCCTCCAATACGGACATAAGGCGCCGAAGGAAGATTGGGTAGCTGGGTTTGCAGGCTGCTGTTGAAATTATCGTATCGTTTCACAAATTTACCGGCATTAAACTCAAGCACTCCGCCGCCCCACGATCCGGCAAACACATGATCCGGATTATTTGGATCGACTGCAATGCAAACGATGTCCTTAAAGTTGTTTGCAGCCGGGAAACTCTTTTTGTCGAACACCGACCAATTTCCCTCGCGGTTAAGCTGAAATTTAGGTTCTACCCATAAATTATCCCAGGCATTATCCCTTCCACCTGATGTAATCCAAAGGTCATTGCCATTCATGGACATCGAAAATATTTTGTTGTCAACCGGCCCTTCCGGAAGAATTCTTTCAGTTTGAGTACCTACTTTGATTAATCCGTTGTTTCGATCGGCCACCCAGAGTACATTCTGATCGTCTAAAACAGCGCTCCCAGCCAGAAGACTGTCAACTTTATTTCCTGAAAATAAAAACTTCGGAACATATTTTACCAATTCAAATTTACTGTCATACACGAGTACTTCTTCCCTGCTCGAAAAAACGATGAAATTTTCGGTCGATGTCATATCTGACACATAGCGAATTTCAGGAAGAAAACGTGTCCAGCCATTTTCGTTTAACTGATACATTTCGTCAAGCGCCCAGGCATCATTGTCGGTCGTGTAATTGGCAATTATTTTGCCTTTGAAGAATTCTATTTTACTGAATTTTTTGTCAGATCTTGGAATATCAGTTAACCGGCTCCAGTTGTTGTAATTCTGAAGATTGGGTTCCGAAGACATTGCCCTGAATATTCCATTGGTAGTTGCTGCGTATAAATAAGTACCATCGGTTGCCATATCCTGAACATTCATATATGCGCCTTCTTTGCCGATGAAATAGGTGTCCTTAATTTCTTTTCGTTCGAGGTTAACCACAACAATCCCGAATCCGCACGACAGATAAGCAAGTTTTCCGGAGAACAATACATTGTTGATGGTTTTATCGGCAGGTATTTGTTTGCGTTTGATGTCGGAAAGGTTAAAAATATTGTTGTCAATTATTAAATCGATGTTGGCATTTTGATAAGCAACCAAAAGCAAATTATTCGCCTTGCTGTATGCAAGCCGCTGGATACCAACGTCGGAAAGACCATTAATCCCAGACATTTTCTGAATACTATTATCGGTTTTGTTATATGAAAACATGCCACCTTCTGTAACGCAGTAAACTTTATCGCCGGTATCGGCTACATTTTTTGCCCGGGCATACGACTGATAATCGGTCCATTCGCCAATGGCAGGTTGCGACCAAACGGTGACCACATTAATTAAGAACAAACCGGCAAGTAACAGGTATCGTATCATTTATTTTCAAGTTTCAGCAGGTATTCCACTAGTTTCTGAACAGCTCTTCCCCGATGACTTATTTTGTTTTTTTCGTTCATCGGCATTTCTGCAAAACACAGGTCCGATTCGTCGGGCTGAAAAATCGGATCGTACCCAAAGCCGGTTGTACCGCGTTTTTCTTCGAGAATATGTCCGTTTACAACTCCTTCGAATTGAATCTCATGTCCGTCGATCACCAGGGAAACGACTGTTCTAAAACGAGCTTTTCTGTTTTTTATTTTATCGAGTTTTGCTAAAACAAGGTTCATATTATCGTTGGCATTTCTCTGCTCCCCTGCGTACCTTGCCGAATAAACACCGGGTTCGCCATTCAGTGCTTCAATCTCCAGGCCGGTATCGTCGGCAAAGCAGTTCAACTGGTATTTATTCCAGATGTAAAACGACTTTTCAGCCGCATTTCCTTCGAGTGTATCCTGGTTTTCAGGAATTTCATCATCACAGTCAATATCTTTCAGGCACAATAGCTCAAACGAACCATCGAGCAAATGATTTATCTCCTGAAGTTTATGTGGGTTGTTTGTTGCAAATACTAGTTTCATCTTCATTAAAACAATCCGTGAATTTGTGCGTCAATCCGGTCAATAACACTACTTAAATCTTCAGGATTGCTCTGGAAATTAATCCGGTCAACATCTATAATCAATAGTTTACCTGCTTTGTAGCGGTTTACCCAGGCTTCGTAACGTTCGTTAAGCTGTTTCAGGTAATCGATCCTGATAGAGTTTTCGTAATCGCGACCACGTTTCTGAATCTGGTTTACCAAAGTTGGCACTGAAGCTCTCAGATAGATTAATAAATCGGGCGCCTGTACAAATTTGGTCATCATCTGAAACAGCGTGTGATAATTGTTGAAATCACGGGTTGACATCAGTCCCATTGCGTGCAGGTTGGGTGCAAAAATCTCTGCGTCTTCATAAATTGTGCGGTCCTGAATCACAGTTTTCGTAGAACTCCGGATATCGACCACCTGTTTGAAACGGCTGTTGAGAAAATAGATTTGCAGGTTGAACGACCATCGCTGCATGTCTTCGTAAAAGTCGTTCAGATAAGGATTTTCATCAACATCTTCGTAATGGGCTGACCATTTGTAATGTTTTGAGAGTAACTCGGTCAAGGTTGTCTTTCCGGCACCAATGTTTCCTGCTAAAGCGATATGCATCTTTTTTGTTTTTAAAAATTTGATCTAAAATACGGATTAATATGTCGAATCATCGAAGATGTTGAAAAGTTTACATCGATTTATTCAGTTCGATTAGTTGGTCGAGATATTGCCGGTCGTTCGACAGGCGCGGAATCTTGTTTTGGCCGCCCACTTTGCCTCTGCTTTTCATCCATTCGTAAAACAGTCCTTTTTTTGCATCAACAATATGAGGCATTTCGAGGCTTAAATTTTTATGTCGTTTGGCTTCGTAATCAGAGTTGATAGTTTTTAAAGCTCCGTCGAACAGCGAGATAAAATGATCGAGATCGTTGGGTCGCTGTTCAAATTCGATCACCCATTCGTGGGCCCCCTTCTGATTATCGTTCATATAAATCGGGGCTCCCGAATATTCAGAAATAATTGCTCCGGTGCGTTCGCAGGCAATTTTAAATGCTTTTTCGGCATTGTCGATAATCAGCTCTTCGCCAAAGGCGTTAATAAAGTGCCGGGTTCGCCCGGTAATTACAAATTTGTATGGGTATTTCGATGTAAATCTTACCGTATCGCCAATGAGGTATCGCCAAAGGCCGCCATTGGTTGAAATTAAAATTGCATAGTTTTTCCCGATCTCAACATCCTGAAGTGGAACAACTGTTGGATTATCTACACGGAATTGATCCATCGGAATAAATTCGTAGTAAATTCCGTAGTCAAGCATCAGGAGCATATCTTTTTTATCCGGTTCGTCCTGAATTCCAAAAAAACCTTCCGAAGCATTATAAGTTTCCATGTAATGCATTTTATCGCTCGGAATTAGCTTTTCGTATTGCTCGCGGTACGGATCAAATTTCACGCCTCCGTGAGTAAATACTTCCATATTGGGCCAAACTTCCAGAATATTGCTTTTACCGGTCACCTCCAAAACGCGCTTTAGTAAAACCAGATACCAAGATGGAACTCCGGCAAATGAGGTCACATTTTCGCCCAGTGAATGCTCAATTATTTTTTCAATTTTTTCTTCAAACTCTTCAAGCAACGATATTTCGGTAGAGGGAGTTCTGTAAAATTCGGTCCAGAACGGTATGTTTTCGATGATAATGGCCGAAAGGTCGCCGTAATAGCTGTTGTTGTTAAAATTGCTGACTTTGTGACTTCCGCCCAGGGTAAGCGATTTTCCTGATAAAACGCCCGATTCGGGATTGTTCTGAAGATAAATAGCCAGTACGTCACGCCCGCCACGGATGTGAATCCCTTCAAGAGAATCTTTGCTTACCGGTATAAATTTACTTTTATCGTGGGTAGTGCCCGACGATTTTGCGAACCATTTGGTTTC
Organism: Bacteroidota bacterium; assembly: GCA_023251435.1. Classification (GTDB taxonomy): domain Bacteria; phylum Bacteroidota; class Bacteroidia; order Bacteroidales; family Prolixibacteraceae; genus Aquipluma. The sequence goes on from JAHEYU010000006.1 coordinate 68,184, forward strand.
TCCCGGCCAAAGAAGATTTTTTTCACCCATCATCATTCGCTCAACGGTTGGTTTAATATCGTCGTAACCCTGAACCGGAATCTGTTCGCGGAATTGTTTTTCGGAGTGTATATCCGCGAATTTATATTTCTGGCCAAATTCGGTATTTGAAGCCGTTCCCAACAGCCCAAATAGAACCTCGCGCTGAACTTCGTGCGGATGCTTTTTGAATAGCTCGATCTGGTATATTCGCTTATAATTGACCCAATTAATGATAGAATTGATAACTGCCATACAAATTGTTTTACTGAACCGTCAAATTTATTAAAAAATATGGCTTCGCTGCCTAACAAATAGCCTCTTTTGGCTGATTCTGTAAACGGACGGACACCAAATATAAATTGTTTGCTGAATTATAATTTTTCTACTTTTACTGAAATTTATATCTCTTTTCAATCAACTGAATCTATGAATTACATTGATCTTGTTCTTGGTATTTTACTCATTATTGCTGCAATTCAGGGTTTTCGAAATGGCTTTATTATTGAACTTGCCTCGCTTTCAGCCTTGGTTCTTGGAATCTGGGGTGGAATAAAATTTTCGGATTTTACTGCTGGTTTTATAACAAAAAACACAGGCTACTATTCTGAACACCTTAGCACCATCGCTTTTGTGATTACTTTTATTCTCATCGTCATCCTTGTTCATATCATGGGGAAAATGCTCGACACAATTGTAAAAGCTGTTTTTCTGGGTTTCCTGAACAGGTTGGCAGGTATCATTTTTGGTGTTCTGAAAACTGCAGTGATTTTGAGTATCTTCTTGTTGCTTTTCGACAGCGTTGATGAAAATGTACATATTTTGCCTTCCAAACAAAAAGCAGAATCAAAAATTTACGCGCCAATGAAACAATTGGTTCCGACTTTATTCCCATTTATTAAACTTTGGGATTCTGATGGGAAGAATACAGAGGATGACCAAAAACCTTCACAAAAAATCACCTGATACTCCGATCATTTAATCATTCAATCATTCATTTTATATCTTTGGGCAAATTTTCAGGAAAGAGGGTTTTTAAAAGATAAAAAATGAATTTTGTTGACGAACTAAAGTGGAGAGGCATGATCCACGATATCATGCCGGGAACCAAAGAACAACTCGATAAAGAATTAACCGGAGCTTATGTTGGCATCGATCCGACTGCCGACTCCCTTCATATTGGTCATTTAGTGGGAGTTATGATGTTAAAACATTTCCAGATTGCAGGGCATAAACCTTTTGCTTTAGTCGGAGGTGCAACCGGAATGATCGGCGATCCTTCAGGAAAATCGCAGGAACGAAATTTATTGGATGAGGCGACTCTTCGCCACAATCAGGAATGTATTAAAAAGCAACTTGCTAAGTTTTTAGATTTTGAATCGGATGCTCCGAATGCTGCCGAAATGGTGAATAATTACGACTGGATGAAAGAATTTACATTTCTGGATTTCATCCGCGACATTGGCAAACACATCACTGTAAACTATATGATGTCGAAAGATTCGGTAAAGAAACGACTGGATTCTGACAGTAGCGCCGGAATGTCCTTCACCGAGTTTACTTATCAATTGGTTCAGGGAACCGATTTCCTGCATTTGTACCAGGCTAAAAACGTAAAGCTGCAAATGGGCGGATCGGACCAATGGGGCAACATTACCACCGGCACCGAATTGATCCGTAGAAAAACCGGCGGCGAAGCTTTTGCGCTTACTTGTCCGCTGATTAAAAAAGCTGATGGAACCAAATTCGGGAAAACAGAATCGGGAAATGTTTGGCTCGATCCAAAACTAACTTCGCCGTATAAATTTTACCAGTTTTGGCTGAATACTTCAGACGAAGATGCCGAAAAGTACATCAAAATATTTACGCTTCTGCCCAAAAGCGAAGTTGCAGAACTCATTAACCAACACGCTGAGGCTCCGCATCTGAGATTATTGCAAAAGCGTCTGGCCGAAGAAGTTACTGTAATGGTGCATTCGCGCGAAGATTATGACATGGCTGTTGAAGCATCGCAAATCCTTTTCGGTCAGGGAACTGCGGAGCTGTTGCGCAAACTCGACAAAGAAACTTTCCTTGCAGTATTCGAAGGTGTCCCGCAATTCAAAATTTCGGGCACAGAGCTGGCAGCCGGCATAAAAGTGGTGGATTTGCTGGCTGAAAAAGCAATGGTATTCCCTTCGAAGGGCGAACTTCGCAGAACCATTCAGGGAAACGGTCTTAGTATAAATAAAGAAAAAATTTCAGATCCGGAATTACCTATAAATGCTGATTTCCTGATTGATGGTAAGTATATTCTGGTTCAGAAAGGAAAGAAAAATTATTTCCTTTTGGTTGTTGAGTAAAGTTCAGTATATATTTTATTCCTTCTGTAATAATAAATACATAAATGCTCCGTTAAAAATTCGACTAAACGACCTTTCTATGACACACTTTTTTGACAATGAAAACCTTCTTGAAATAATTTGGAAATGGAGGAAACACCTGATTATTGTAGCTCTTTGCGCCATTGGAGCCTCGGTCTTTTTCTCATCTCCATTGTTCATTAAGCCAAAGTACAAGTCAACTGCCAGAATTTATCCGAGCAACAACATCTATGTATTCAGTGATGAGTCGCAAAGCGAACAAATGCTTGAGATCATTACCGCTCTGGATATTAAATTACGTGTTATCGACGCATTTAACCTCAGTGAAGTTTATAAAATCAGTAAGGAGGAACCTCAATATCTGACTTACATGTTGGCTGAATTCAACGACAATGTCAAATTCAAGAAAACTGAATACGAAACCATTGAAATTCAGGTATTGGATACCGACCCCCAAAGAGCCAGTATTATGTGCGACTCGATAATTACTTTTCTTGACGAGAAGGTAAGATCGATGCACCGCCTTAAATATGAAGAAGTTGTACAAATTTCGAAAAAAGATTATATCAATCTTAGCCATCAAATTGATTCGGTAGAAGAAAAATTAAATTTCCTGCGGAAGGAATATAAAATAGTGGACTACAGCACTCAGGCTGAAGAAATTACAAAAGGAATGGTGAGAGTTTTAGCCGAACAGAAAAAAAATACCTCCGGGGGAAAAGAGTTGGAGCAATGGCTTAAGAATTTCACGGAAAAAGGTGGAGAATTTGTATTGCTTGACCAGCAACAAAAACTTTTAGTCATACAACGAAGCGAACTTAAACAGATTTTGGATGAAGCTATCAGCAATGCCACCAAAAAAATCATCTATGGACAAAGGGTTCAAAACCCAATTCCGGCCGATAAAAAGGCCTATCCGGTTCGTTCACTTATTCTGTTATTATCCACATTTTCAGCAGTTTTTGTTGCTATTTTGATTATTTTGCTGATCGAAAACAGAAAAAACACATAAACTGTGTACCAAGCCAGATTAAAAGTTGCATTCTTTTATATTGTTTCAGCATTATTTATATTGCTCAATGCTTATTTCCTGGTAAAGAAGCATTCAATGATTATCAATGCCTTGCCTTTGGTTTTGGGAATTGTTTTGCTGGCAATATACGCTTTTGATAAACTATTGTATCTGATTGTATTTTTCACACCGCTCTCACTACCGCTTTCCGAAATAATTCCCGGACTCGCATTTAACATGTTTTTGCCTACCGAACCGTTGCTTTTTGGAATATTGCTCATATTTCTGATGAAAATTTTTGCCACCGGAAAATTCGACCGCGATATTTTGTGGCATCCGGTTTCACTGGTTGTTTATTTAAGCTTGTTCTGGATTTGGGTTACAACACTTACCAGCACAATGCCAATCGTATCTTTTAAGTTTTTTCTGACTCGAATCTGGTTCATTGTAGGTTTTTATATCCTGACTGCAAAGCTCTTCGAATCTGGGAAAAATATTGAAAAGTATGTTTGGCTGTATTCGATTCCATTGCTGATTGTGATTTTCTACGCAACTTACCGGCATCTTGGTTATGGTTTGTGGAACAAGCAGGCCGCAAATTTTGTGGTGAATCCGTTATACAACGATCACACTTCTTATGGTGCTGCAGTTGCCATGTATGTGCCTTTTTTGTTTGGATTTTCGTTCACCAAAAGTTATTCGCCTGCCGTAAAAAATATCGCCCGGGTTGTGCTGGGCATACTCCTAATGGGACTGATTCTTTCGTATGCCAGAGCTGCCTGGATAAGTATAATTGCTGCTTTCGGCGTATGGGTTATCATGCGTCTGAAATTGAGGTTTAAACCCATTTTCATTACCTTTCTGATTGTGCTTTCGGTGGTTTTGGTATTTCAGACTCAAATACTGATGTACCTCGAGCGAAACGATACCGAATCATCAGCCAATCTCACCGAACACGTTTCCTCGATTTCAAACATCTCGTCCGACGCATCAAATCTTGAGCGCATTAATCGGTGGAGTTGCGCCATCAGAATGTTCGAAGATAAACCTGTATTTGGATGGGGACCTGGAACTTACATGTTTAATTATGCTCCCTACCAACTGACCGCCGACCGGACAATTATCAGCACTAACTCGGCCGATGGAGGAAATGCGCATAGCGAATACCTCGGCCCAATGGCCGAATCAGGATTTATGGGAATAATCACGTTTCTACTGCTTATTGGAGTAGTTGTTTACACCGCAATTCATGCCTATACAAGAACTAACGACAAGCGGCTGAAGACACTCGTTATGAGTGCTTTGCTTGGATTAATAACCTATTATATCCACGGAATCCTCAACAACTTTTTAGATACCGATAAACTCTCAGTTCCATTCTGGGGATTTACTGCCGTTATTGTTGCGATAGATATTTATACCCGGAAACAGCTTCAGAATAATACACTTCCCGAAAATCAGGCGTAAAAAAAATGACCCGCATTGCAGGCCATTTCTATATTTTTATCCAAACGGAATATTTACTTTTTAACACGTTCGTAGTAGCAACGGTCGCGGGTATCAATTTTTATGATGTCGTCATCGTTGATAAACATGGGAACCATCATTTCGGCACCGGTTTCGAGTGTTGCAGGTTTTAGTGCATTCGAACTGGCTGTATTTCCTTTTTCACCGGCCATGGTCGATGTTACCTGAAGTTCAACAAATGCAGGCAGTTCAACGGTAAGCGGAGTTTCGGTTTCAGCATGGACATTTATTTCAACAATTTGTCCTTCCTTCATCAAATCAGCGTTGTCAATCAAATCAGGTAAAATAGAAATCTGCTCGAAAGTTTCAGAATTCATAAAATTAAACCCTGTTTCATCCTTGTATAAGTACTGATAAGGGCGACGTTCGACCCTCACTACTTCAATCCTTACTCCGGAAGAAAATGTATTGTCAATCGTTCTACCTGTTTTAATATTTTTTAGTTTAGTCCTGACGAATGCCGGACCTTTACCCGGTTTAACGTGTTGGAATGATACAATTTGGAACAACTGTTCGTTGAACTCTATTGTCAATCCGTTCTTAATATCTGCAGTAGTAATGGCCATATCAAATTTTTATAATAATTTCAAATCGGGTGCAAAAATAAAGAAATATTGCTGAATCGAAATTTTTCAGCAATTATTTTTAAATATTTCACTATCAACATATTATTGTCTGGCCAGTTGATTTACCCCATTTAATTTATACGAAATCAATTCACATTTTAGCGCGCCTACCAGTAAATTAAACTCCGCGTAAATGGGCAAACGGTTCGCATCTTTGGTAATGTATATCCTTAAATCGTCGGAACTTTTAAAGAGTTTCCCTTTGGGAACTTTTGGCGAAACCACATAACACTCTTTTTTGCCTATGTTTGTCTCAATGGTTTCTATACCAATATATTCCAGATGCATTATGAATAAGTCATCGCCGTGATATACCGGGATCTCAAAATTTTTACCATTCAATAAATGATCGAAATATTGGTTCTGTCTGATGTAAAAGAAGACACTTACGAGATCGTTTATATTATCGGGAACTTTTTTCCTGCCCGATTTTAAACTGAATAACGAATCGTTCACATGATCGTAATATACCTCGTCGTAAAACCGGTACTTTTGTTCTTTTACTGAGCGAACCGATTTAACCGGAAGATAAGTCTGGGGGTTTACCCAGCTTTCGTAAACATCGTTCACCTCATAAATTTTATCAACGAGTCCGGTGGTTCTTCCTCTTACATGGTAATGAATGACCGGTTTTTTATTTATTTTTTCATTTTGCGCCATAACAGTAGCCTTCCCTCCATGAATGAATCCAAAGCGAAGGGTGTATTCCATTTCTTCAATGGGCTGGGCATTTATCTTCAGGATAAATATAAATATCAGGCAAAATATTATTGAAATTCTCATCCTGGCAGGTTTTTCTTCGAAACTGTGGCAATAAAGTCCTTTAAATAAAAAGGTTCAAAGTAAGCAACGTCTTCAAACTGGTTTTTGTTATACAATTTCCAGGCCAACCCGCACATATATTTTGCTGATGCATCTAAATGGCTAATAAATATAGCATTGGATGAAGTTAGCACTTTGCTGCATTTTTCCGATCCATTACCGAAAAATACAACCTGCTTTTCGGTGAGCTCTTCAGCCAGAAAATCCTCACCAACAATCGTAGCTGTTATGGGGTTTAATACCGAACCATCATCGTTAAAAAGCATCGAAAATACTTCCATCCTTCGGGCATCGATCATTGGACAAAACAAAGTTGGCTTCTCCTCCGGAATATTGTAAAGGGTTCGGTTATTCATCACGTGTTGGGTCATGGCCTCCAGCGTTCCGATGGCAATTAGTGGGATATGACGTGCATAACATATCCCTTTGGCGGTAGATACGCCAATCCGCAGACCGGTGTATGACCCGGGACCTTTACTCACGGCAACAGCCACCAGTTCTTCAGGTTTAATGTTATTCCTTTCCATCAGCTCTTCCGCAAAAACTGTTACCAGCCGGGCATGATTTTGTCCTTCTTTCGATTCTGCCAGATCAACCAGTTTCCCGTCAACTGTTAGTGCAACACTGCAAACTTCTGTAGAGGTTTCAATAATAAGAATTACTGCCATATATGATTTCTTTGGCTACAAAATTATGCATATAAACAAATATTCGGCAGATTTGTGCTGAAGAAAAAAACGAATATCTGTTATCGTCAAAATAAATTTTATTAAACTATTTAGGGAAGTCCAATCAATTGTATTATTTTTAAAAAAATTATCAGAACCCAAATACAGATGTATCAAACGGTAATAATTGATGACGATCAACTGGCCCGTCGGGGATTAAGACGCATACTTGAACAACATTTCGATACAATAAAAATTAGGGGCGAAGCAGACTCTGTAGCCTCTGGTTTACAGCTAATTCAGGAGGTTGATCCGGATTTGGTTTTTCTGGATATTGAAATGCCTGATGGAACAGGATTCCGGTTATTAGAACAACTTCAGGAAGTAAATTTTAAAGTTGTGTTTACAACTTCTTACAGCGATTATGCCATCACTGCATTCAAATATTCGGCTTTCGATTACATTGTAAAACCTGTTTTGATCGAAAACGTGCAGGCAACTATCAGTCGGATCAACGAAATCCCTGCATCTCAACAAAAACAACGGGTAGAAGTGCTAAAAAGGAACCTCACCTTAAATAATGAAGATGAAGCAACCATTGCCCTTCCTGAAATAAACGGATTCACAATAGTTAAAGTAAAAGACATTGTCAGGTGCGAAGGAGAAAGAAACTATTCGCGTATTTTCTTTTCCGACGGTAAATCGGTGCTTGTTAGCCGAACATTGCTCGAATTCGACAATTTGCTGATACACCATGGGTTCTTCAGAATTCATCGTTCACACCTGATTAGCCTCCGTAATGTAAACCGATACTTAAAAACAGATGGCGGAGTTATTGAAATGCTGGATAAAACATTGTTACCGGTTTCACCAAAATTCAAGGACGAACTCCTTAACAGACTATTATACAATCGGATATAATTTCCTTCCTGATAATATCTATGCATACAATTAAAGAGTTAGAAAAGCTTGTTTCTGAAGAAATAAACCGGGAAATACTGCGGTTAAACAATACTGAACCCGGAAATCTTTACGAACCAATAGGATATACACTTTCCATGGGTGGAAAAAGACTTCGCCCGGTGATGGTTCTTCTGGCTTGCAACCTGTTTGCCGAAGATATTGCCAATGCCATGCCTGCAGCTCTTGCGGTAGAAGTTTTTCATAATTTCACTCTCCTGCACGACGATATTATGGACAAGGCTGATATGCGCCGGAACTCACAGTCGGTTCATAAAAAATACAACGAGAATATTGCAATTCTTTCGGGCGATGCAATGTCGATAATGGCATACAACTATTTGCAAAAATGCGAAACCCAAAACCTCTCGAATATGATCAGACTGTTTTCGCAAACAGCGCTTGAAGTTTGTGAAGGTCAGCAGTTCGACATGGATTTTGAATCCAGAATGGATGTTTCGATTCCTGAATATTTGAACATGATCAGGCTTAAAACAGCTGTATTGCTTGCATGCAGCCTTAAAATGGGGGCATTGGCTGCCAATGCTTCGGAGAGGATTGCCGATCTGTTATATGTTTTTGGCCTCGATCTTGGAATTGCCTTCCAGCTTCAGGACGATTTGCTCGACGTTTTTGCAGATCAGGAAAAATTCGGAAAGAAAATTGGTGGCGATATTGTCTCGAACAAAAAGACTTTTCTTCTGTTAAAAGCACTTGAATTATCAGACGACCATACAAAAAAGGAACTTTTAGATTGGATTGGTAAAAAGGAATTCGACGTTCAGGAGAAAATTGAGGCTGTCAGATCAATCTACACAAAATTGAATATTAAAGAGATAACTCAAATTTGTATTGAAGATTTTTTCCAGTCGGCAATTAATGTTTGTACTGAAATTGAACTGGCAAACGAAACGAAATCAGAACTGCTCCTTTTGGCCAATATGATCATGAATAGGGATCATTAAAAGATATAAATTGATTAAATTCGTTTTTTAATTCAGCAAAATAAAAGGATAGTCTCATTTTTTGTAATTTCCCGCTTTACAGCATAAAAACACAGAACATGGCTCAAAATATTGGAAAAATTGTACAGGTAATCGGACCGGTGATCGACATCAGTTTCGATCAGGAAGATGGCGCTCTTCCACAGATTTATGATGCACTGGAAGTTGTACGCGAAGGACAGGACAACCTCGTGCTCGAATGTGAACAACACATTGGTGAAAATACGATCCGCGCCATCGCCATGGATTCTACCGATGGATTCCGTCGGGGAATGGACGTGATTGCAACCGGCAAGCCAATTACGATGCCAAAAGGCGAAATTGCCTTAGGGCGCCTGCTCAATGTAACCGGCGATCCTGTTGACGGGATGGTTAAACTCCCTAAAAACGGGTTCAGCATTCATAATGAACCACCTCTCTACGAAGACTTAACGACTGAAACAGAAATGCTTCTTACCGGGATTAAAGTAATCGACCTGATTGAACCTTATGCAAAAGGAGGTAAAATCGGTTTGTTTGGTGGTGCCGGTGTTGGAAAAACAGTGCTTATTCAGGAATTGATAAACAACATAGCATTGGCGCATAGCGGATTGTCGGTATTTGCCGGTGTGGGTGAACGTACCCGCGAGGGAAACGATTTGCTTCGCGAAATGATTGAGGCAAATATTGTTGATTATGGCGAAGAATTTAAAAAATCAATGGAAGAAGGTAATTGGGATCTTTCGAAAGTAGATGAGGAAGCGCTCAAAAAATCGAAACTTGCACTTGTATTTGGCCAAATGAACGAACCTCCCGGCGCTCGTGCCCGGGTAGCTTTGTCGGGTTTGACAATTGCCGAGAGCTTGCGCGATGGCGATGGTTCTACAGGCAAAGGCCGCGATATTCTTTTCTTTGTCGACAATGTTTTCCGTTTTACGCAGGCAGGTTCCGAAGTTTCGGCATTGCTCGGACGTATGCCATCTGCAGTAGGATACCAGCCAACTTTGGCGACTGAAATGGGTATCATGCAGGAACGAATCACCTCCACAAAAAACGGTTCAATCACTTCAGTTCAGGCAGTTTATGTTCCGGCTGATGACTTGACCGACCCGGCTCCTGCAACCACTTTTGCTCACCTCGATGCAACCACGGTGCTGAGTCGTAAAATTTCTGAATTGGGTATTTATCCGGCAGTTGACCCACTGGATTCAACTTCCAGAATCCTCACCCGCGAAGTGGTGGGCGATGCACATTACGATTGTGCCCAGCGGGTTATCCAGATTTTGCAGCGATACAAAGAGTTGCTTGACATTATCGCAATCCTTGGAATGGATGAGCTTTCGGAAGACGACAAACTGATTGTCCACCGCGCCCGCCGTGTTCAGCGTTTCCTCTCGCAACCATTCTTTGTTGCACAGCAATTTACAGGTCTCAAAGGTCAGCTGGTTTCTATCGAAGATACCATCAAAGGATTCAACATGATTATGGATGGAGAAGTCGATCAGTATCCTGAAGCGGCATTCAACCTTGTTGGAACCATTGAACAGGCCATAGAAAAGGGAGAAAAACTGTTAAAGGGAATTTAATAGCGATTTAACTTGTAAAACTATGCTACTCGAAATTATTACACCCGATAAAAAAGTATATTCCGGCAAAGTTAAGTTGGTTCAATTGCCTGGAAGTAAAGGATCTTTCGAGATTCTGAACCACCATGCTCCGATCATTTCAATCCTTGACAAAGGACGAATAAAAGTGGAAGAAGAATCGGGACAGGTACTTTTTTTCGAGATAGATGGAGGAGTAGTTGAGAATAAAGACAACAAAATAATTGTATTGGCAGAGTCGGTATAGCTGACAGATGCTATAAACTGATTATATTTAAACCCTGAAGTGTTCATCAACTTCGGGGTTTTTTTATCGTGAAAACTAAATTTCTAATCATACGGTTCAGTTCTATCGGCGACATTGTTTTAACATCGCCTGTTGTACGCTGCCTGAAAAATCAATTTCCGGAGGCCGAAATACATTATCTGACCAAAAGACGGAACCTGGATCTTCTGGAAGCCAATCCCTATATCGAAAAAATTCATCTGTTTGGTGATTCGCTTACAGAAACGATTCAGTTATTAAAAGCCGAGAAATTCGATTATGTGATCGATCTGCACAACAACCTGCGGAGCCTGCGTGTCAAATTAGGCTTGAAGGTCAAATCGCTCAGCTTCAACAAACTCAATATTCGGAAATTGCTGCTTACAAAACTCCGGATCAATACAATGCCCAATGGTCATATTGTCGACCGTAATCTGGAAACCTTATCGCATTTTAAGGTGGTGAACGACGGGAAAGGATTGGATCATTTTATTCTTAATGAAGATGAATTTCCGATTTCACAATTACCCGAACGTTTCAGGAATGGTTATTTGGTGCTGGTTTTGGCTGGGACGTATTTTACTAAACGGATGCCTGTTGAGAAATACCGAAGATTGATTTCTGAATCCCAGCTACCGGTTATCCTTTTGGGAGGGAAAAGCGAACGCCCGATGGCTTCAATTATCGTCGATTGGAAAGTTGGAAATGTGCTGGATTTTACCGGAAAACTGCGAATCAATCAATCGGCATCGCTGGTAAAAAATGCCAAGCTGGTTATCTCAAACGATACAGGATTGATGCATATTGCAGCTGCTTATCACAAGAAAATACTGTCGGTTTGGGGAAACACATCGCCCGAACTGGGAATGTATCCCTACTTGCCGGGCGAGGGCTCTGAAATGCTTGAAGTGAAAGATTTACCTTGTCGTCCCTGTTCGAAACTAGGCTACCATAAATGCCCGAAAAAACATTTCCGCTGCATGAACAATATACCTGAACAACAGATTCTGGAATGGGTAAAACGGGAGTTTTGAGACTGTTAAAAAAACGGGTATCTGATATAAGTTTAATCGTTAAATTTGTTCAAAATTAAAGCTCGAAAAAATATGAATCTGATTGAGAAAAGAGAATTTATCCGCCGTCACTTGCATCAGATTGATGATAGTTTGATTAATGAATTTTATGAAATGCTTCGTAAAGAAGATGTATTAAAAGCAAAGCTTATCAGCAGGGCTCAAAAATCTGAAAAAGATATAAAATCAATGAAGGTATTTTCCAGATCCGAAATTGAGCAGAAAACGAATAGAGCGATCTGAAAATGAAGCTTGTTTATACTGAACAGTCAATCGTTAGCCTGGAAGAAGCGCTTGAATTTATAGCTCCTCGTGTCTCTTATGAAAAATTACTGAAAATCCGAAATCGAATTTTGGATAAGGCAGACACTTTACTTCTTCAACCTCAAAAAGGGCAAAAAGAACCCTTATTAGAAAGTTTAAAGCTTGGACACCGACGTTTAGTCGAAGGACATTACAAAATAATTTACAGAGTTGAAGGTGAGTATATTTACATTACCGATATTTTTGATTCAAGACAAGATCCGGAGAAAATGAAAGCCTAGTAAAACTGCTTTCATCATAACAATCGACAAGAAGCAATATTCGTTATAACTAATTCAAATTTCAAATAGAATCGACATAAATCAATAAAAATACTAAAGATGTCAGTTTATAAAATTATTATCCCATCGCTTGCTTTTGCAACCGCTCTTTCAACCTGCTCCGGAGGCGGAAAAACTCAAAATCAGGAAACTACTACTGTCCAAAAACCAAACATCGTTTATATACTGGCCGACGACCTTGGCTATGGCGATTTGAGTTTTCTCGGCCAGAAACGTTTTCAGACACCCAACCTCGACCGAATGGCTCGTGAAGGGATGATTTTCACCCAGCATTATGCAGGGTGCACCGTTTGTGCGCCTTCGCGCTCTTCGCTGATGACCGGACTGACTACAGGTCACACACCCATTCGTGGAAACAAAGAGTGGAAACCCGAAGGACAGTGGCCAATGCCGGCAGCAACATTCACAGTTGCTGAAATGCTGAAGGAAGCCGGTTATGTTACTGGAGGTTTTGGCAAATGGGGACTGGGCTATCCCGGCTCCGAAGGCGATGCCAACATGCAGGGATTCGATGAGTTTTATGGCTACAATTGCCAGCGGATTGCGCACAATTATTATCCATCGCATTTGTGGGACAATCAGGAAAAAATTATTTTGGACGGAAACAGCGGCGATCAGTTTGGAACGTATGCTCCCGAATTAATTCACCAGCGGGCATTACAATTTATCGAAAAAAATAAAGACAAACCTTTTTTCCTTTTTTATCCGAATGTCATTCCTCATGCCGAATTGCTTTTGCCCGAAGAAAACATGAAAGAATTTCAGGGGAAACTGATGCCCGAGAAAAGTTTTAAAGGCGCAGAACCCGGCGATAAAGGATTCAGGGAAGGTTCTTATGGTACACAAACGGAGGGTCATGCAGCATTTGCCGCAATGGTCACTTTGCTCGACAAACAGGTGGGCGAAGTTATGGACAAGCTGAAAGAATTGGGCCTGGATAAAAATACGGTTGTCATATTCAGTTCAGATAACGGGCCTCACCAGGAAGGTGGAGCAGACCCTGATTATTTTGACAGTAATGGACCTTTGCGAGGCTATAAACGCGATTTATATGAAGGCGGAATCAGGGAACCAATGATAGCGTGGTGGCCAGGTAAAATAAAAGCAAATACAAAGTCGGATCTGATCTCGGCTTTTTGGGATGTGATGCCAACTATTGCTGAATTGGCTGGGGTAAAATCACCCGAAAACATTGATGGCATTTCCTTTCTTCCAACTTTGTTGGGAAAAAAAGAACAAAAAATTCATGATTATTTATATTGGGAGTTCCATGAATTGGGGGGGCGTCAGGCAATCAGGAAAAACAACTGGAAACTGGTTCGCTATCAGGTGCTGAAAGCCGATAAAATTACCACGGAATTATATGATTTAAATACTGACTTGGGTGAAAATAACAATGTTGCAGCTCAACATCCGGAAGTGGTTAAAGAACTGTTAGAACTGATGGCAAATGCCCGTACACCATCTGAAATTTTCACATTTGATTCGCCAACGGTGATTAAATAGCAAGTCGTTAGCTGTCTGCGAAAATCTTTAGATCATTCCTTTTATGTCGCGTTTATCCATCAAAATTGGGTTTTTAATAATTTCTGCTTTGATGACGTGTTGGGCAAATGCTCAACCTGATAACATGTCGTTGCGATACCTTCGTACAGAAGAAGGTTTGTCGCAGAACGAGGTGACTTCAATCCTTCAGGATAACGAAGGTTTCATGTGGTTTGGCACACGCAGTGGTTTGAACCGATACGATGGATACGAATTTCTGGTATTTGATCAGGTTCCGGGTGATTCAAGCAGTTTGGTGAATACTTCAATTGAAAAAATATACAAAGACAGTAAGGGGATTATCTGGATTGGAACAAAATCGAATGGAATCAGCCGGTATAATCCGGTAACCGGTAAGTTTCTAAACATGCCTTTCAAGGGGCCATCCGCCCAAAATATATTGCCCGACAAAAGGGTTATTTCTTTTTTTGAAGACAGTGATGGCGACATGTGGATAGGAACATGGAATGGCGGTTTGCTAAAATACAATCAGGAAACAGGGCAGGGGAAAACGTATAATTTAGCAGCTACCATTAATGTGGTCATTAAATCATCCGATGGAAAAGTTTGGGTGGGAACCAATAATGGTTTATTTGAATATGACCCTGATGCAGATTCATTTAAACGATCGGATTTTTCAACTGTCAACGACATGATTCCGGGTATTATTGAGGATAGAGACCATCAGGTACTATGGATATTGCATAACAGTGAGAAGAGCAGGTTGATGAAGTTCGATTTGAAGAACAGGTCGTCGCAATCCTTCAGTTTAAATCCGGCGGAAGAAAAGGAATTTGGCCAATTCAATGGCGCTACCAAAATAATGCAGGATAACAATGGATTGCTCTGGATTGGTACCTGGGGCAATGGTCTTTTTCAGTTCAATCCCCGAAATTCCGAATTTTCAAAAATTGCGATTTATCCAAATCCCCTGTTTAAAAACAACAATGAATTTGATACCATTTTAGATATTTTTCAGGACAGAAATAACAATGTGTGGATTGGTTCAAATGGAGTTGGCGTGTGTCTTTTAACCGAAAAACTGAAGTTTAATACATTGGGATTGAGCAAAGATCAAACGCTTAACAAATGTGTGATGAGTGTGCTGGAAGACAAAAAGGGCACGCTGTGGGTTGGTACAAAAGGAAGCGGGCTTTATTATTCGGTGAATAAGGTTGACTTTCATGAAGTCCCGTTAACAGCATTGAAAAATCAGGATCGTTTTAAACTCGTGCGGGCTATTTATGAGGACCGGCAGGGAAATATATGGATTGGAACCAGTTATAACACTGGGATTATCCGTTACAAAAATGGAATCCCTGAGTTAATTTCCTGTTCCGAATTTTTTAATGACAGGAGATTTGATCCAATTATGAAGGCTGTAAGCTTTACCGAAACCGACCAGTCGTTGTACATTGGCACACAACAACGCGGCCTCTTTTTGCTTGAAAAGAAAGCCGGGTCTTATGGAAATATCAGACATTTTACAGAAAAATATGGTGCCAGCGGGCAGTTGCAAAACGATCGGGTAAGTTACCTGCTAAAAGATTCAAAACAACGGATTTGGGTGGCAACTTATGATGGTTTGTGTATTTTTAACCCTGATAATGAAACTTTTACTGATATTAATACCTATTTTTCATTGCCTCAGTATTTTGATCCTAAAATCATATTCTGTCTTCACGAAAGCAGCGACAAAAGTATATGGATCGGTACGCCAATCGGGCTATATCATCTTGAGGAAAAAACAGGGAATAATGCTGTTATGCATTACATTACAAAAGAGAATGGCTTGTCGGGCAACCAGATTATGGGCATCACCGAAGACAATTTGCAGAACCTTTGGATCAGCACAAATGCAGGTATTTCAAAATACAACCTGAAAACTGAAAATATCCACAATTTTACTATGATTGATGGTCTTCGAAGTACCACCTTTTCTGAAACTTCCTTTTGCAAGGGACTCAATAATATGCTCTATTTTGGAGGCACTTTTGGTTTAAATTCGTTTAATCCGATCGAGATCGTAGAAAGCGATTATAAGAACAGCATCGTTTTGACCGATCTAAGTTTGTATAACCAGCGCGTTGAAATTGGAAAAGCAAACGGCAATCGTGCCATTCTGAAAAAATCATTAAACAATTCCACTGAAATCACACTTAATAACGAACAGAAAAACTTTCAGATTGAATTTTCGGCACTCGATTTTAAAGCTTCCGGTAAGAATCATTATGCCTATAAACTCGACAACTTTGATAATGACTGGAATTATATTGGCACACGGCATTTTATAAACTTCAATAACCTGCAGCCCGGCGAATATACACTGAATATCAAGTCGGCAAGCAATAATTATATCTGGAATGAACAGCCACGAAAGCTTAAAATTATCATCAAGCCACCAATCTGGCAAACCTGGTATGCTATCGTTTTTTATTTGATTCTAATTCTGGGGATTGTAACGATAATCCGGTGGAATGCGGTAAAGCAGGTGCGAATGGCCAAAAATCTCGAAATTGAAAAGATAAAACATGAACAGGATCAGCGGGTCAGTGAAATGAAATTTCAGTTTTTCACCAATATCTCGCATGAATTCCGAACGCCACTCACTTTAATTTTTGCTCCGCTGAAAGAACTGATACTGAAAGCACAGGTTTATGATATTAAGGACGAAGCCCTTGAGAAAATGCACGTAATTTATAGAAATACAAATCAGTTGATGAAGCTGATAAATCAGTTACTCGATTTCAGAAAAGCGGAAACGGAAAACCTGAAACTTGTGGCCAGATATTTAAATATCGAGGATTTTGTAAGAGAAGCTTGCTATCCATTTTTCGAATTGGCAAAAATCAAGGATATTAAATTTCAGATCGATTCGACTTTGAAAAACAAGGATGTCTGGTTTGATCGCGACAAAATGGAAATGATCATCAATAACCTGGTCTCGAACGCATTTAAATTCAATAAAACAGCAGGATTCGTAAGGATTACGCTCGAAGATAATGAAAATGAAGTGATTGTAAAAGTGGCTGATGGCGGTAAGGGAATACCACCGACAGCAATCGGTCATGTTTTTGAGCGTTTTTATCAGGTTGACAACGGCGAAAACATTGGCAGTACTGGAATTGGATTGGCTTTGGTTAAATATCTGGTTGAGCTGCACAAGGGAATTATTGAAGTCGATAGTGAATTGGGAAAAGGAACCGAATTCAGACTAAAGCTCAAAAAGGGGAAAGACCATTTAAAACCGGAACAGCTTTTTGCAAATGACGCGGAAAGCAACACTTTTGTTAGGGAAGAGTCCACACTGAATCGATTCCTACCCTCACGAAAGAAAAAGAAAATCGCTTCTGATTTGTGCATTTTAATTATTGAAGACAACCCCGATGTTAACCAATATTTGGTGAACCTGCTAGAGCCTTTCTATTGTGTTGAATCGGCTCTTAATGGCAAAGAAGGATTCGCAAAGGCTCTTGAATTAATTCCTGACCTGATTATTTCGGACGTAATGATGCCCGAAATGGACGGGTTTGAATTGTGTAAAAAAGTGAAAGCAAATAACCTGACTGCCACTGTCCCTGTAATTCTTTTAACTGCAAAAGGTGCCGATCAATACAAATTAATGGGCATTCAAACCGGTGCCGACGATTATGTCTCCAAACCATTCGACCCTGATTATTTGATTGAAAAGGTTCAAAAATTGCTGATTTCACAAGCAAAGTTAAAAAAGCAATACAGCAAATCGATTCGTCTTGACCCTTCAGATATTGAGATTGAAGTCTCCGATGAAATCTTCCTGAAAAAATGTATTTCAACCATTGAAAAGAACCTGCAAAAGGATGATTTTTCGGCAGAAGCCCTGGCAACCATCTTAAATCTTAGCAACTCATCGCTATATCGCAAGTTAAAATCGCTTACTAATTTATCAACAGCCGAATTCATCCGTTCCATACGGATAAAACGAGCGGCACAATTACTTCAGGATAAAAGCAAAACAGTTTCGGAGGTTGCCTACGAAGTTGGCTTTAACGATCTGAAAAATTTCAGGCAAGTCTTTCAAAAACAATTTAATTGCACGCCTTCCGAATACCGCGATAAGAGCATCGGTTAATTTGTTAGAATAACCTACGCAGAACGCGAAAACTTACTATTTCAAAAATTATTCATTGAACTGAATATTAATTTGTTGTATGGTGTTCGTGACCTAAAAACCCCCTTGTTTTGAAAAATGGGTCAATGCATATTTGACCGGTTTTCCCCCCTGTATTTATTCAATAGACCCTATCATCCTCATTATTTATGGCGAATTTTGATTTCCAATAACTAACGAACTAAAGCACAATAATGAAAAAAGCAGATTATAACCGCGTTGTGCAATTTCTCTCCTGTAATACAATAAACATAATTCTGTATGTTGCATTAATTGCTTTGATTGTATTTCTAATCAAATACCTCTAATGTGCAGTTGCCATAAAAACAATACATTTTTAAAGCAATGAAACTACGTTATGTTTTAATTTTTACAATTTTAATTGGTTGTCACAGTTTTAATCAGGCACAGAGATCGAATTTAAAACAGACCGATTTCCGACCTGCTCAAATTTGGTCAGACACCAGCGGGGTTCCAATCAATGCACATGGTGGCGGGGTTGTTTTCTTCGAAGGGAAATATTATTGGTATGGTGAACACAAACTGGAAGGAAAATCAGAAGCGCAGTTTGCCGATGGTGGTATTCATTGCTATTCATCTGCAGATTTGAACAATTGGAATGATGAAGGAATTGTTTTGAGTGTTGATTATAAGAATGAAAAAAGCGATTTGGCTTATGGTTGCATCCTTGAAAGGCCCAAAGTAGTTTACAATGAGAAGAACAAGGAATTTGTAGCTTACTTCAAGCTTTACCTCAAAGGCGTGGGTTACGAAACAAGTAATGTGGGAGTAGCTGTAGCTAAAAAGCCAACAGGACCTTTTACTTATCACCATAAGTTTCATGGCGGTGGATCACCCAAAGGTTCAGGTGATTTTTCCATGTTTAAAGACGATGATGGCAGCCTTTACCATTTAACAGTCCGTAAACCAGACAAAGCCTTTGTAATTGGCAGGTTAGATAGCGACTATTATTATCCGGAAGGTGATTACCAGATTTGCGAAGGAATTGAATTGCATACCGAAGCGCCGGCAGTCATCAAAAGAAAAGGCGTTTATCATTTACTCGGTTCAGGATCAAGCGGATGGAAACCCAATGTTGCCCGATATTATACTTCAAACAGTATTTTAGGTAAATGGAAATACCATGGAAATCCCTGCAGTGGATACAATCCTATTGATAGCCATGGTGTTGAAAAAACGTATGGTGGACAATCATCATACATCATTCCGATACAGGGAATTAAAGATGGCTATATTGCCTTGTTTGATATATGGAAACCTGAAAACCCGATCACAGGGAGATATATATGGTTGCCCATTGATTTTAACGATGGCAAAATGTCAATCACATGGAATGATGTCTGGAATTTTGATGCATTTAAAAAGAAAAAAGTAGTGAAAACTTTGTTTGCCGATGCGCAAAGCCCTTCCGGTGCATCGCCCCTAATCCTGACTAATTCTCTCTCAAAACAGTCTAAGGCAGCTAAATGGAAATTGGCATTTTCCGATGAATTTAATGATAACACAATCGATACCAATAAGTGGAACGTAGAAACAGGATCACGAAAAAGACCGGATATCATGCTCCTGGCTGATAAGAATCAGGTGGAAGAAAAGGATGGCAATCTGTTTATTTATTACCGTAAGTCCCCGATAAACGACACAACCTATATGGCTGGCAGGGTCAATTCCAAGGGAAAATATGCACCAACTTATGGATTTCTCGAATGCCGGATGCACATTGTAAAACCCAACGGCTATCAAATGGCTTTTTGGATGATGCCCGAAGGAGATGGGATGAAAACACCACTGGGCGTTGATGGTACAGCAAACGATGGCGCCGAGATTGACATTGTTGAAGGAAATAGAGCCAATGCCTATTCCCTTGGGCTGCATTGGGACGGCTATGCTAAACCTGCCCATAAATCGAATGGCACTTTGGTGGAAACGCCCAATATACATGATCAGGAATACCATATTTATGGTTTTGAATGGTCGCCAACTTATTTAAAATTCTATTACGATGGTAAGGTCTTGAAGGAGATGACCGACCCAAAACTAATACCCCATGTAGCTGAGTTTATCTATTTCTCCGGAAGCTGTTTCGGTGAAAATAACTGGGTGGACGGCGATGTGCGAAAGAATGAATTTATTAAAAATGGTGGAGTTGAAAAGGCTTATATCGATTATGTAAGAGTTTATAAACATATAAATGAATAATTTGATTCACAATAACTAACAAACTAAAGCACAATTAATGAAAAAAACAGATTATAACCGTATTGTGCAATTTCTCTCCTATAATACAGCAAACATAGTTTTTGTATGTTGCGTTAATTACTTTGATTGTATTTCTAATCAAATACCTCTTATACTAAATGTTTACACTTATGAAAAAATCATTGTTTAATCTTTAAAGCAGCTAAGCCTCTTATTATGAAAAAATCAGTTACAAATTATTTAAAGAAGCTAAGTCTCTTGTTTATTGCAATCGTTTTTGCAAGTGCAGGATGGGCGCAGCGAAGTATTAATGGAACCGTGTCCGATGAAAGCGGACAACCTCTGCCTGGTGTTGCTGTTATGGTAAAAGGTACCAGCATCGGCGTGGCAACAAGTATGGATGGAAAATTCAGTTTGAGTGTTCCTGCCAATGCGAAAACCCTGGTTTTCACTTTTATCGGTATGAAACCTCAGGAAGAGGAAATCAATAGCCGTTCAACCATCAATGTGAAGCTAATAGCCGAAACAATTGGTTTAGAAGAAGTGGTTGCCATTGGTTATGGCACTCAAAAAAAGGTCACAATTACCGGAGCGGTTTCAAGTGTGGGATCAGATGAATTGGTGCAATCTCCCAATGCCAGCGTTGGTAATTCCCTGGCAGGTCGGGTAACCGGTTTATCTTCTATCCAGTATTCCGGTCAGCCTGGAGCCGATGACCCCGAAATTTATATTCGTGGAGTTGGTTCACTAAGCACAGATCGGTCTAGTCCGCTTATGCTTGTGGACGGGGTAGAACGTTCGTTCAACCAGCTTGATCCGGATGAAATTGAGAGTATTTCTGTTTTAAAGGATGCTTCTGCAACAGCCGTTTTTGGAGTTCGCGGAGCAAATGGTGTTATCATCGTAACAACCAAAAGGGGAGCTCTGGGACCGGCAAAAATTTCTGTGAGCACATCTTATGGGATACAGGTGCCAACCCGTTTACTTGATTTTGCTGACAGTTACACCTATGCGATTCGTTACAACGAAGCCACTAAGAACGATGGAAGTAGTCCGTTCTTTTCGGATGAGGCAGTCGAGGCTTTTCGGACGAATTCCGATCCGATTATTTATCCAAATATAGACTGGATGACCTACATGATGAAGCCATTTGCTCCCGAGTCAAAACAAAATGTCAACATTTCGGGTGGCACACAGCGTGTGAAATATTTCGTTTCGCTGGGAAATACTTATCAGGGAGGTATGTTTGAAACATTTTCACAGGGCAAGGAAACCAACTTTTCATACAACCGCTACAATTACAGGTCAAATCTTGACATCGATGTGACCAAAACAACAAAATTAAGTCTTACACTTGGTGGACGTGTTGGTGTAAAAAATGAACCAAGAAGCAGTGGGGATGGGCTTTTCCGTCCCTTGTATTGGTCTGTTCCCTATTCAGGAGCTGGTATTGTTGATGGAAAATGGATCCGTACCGGAACTACTTATATTCCAGGGACTGATAAAAAGGATGGTTTAACCCCATTTTATGGGTTGGGTTTTCAAAATCAGCTTCAAAATACACTTAATCTGGATATCAGTCTGGTTCAAAAGCTGGATTACATAACAAAAGGTCTGTCATTTAGTATAAAAGGCGCGTACAACACATTTTACTCTCATACCAAAACAAGAGCCTCTTCAATTGCAAATTATCAGCCTTTTTATATTCATGATCTTGACGCAACTTATCCAGATACAGATAAAACAATCGTGTATAAAAAGCAGGGAAGCGATGGAACCCTCAGTTATGGCGAATCTTATGGGAAAGACCGTGACTGGTATGCCGAAGCAGGTATTAATTATGACCGGACTTTTGGAAGCCACCATGTTACCGGGCTGGTTTTATACAACGAAAGCAAAAGTTTCTACCCGGATCAATATTCGGATATTCCGGCCGGATTGGTTGGTTTGGTAGGCCGTGTCACTTACGACTACAATACCCGCTACCTGCTTGATTTAAATATGGGATACAATGGTTCTGAAAACTTTGCTCCAGGGAAACGATTTGGTTTTTTCCCTGCGGCATCAGTTGGATGGGTGATGTCTGAAGAACCATTTATTAAAGATCTCGACCTTTTCAACTATCTCAAATTACGCGGATCTTACGGAGTGGTAGGTAATGATAAACTTGGCAACAACAGGTTTTTGTATTTACCAGACAGTTTTAATCCAAGCAGTGGGGGATATAATTTTGGAACTGATAATCCGAGTAATCAAATCGCGGCGATAGAAGGGAAAGTCGGGAATCCTTATGTAAGTTGGGAAAAAGCCACCAAACAGAATTATGGTGCCGACTTTAAGTTATTCGACGCAAAATTTGGACTTAGTTTCGATTACTTTATTGAAAACCGTGAAGACATTCTTTGGAGCAGAAGTACCGTTCCTGGTTTTGTAGCTTATGATTTACCAGCAGTAAATCTGGGGAAGACTAAAAATCAGGGTTATGAAATCGCAGCAAGCTGGAGACAGACTGTTTCTGATTTGACCTACTGGGTCAATTTTAATCTTTCGTATGCCAAAAACAAAATCGTTTTCATGGATGAAATTCCACAGAACGAACCTTATCTATATCGGACCGGGAACTCAGTTGGTCAGCCATTTGGCTACATTACTGAAGGATTTTACGGCGAAAATGATGTGCTCCCTGCCGGGGCCAAACCCGGAGACCTAAAGTACAAAGACATTAATCTTGACGGGATAGTCGATACCGATGACCAGATGGCTATTGGGTATCCCGTTTATCCGGAATACAGCATGGGAACAACGATAGGGTTGAAATGGAAGAATTTTGACATGAACATGCTGTTGTCGGCTGCGACCAATACTTCAAGAATGTTGGGAGATGTCTATAAAACTGCATTTGGTGAAACGGGGAACCGGTCGCTGCTTCAGTATATGGCCGATGGTCGGTGGACACCTGAAACTGCTGCAACTGCTACTTATCCACGAATGTCGCTTGCCGGGGCAACCTATAATGCGAAAGCTTCCGATTTCTGGTTAAAAGATGCGTCATACCTTCGATTGAAAAATATTGAACTGGGTTATAACATTCAGGCTGGATTACTTAGCCAGATTGGGATCAAAAACCTGAGGGTATACGTCAACGGATACAACCTCCTTACATTCGACAAATTAAAAATTGCTGATCCGGAATCAAAAACGGCTACTGATTCACAATATCCAATTGTGAAAATTTACAATATGGGGTTGAAGGTAGATTTCTAGATCATAAATACAAATAGATATGAAACTAAAACATATATTTTATATTGGAATCATTGTCACGTTGTTTGCAACGGGATGTGATAGTCTTCAGGTTGGCGATAGCTTCCTGGAAAAAGCGCCAAGTAGCGATGTAACCATCGATACAATTTTCTCATCACTTGAATATGCCCAGCGGGAATTGTGGGGAGCCTATGCAACTCTACCTTACGGACTTAATTTGGACTGGAGCGCAAAAGGCAACAAATTAGGGATGGACATTCAGGAAGGACTTTCCGATTTGAATCACAGTTTCCTTACCTGGGGAGGAATTATGCAGCTTTATTACAATGGCGTTTACGATGCCGGAATTGAAAACAGCAGCAGCAATACCAAATATGGTTATACCAGTGAGAATAGCTGGCTTGGTATTAGAAGGAGTTATATATTTATTGAGAATATTGATCGGGTTCCCGATGCCGATGCGCAAACAAAAAAGGCGCTAAAGGCTGAGGCCCGGATGGTTATAGCCGTCCATTATTGTGATATGTTCCGAAATTTTGGCGGAATGCCCTGGGTCAATCATGCCTATACGCCAACTGAGGAGACCAATTTACCGCGATTAACGTCACGCGCCACGCTGGATTCAATTGTTGCATTGATCGACAAAGCCATTCCTGATCTCGCTTGGAAGATTGATGATCTGGCCAATTGGGATGGCCGGTTCACCCAGGCTGCTGCAATGGGACTAAAAGCACGGATTCTGCTTTTTGGCGCAAGTCCGCTTTTCAATGATAATGCTCCTTATCTCGATGGGGAAGCTGCACAGCAAAAGTTTGTGTGGCATGGATCTTATGACGCTTCAATGTGGCAAAAAGCAGCTGATGCCGCGAAAGTATTGATTGATAAAGTCAATTCACAAGGTGGATATCAATTGGTAAAAACGGGTAATCCAAGAAAAGATTTTCAGGATGGATATTACAAAAGAGGAACTGGCGAGACGCTGATCTCGACCCGGGTGCGTTATAAATCTCCCGATTACTGGAATGCTAATTACTATTTTTATCAAAGTGCCGGTGGTTACGGTACTGTTTGCCCGACACAGAATTATGTGGATATGTTTGGCATGGCCAACGGATTGCCCATCACTGATGCTGCATCGGGTTATGCCCCCAATGATCCTTACAAAAATCGTGACCCCAGGTTGTATGAAACGGTACAGGTCGATGGAGATAATTTTCAAGGCAGAAAAGTTGAACTCTGGATTGGAGGTCGTGAACGTAAGAATGCTACAGGGACACAAGCTCGTTCCGGATATGGACCCCGGAAGTTTTGGCTTGAAGGAAATACCGCTACCAGTGTTCAATCAGTGGTTCACTGGCCATATTTGAGGTTGGCCGAAATTTATCTGACTTATGCCGAAGCTTTGAATGAGGTAAATAACGGGCCTAATGCAGATGCTTATCTATATGTGAATCTTGTAAGGAACCGGGTAGGTTTAAGTAATTTGCCAACTGGCCTTTCGAAGGAACAATTCAGAAAAGCCGTTTTAAATGAAAGAGCATGCGAGTTTGGTTTCGAAGAAGTTCGCTGGTACGATCTGATTCGTTGGAAAATGGCTGACGAATTCACAAAAACATTGCATGGAATGGATATAACCAAGGCTGCAAATGGACAGCTTACTTATACGAAAACTGACTTGCCGGTACGTTTCTGGAAAACAACATGGTCGCCCAAATGGTACCTGAGCGCTTTCCCTTCAAATGAAATTAACAAGGGCTATGGTTTGGTCCAAAATCCTGGATGGTAGTGATTTTAATTAGAATAATTAATCATACTAAAAGTTTGATTTAAAATGAGAAAAAATATTCGATACATATATTTGAGCCTGTTTGCTTTCATCTTTATGATTGGCAATACGGCTTTTGCCCAGAAAAAGGCATTTACAGGAACTGTAACTAATTCCTCCGGAAATCCCGTGCAGGGAGTTGAACTTACAATCATGGAACAACCCGGTGAAATTTATTACACCGATAGTGATGGTAAATTCACTTTTTTAGCAGAATCAGGACTGCATTTGATTGTCAGGACTTTGTCAAACGAGGGAAAAGTAGTTGTGATTGATCAGTCGAACATGACCATTGTACTCGATCATTTATCCAGATTACTTAATATTGGATACGGACAATTCGTATTTCAAAACGAATTGGGTTCGTCGTTAAGTACTGTTGATGCGGATCAGTTATCCCGAAGTTCTGCCCTAAATCCGGAAAACGCTTTATATGGTTTATTGCCAGGTCTGTCGGTCATGCAAAATGGAGGAATCGCCGATGGCAGAAGTCCGGATATGTTTATCCGTGGAAGAGGAACCATGAACAGCGCCAACATCCTTGTTTTGGTTGATGGTTTTGAAAGACCTTTATCTTCTTTGTCAACGGCTGAAATTCAAAGTGCAACAGTATTGAAAGATGCGGCAGCACTTGCTGAATATGGACAGCGGGGAGCCAACGGCGTTTTATTGGTCACAACAAAAAGAGGCCAGAACAATGCGCTGAAAGTGGATGTATCCTACCAGTACGGAATGAATAAGGCATTTCGCCTTCCTGAATTCTTAGGAGCAAACGATTATGCCAATGCCTTGAACCAGGCCCTGACAAACGATGGATTACCAGTTCGTTACAGCAGTGCAGATTTGGCTGACTTTGCTTCGGGGAATTCACCTCATTTGTATCCCAATGTGAATTGGAACAAAGAGGTATTGCGCGATTATGGTACAAATTCAAATTTCAATGCCACATTTATAGGTGGAGGTGACCGCATCAAATACTTTACATCGCTGAATTATCAAAATGAGGAAGGTTTGTTCAACCATACGGACAATAATATTTTCAGTACACAGCAGGAATACAATCGTCTGAATTTCAGAACCAATCTGGATGTTGACCTAACCATGAATACCCGGTTGAGTATCAATGTTGCTGGTAATATCTACAATGCCAATCGCCCGGGAACATCAGCCGACAACATATTTAATGCGCTTTCAACTATTCCGTCTGCTGCTTTTCCGGTGAAAACCATCAATAATATATGGGGAGGAACTAATATTTATGATAACAACCCATTGGCACTTGCAACTGCAACCGGTTATGCAACGACTCATTCACGGACTTTACTTTTTGATGCCAGTATCAAACAAAACCTTGACAAAATTGTAAAAGGACTTTCAGGTGAGATTGCTGCATCCTATGACAATGCTGCAACATTCTGGGATGGGAAAACCAAGAATTTTGAATACCAAACTACTGCCATTCAGCGTGATGGGGCAACAGGTGCAATAACTAACACCACTTACACCAATTATGGAAAGGAAACCAGCCTTAGTCCTTATTCAAGTCTGGGTAGTCAGTGGAGGCATGGTAATTTATGGGCTAAGTTGAATCATTACAATTCATGGGGGCAGAATACCTTGAATTCCATGGTGCTATACCAACAGGATAAAAAAGTTAATAATGGACAATATCAAACCTACCTGCATCAAAGTATGGTTGGAAATGCTCATTACAATTATGCCCAGAAGTATTATGCATCCTTGTCTGTTTCATACAGTGGCAGCAGTGTACTCCCTTCAGATGAGCGTTTTGGTTTGTTTCCTGCTATTTCCGGAGCCTGGTTGATGAACAAGGAGTCTTTTCTTGCCAGTTCAAAGGCAATTAAGCTCCTGAAGCTTAGAGCATCATGGGGTATTACCGGTAATGATCTGATGTCTCCAAATCTTGCCGACCAGGGATATAACTCAAGCGGCGGATATTTTTATACCACCAACAACACCGCCAATGGGGGTTTTTATGAAGGCCAGTTAGCTACACAGCAGTTGACCTACGAAAAATCATATAAATCAAATGTTGGGATTGATGCAAATCTTTGGGGGAAACTGGATGCAACGATTGATGCTTTCTACGATAAGCGAAATGATATTCTGGTTTCAATGTCAGGCAAAATTTCTTCTGTATTGGGTGTTTCTACACCGGTTCAGAATTTGGGTGAAACCGAAAACAAGGGCATCGAGATCAGTCTGAACTGGAAAGATCAGATTGGAAGTTTTAACTATCATTTTGGCGGACAACTTTCATTTGCCAGAAATAAGATCATCGAAATGGCTGAAAATTATCAACCATACGAATACCTGAAACGCACCGGGAATCCGATTGGTCAGGTTTTTGGTATGGAGGCAATTGGATTTTTTAAGGATGAAAATGATATTGCCAATAGTCCGAAGCAAATATTTTCCACAGTGAAGCCTGGGGATTTTAAATACAAAGATCAGAACGCCGATAATGTGATCGACGAGATGGATGCTGTCCGGATTGGCTATAACACAACTTCTCCTGAAATCTACTATTCCTTTAATCTTGGATTTGACTATCAGGGATTTGGGGTGGAGGCACTCTTTCAGGGAACAGCTAACCAGTCGGTTTATCTGAATACCCCGAGTGTGTTCTGGCCATTGAGGGCAAACACAAATATCTCTAACTTCTCTGATAACTCCTGGACTCCGGCAACAAGCAATTCAGCGACACTACCCCGGTTAACGACAATCGACAACGATAACAATTTCAGGCCAAATACCACGTGGATAGAAGATGGTGGCTATCTTAAACTGAGGACTGCCGAAGTTTATTACGAATTGTCTGAAAAGAGTATTCAAAAATTTAAATTAAGCAAGGCCCGGATATTTGTACGAGGTATGGATTTATTTTCTATCGACAAAGTTAAAATAATGGATCCGGAAGAATTAAGCACAGGTTATCCGACATTGACGACCTATTATCTTGGGATCAATGTTGCTTTCTAAACCATTAAAAAACGAAAAGTTATGAAACGAATAAAATTAATTATCATAGTTGGACTTCTGTCGTTCTTTATGGGGAGTTGCAACTACCTGGATTATAGTGAGGCTTCCTATTTGAAAAAAGAAGATATATTCTCTAATTGGGATAGGACACAAAGCTTTCTGTCGGATATATATACCAGTTTACCTGTAGGATTTGCACCTGTCGGTGGAGCTATGAGAGCTTCCGCAGCAGATGATGCTGAGTTTGTTTTGGATTATTCATCGGTGCAGAAGTTTAACGATGGCAGTTGGAGCTCCATTCAAACACTCGACGATCAATGGGGGCAAATGTATTCCGGGATCAGGGCTGTTAATTTACTACTTGAAGAAGTGAAAGGCCGCACATTTGATGATTACAAATGGACTGACACCTATGCGGATGAAATGACTCAGTTTAATAATTATCCACACGAAGCAAGGTTTCTGCGTGCGTTCTTCTATCTTCAATTAATCCAGCGATACGGCAATGTTCCGCTGATTACGACTGTTTTGACGGAAGATGAAGCGAATGCAGTTTCACCTACTTCTTATGACGACATTGTTAAATATATTATTACAGAATGCGATGCAATCATTCCTCTATTGCCAGTTTCTTACGTAGCATTTACCTCTGCCAAGGAAACAGGTCGTGCGACAAAAGGAGCCGCAATGGCATTAAAGGCCCGCACATTGCTGTATGCAGCCAGTCCGTTGCATAATCCATCGGGTACTGCTCAAAAGTGGGTTGACGCTGCAAAAGCAGCAAAGGACATTATTAATACCACAACCTATAGTTTAGAGGCCAATTACAATGCCTTCCTGAACAACGTTGCGAGTAAGGAGCTTATCCTTGAAAGAAGGGAAGGAAATCAAAATTATTTTGAAAGAGCCAATTTCCCGATCGGTTATGAAGGCGGAAATACCGGAAACTGTCCGACACAAAACCTGGTTGATGCTTATGAGATGAAAGCCAACGGTTTAAGTATTTCTGATCCGAATTCAGGATATAATCCAGTTAATCCTTATACAGGAAGAGATCCAAGGTTAGATTTGACCATTCTGTACAACACTTCAACCTTTAAAAGTAAGCCGTTGGAAATCTGGGTCGGTGGTGCAAATGCCGCTCCCAAGACGAATGCTACAAAAACGGGCTACTATCTTAAAAAATACGTGATTGAAGCTGTAAGTCTGGATCCAAACAGCATTAGTACCAGGCAGCATACCTGGGTATTGTTCAGGTACGGAGAAGTACTGCTGAATTATGCCGAAGCCATGAATGAAGCTTACGGACCAGAAAGTGCATCCGATCTGGGAATGACCGCGCTTCAAGCTGTGAACCTGATTCGTGCAAGAGCCAAGATGCCTGTATTTCCTACCGGATTAACCAAGGATCAGTTTCGTACAAAATTGCGAAATGAACGCCGGGTAGAATTGGCTTTTGAAGAACATCGGTTCTGGGACATCAGACGTTGGAAAATCGGAGAAACAACAAGAGATATTTATGGAATGGAGATTATCAAAAATGCAGACGGAACCTATAAATATACCAAAAAACTGGTTGAACGCCGTGTATATGAGGATAAGATGAATCTTTATCCGATACCTCTGTCAGAACTTTATAAGAACAATAAACTGAAACAAAACACAGGTTGGTAGAATAGTTCTAATTTAACACATTTGAAAAATCAACCTTTTTTACCCTTAATCCCTTATAGGGAGAGGTCGGTTTTTCAGCTTTCTCCTTAAAGGGAAAGGTCGATTTTTCAGCTTTCTCCCCCTCTGGGTCGGGGTGAAAAGCTGAAAAATTGTTTCCTGAATTGAATCTGTTAAAGTAGAATTAGGATTGCATCTATAATCCAGGGATTTAAAAAGAACAATTTATTTAATCATAATGAGAAAATTTAATGTTTTGTGTTTTGTTTTGTTTGTATCAATTTACTTCCAAAATATTTACGCACAGAAAATTAATTCGTACCTGCCCGATAATAATGAACCTCGGGCGTTATCGGGCTATAAGCTTGTATGGAGCGACGAGTTCAACTACGAAGGAAAACCTAATTCGCAGAACTGGAAATACGAGCAAGGATTTGTACGTAACGAAGAGTTGCAGTGGTATCAATCGGATAATGCAAATTGCAAAGATGGTGTTTTAATTATTGAGGGGCGGCGCGATACTATTCTAAACCCAAATTATGATGCTACAAGTTCAGATTGGAAAAAAAAGCGCAGGTATGCCTATTATTCCGCATCAAGCATTAAAACGAGCGGCTTGCAACAATGGAAGTATGGCCGTTTTGAAATTCGGGCGCGGATTGACATATCCAAAGGCTCCTGGCCAGCTATTTGGACCTTGGGGAAAAGCATGGAGTGGCCGGCTTGCGGAGAGATTGACATACTTGAATTTTACAGGGTTTCGGATGTGCCCACTATACTTGCAAATTTCGCCTGGGGTACAGCTACCCGATGGGTTGCTAAATGGGACGGGTATAAAACCAGTTTGAGCAATTTTCTGGTTAAAGACCCCGAATGGGATAAGAAATTCCACGTTTGGCGAATGGACTGGAATAGCGATTCAATTGCTCTCTACCTCGACGATGAGTTGCTAAACACTGTAAGGCTTTCCAATACCATAAATAACGATGGAACGAATCCGTTTTTGCAGGAACATTATTTACTTTTAAACCTGGCCTTGGGGTCAAATGGTGGAGATCCTTCACAAACCAAATTCCCTCTTAAATACGAAGTGGATTATGCCCGGGTTTATCAGGTAAGTAGCACTAATACTACTGGAGTTGACAGCAAATACATCCGCAATTATGAGAAACCCGAAATTTATCCAATACCTGCAAGGAGCAGCCTCTATATTAAGAATCACGAAGAACCATCAATGGTAAGTGTCTTAACGATAACAGGAAGTAAGGTTTTTTCACAAAAAGCATCTAAAGAAATCAATCTCTCCGGGTTAATTAATGGAGTATACATTCTTAATATAGAGGGGTATAGACCTATGCACTTTACAATATTACGTTAAGAAATATATGAAACCCTCATGAGCAAAGGCTCGAAAAGGAAGATGAATACTTATGAGTCCCGCGTGAGCGGGATTTAAAAAACAAATTTCATAATCATGAAATACAGTCTTTTGTGTTTACTCCTGTTTATCATCATTTCTTCCTGCTCGGATAAATCATCAGGAATAGCTCCGGAAAAGGAAGAACCGGGAACTAACCCGAAACAGCCCTTATCTCGTAAGAAAGGAGCTTGTTTCACTACCAAACAAGACACATGGTATTCAAGGGTTTCAGCATTGAATGTGTCGTGGCATTATTCATGGGGTGTTGATGCAAATATTAAAGAGCCGGACAGTGTCCGTTTTGTTCCCATGATTTGGGGCAAATGGTCGCTGGAAAAAAGTCTGCTGAAAGTTGATTCGTTGGCTAAAATTGGTAAAGTCACACAACTACTTGGCTTCAACGAACCGGATGGAAAAGAACAGGCGAATTTGACGGTAGAGGAATCGTTATCTTACTGGCCGAAATTAATGAATCTGAACATACCTTTGGGAAGCCCGGCTTGCGTGCATGCAGACAACGACTGGATGAAAAGTTTTATGGCCAAGGTCGGGGAGAAAGGTTATCGGGTTGATTTTATTTGTGTTCATTGGTATGGTGGCGCCAATGCCAAAAGTTTAACCGACCATTTAAAAGCGATACACGATTTATATAATCGCCCGATATGGTTAACCGAATTTGCTCCTGCTGACTGGAGTGCGACATCGCCTGCGACGAGCAAAGTAACCAAAGCAAAAGCACTTGCCTTTATGCAGGAAATTTTACCGGCACTCGAAAAAATCGACTATGTTCAGCGATATTCCTGGTTTTCTGCCGATCCGGGAAGTGCAGCACTAGGCAACTCTGCTCTTTTCGACAGTGCAGGTAAGCTGACACCACTCGGAGAGTTTTATTCAAAATTCTATTAACAAAGAAGATAAGGTATCGAAATGTCTAAAGAATTTATTCATTCATTATTCTAACCGGCTATGGAAAAGGTATTCAAATTGTTACACCTATTGCTTGTTTTTATTTTTTTTGCCTCTTGTCAAAGTAAAGCGACCTATTATATTGATTCGACCAATGGCAACGACACAAACTCGGGTCATTCGCCTAATTCGGCTTGGTCAAGTCTCGAAAAAGTCAACCAAACCGAATTTAAACCGGGCGATAAGATTCTGTTTAAATCTGGTTCTTCATGGAATGGCCAGTTGGAACTAAAAGGAAGTGGTTCTGCGGAAGCGCCCATTCAAATCAATAAATATGGCGAAGGAAAAAATCCTGCCATTCACGGTAAAGGAGAGAAACTGCATACGCTTCTTCTACACAATGTTGAATACTGGGAAGTTCGGAACCTTGAAATTACCAACGCCGGAGATGAACGCCAGGCAAAAAGAAGAGGAGTGATTGTTTCTGCCAAAGATTTTGGCGATTGCCACCACATCGTATTAGATAGTCTGGAAATTCACCATGTAAATGGGAGTCTGATAAAAAAGGAAGGAGGCGGAAGTGCCATCTTCTGGCAAAACCGTGGCGATTCGATTCTAACCAGGTTTATCGGTTTGCAAATTACCAATTGTTATTTGCACCATTGTGAACGTAACGGCATAAATGCCAGCGGTTACACCAACCGAAAAAAATGGCATCCGAGCCTGAATGTAGTTATTCGGCACAATTTGCTGGAACAAATACCAGGCGATGGAATTGTTCCCATTGGAACCGACGGTGCCTTGATAGAATACAATATCATGCGCGACTGCCCCGATTCATTCACCACAACTGAAGCTGCAGCAGGTATTTGGCCCTGGAGTGCTGATAATACGGTCATTCAATTTAACGAAGTTTCAGGCCACAAAGCAAACTGGGACGGGCAAGGATTCGATTCTGACTGGAATTGCCAGAACACAATCATCCAATACAATTACAGTCACGACAATTACGGAGGTTTTTTACTTGTATGCAACAATGGTTCAAATGTGCACACCGCCCAAAATATTGGAACTACCAACACCATTATTCGTTACAATGTAAGTATTAATGATGGCATCCGGCCATACAAAACAGGTCCAAAAGGTTGGTTTTCTCCGATCATGCACCTTTCGGGGCCGATAGAAAATACACAGATTTATAACAATGTTTTTGTTATTCCTGCAAAACAATCAGGTGACATTGATCGGACAATTGTTCAAATGGATAATTGGGGAGGACCCTGGCCGGAAAACACGTTGTTTGCCAACAATATCTTTTATGTGGAAGAAAATACCAAATTTTCTTTTGAAGGAGATATAAATACGAAATTCAGCAACAATTGTTTTTATGGTAAATTTGAAAATCTGCCCAACGATCCGGCAGCCATTTTTGAAGATCCACAGTTTTTCAATGTTTCTGCAAGAGGCGCAGGATTTGATGTTCTGAAGAATTTTATGCTGACAAAATCTTCGCCACTTAACGGAAAGGGAATTGTGATAGAGAATAACGGAGGAAAAGATTTGTTTGGAAATAAATTAGGAGAAAAACCAACAATTGGGATCTCTGAAACGAGCATGAGCTATTGAAGTATCATTAAAATTGCAATAACAAAAACCATATCCGAATGAAGTCTTTTTTTTCGATAACATTACTTGTATTACTGCTCGGCGGAAATTCGTCAGCACAGCCAATTACCCCATCTGATAAACCGAACAAAACCCAGCA
The DNA here is from genome assembly GCA_023251435.1 of Bacteroidota bacterium. GTDB lineage: Bacteria > Bacteroidota > Bacteroidia > Bacteroidales > Prolixibacteraceae > Aquipluma. The sequence goes on from JAHEYU010000006.1 coordinate 102,479, forward strand.
ACTGCTGATTGATCGCGGATATGGGATGTTCATTCATTTTGGGGTCAACACGTTCACCGATCAGGAATGGTCGGACGGAAAAATCCCGGTGGATAAGTACAATCCAACCAAACTGGATTGCGACCAATGGGTGCGGGTAGCCCGCGATGCCGGGTTTCGCTACGTTTTGCTAACCACCAAGCACCACGACGGGTTTTGCCTGTGGAATAGTAAATTTACTGAATATGATGTGGCTTCATCGCCGGTTAAAACCGATGTAGTGGCCGAAGTTTCAAAAGCCTGCAAGAAATACGGCCTGAAATTCGCTGTGTATTATTCCCTTTGGGACAGGCATGAACCGCTGCACAATGATCCCGACCCGCAGAAATACGTTCAGTATATGGTGAATCAGCTTACCGAGCTTTTAATCAATTATGGTGAGGTCGTCGAACTTTGGTTCGATGGCGGTTGGGCAAAGAAACCGAATGAATGGGATCTGGACCAGCTTTATACGCTGGTTAAAAAATTGCAGCCTAATTGTGCTGTAGGAGTGAATCATACCATTGTGTACGAAGAAGGCAAACGGAAATTCGTTATACCCGACGACATGATCACAGACAACAAATACTATTTTCAGTATTTCCCTGGAGATTTCCGTTTATGGGATCCAAAGATCGCACACCTTGCCGACAAAAAGCAATACCTGCATAACGGACAATCGTATTATATGCCATTTGAACACACGATTTGTATCAGCAAACCCTGGAGCTGGTTTCAGAAGTCGAAGCCAGTTCCTGCACGCAGCCTCGACGAATTGGAAGAGCTTTTTTATTGGTGTACGGCCAACCAGAATGCCCTGGTGATTGATATTCCCGCTGGTCCTTCAGGGCTGATCTATGAGCACGAAGCCAACACCGCCATCGCTTTGGCTCAACGCATCAACATTCAAAAAGGAAAACCGCTTCCTAAGAACGGACGATTTATCTCGATGGAAAAATCGGCAACTGCCAGTTCATCAGACATTCAGAAGGAGGTGTTGCTCGATGCCAAATTCGCGGTGGATGGAGGAATGCAAACCCGTTGGGCCGCCAAAGATACCCTGGCCGAATTGGTCGTTGATTTAAACCCGGCCGACAAATTTAATAAAATCAGCATCTTCGAATTTCAGGACATGCGCAAAGGCAAAAACAAGGACGACGAGTTTTCAAACTACCGTACCAACCGGATAGAAGCTTACGATATTGATATCTGGAAAGACAATGAGTGGCTGAACATTTATCACGATGAAGCTTCGATGGACGATTGTAAAGTGATCCGTTTCCCTGTCTTTTACCAGACTTCGAAAATCCGGTTGAAAGTACTTCGGGCAACCGCTCCACCATCTATTTACGAATTTAATGTAATCGACTTCAGTCAGAGGTAAAAAGACAAATAATTAATATTGCTATGAAACGAACATGATTGCGGAGAATCACAAACACGCATAAATATAGCAATCATGGAGTTCCATACGGCCTTTAAAAAACAAATTACATACGTATGAAAAGAACTTTTTTACTGTCTGTTTTCTACATTTTAGGATTTACCCTGTTTGCCCAAACTATTAATGTGGACTGGCCCATCCTGAAACACTACGACCAAAATCATCTGCTCAATGTGGCTTTGCCGTTGGGTGGCATTGGAACCGGAACGGTATCGCTGGGTGGTCGCGGTGAATTGCGCGACTGGCAGATAATGAATCGCCCGGGAATAAAATTTGGTTCAACCCTAAAGGGAAATAATGCGCCTTTTTTCTCGGTCTATGTGAAGCCCCAGGAGAAAGCTGCCATGACCAAAGCGTTAATCGGACCATTCCATCCAAGTGAATATCAACATTACGAAGGCCGGCCGGTAAATCAGCACGGAATGCCGCGTTTCTCAAATGCTTCGTTCGATGCGGCATATCCTTTCGGGCAGGTTAATTTGAGTGACGATTTATTACCAGTTTCTGTAAAAATCAAAGGGTTTAATCCTTTTATTCCGGGGAATGCAGCGGCATCGAGCATTCCTATCGCGGTGCTAACATATGAAGTAACCAACAATACTGATCTGCCGATGGAAGTAGCTGTTTGCGGCACGATGCGTAACTTCATTGGGATGGACGGCAGCAAAACCCGGAGAGATTGGAAAGGTGATGTGATTCCGGTTGGCGCTAAAAACAACATCAATAGCTATCGGGAGAACGACCAATTGAAAGGTATTTACATGACCAGCGAGGAAGTTGACAAAACAGATCCGGCCTGGGGAACAATTGCTCTAACAACTATCGATCGCGATCAGGTTTCTTATCGTCGTTCATCAACTCCCAACAATTGGGAAAACGCCACGCTCGATTTTTGGGACGACTTCAGTGCTGACGGTGTTCTAACTGACAAAACAGAATTGGTCGATGATAATCCAATGGCTTCGTTGGCAGTTAAGAAGAGGATTCCTGCCCGTTCAATTCAAATTTACACATTCTACCTCACCTGGCATTTTCCAAATCGGTTAGACTGGAACGATAAACAAATCGTTGGAAATTATTATACTAACCAATACAGCAATGCCTGGAGCGTGGCTGAAAAAGAGGTTACGCAACTGCCTGATTACGAAAATCAAACCCTGAAATTTGTAAATGCATTCCTGAATACCACTATTCCTGAAGTGGTGAAAGAAGCTGCACTGTTCAACCTGTCAACCCTGCGTTCCCAAACTGTATTTCGCATTCCTTCAGGACATTTGCTTGGCTGGGAAGGGGTTATGGACGAATTTGGATCCTGTGCAGGAAGTTGCACGCACGTTTGGAACTACGAGACAGCCACATCATTTTTATTCGGCGACCTTGCCCGTACAATGCGCGATGTGGAATTTACCTACGGAACCAAAGAAAATGGCAAAATACGCAACCGTGTAGAATTGCCTCTGGAACTCAATGCTACTACCGACCACGTGGCTGCTGCTGATGGTCAGATGGGAACCATCATGCGATTTTACCGCGACTGGATGCTTTCGGGTGATCCTGAATTCCTGAAGAAATACTGGCCAAAAGTAAAAGCCGCCATGTCGTATGCCTGGATCGACCGGGGATGGGATGGCAATCAGGACGGTGTTCAGGAAGGGAAACAGCACAATACCATGGATGTAGACTATTACGGACCAAACCCTCAAATGCAATTCTGGTATTTTGGAGCACTGAAAGCTTGCTCGAAAATGGCTTTGGCCATGAATGACAAGGCTTTTGCGAAAAAATGCGACGATATTTTTGCCAAAGGTAGCGCCTGGGTCGATCAAAATTTGTTCAATGGCGAATATTACGAACACAAAATTACAGATCCGAAAACATTCGAATACCTCAATATGAGCGATCCGAATGTTCAGATTCCATCTTATCAGTTGGGTTCAGGCTGTTTGGTCGATCAGTTGGTAGGTCAGTACATGGCTCATGTGTGCGGATTGGGTTACCTGGCAAAAAAAGAAAACGTGCAGACAGCATTAAAAACGGTAATGAAAAATAACTTCATTCTCCGTTTCGATAATATCTTCAACAACATGCGCTCGTATGTGATGGACAAAGAGTCCGGTCTGATCATGGCAAGCTGGCCAAAAGGACGGTTGAAAGTTCCGTTCCCATACTTTGCCGAATCGATGTCGGGCTTTGAATATGCCGCTGCCATTGGTATGTTACAGGAAGGCCAAATCGAAGATGGATTGAAATGCATCCAAGCCATTCGCGATCGGTTTGATGGAGAGAAACGAAATCCGTTCGACGAACCCGAGTGCGGGCACCATTATGCCCGGGCCATGGCCGCCTGGTCTGCACCAATGGCCCTAAGTAAATTCAATTACAATGGGATAGAAAAGTCGATGAGTTTTACTTCAAAACCGGGAACTTATTTCTGGAGCAACGGTACAGCATGGGGAACCTGCCAGGTAGAAGACAATACCGCTCAACTAACGGTACTTTACGGTCAGGTTAATCTTAAAAAATTTGTATTAACAGGAATCGGTTCTGTAAAAATGGAAGATAGGATCTTTTATGCTGGAGAAAGTAAAATCATTAGTATCAAAAAGCAGTAAAAATTATTAGATATGAGACAAAAAAACAAAACAAGTAAGATGAGTTTTCTTATTCTGCTAGGGGCGATAGTGTCAATGGTAAGTTTTACGAACACCGGGGCATGTCAGGCAAACAAACGAAACAAAGTAAATCCAATTCAACCCGACAATACACCGCCACCGCAGGAGGTGAATGGATATCGGTTGGTGTTTAACGATGAGTTTAATCATGAAGGCCCTATGAAAGAAGAATTCTGGAGACCTGAAGTTGGATTTTGCAGAAATGGCGAAGATCAGTGGTATCAACCCGAAAATGGGATTTGCACAGGCGGCCGGTTAATCATAACAGGCAAAAGAGAAAAGGTTAAAAATACCACCTACGATCCGGAAAGTAAAAACTGGAAAAATAAGCGAGCGTATGCCGAATACACTTCTTCAAGTTTTATTACGAAAGAAGCCTATCACCAAAAGTACGATAGCATTATGATGGAAATGCGGGCTAAACTCCCCTTAAAAAGTGGTGGCGAGGATGATTATGGCATTTGGCCCGCGTTTTGGACCACAGGAGCAGGCCCTTGGCCCGATGGGGGCGAAATTGACATTATGGAATACTACAATGGATATATGATGGCCAATTTTGCATACAAAGGAAATAGAAAAACCTTATGGTTTGGCAATAGAGCCGAAGGTGCTCCTAACTCCGATTTGAAAAATATAATTGAAGGAAAAGCCATAGGATTTAAAGCTGATCCCGATTGGTTGAAAAAGTACCATATCTGGAAATTGATTGGGGATGGAAAATGGTTAACCATTTATCTTGACGATGTATTTATGTCGAGAATTGAATTGGATACCAAAAATGTTGACAATTCAAAACTCGAATATCCTTTCAAAGGAAATACATGCAATTTTTGGATCAATCTGGCCATTGGCGGCGATAAACATCCCGACAAAGAAAAGCTGGCACAAACCCAAATGCCACGGATGTACGAAATAGACTATGCAAGAATTTATGTGAAAAAATCTAAGTAAAGTCTGCTGAAAAAGCGGGTACTGTTTTATTTTATGTCAATTACAATAGTATTTGAGAGGAAGATTTGAAAAAGCAGTTAAACTATCGGTCAGTAATTAATGGGCGGACACAGAATTTAAAAAACTTTGATATGAGTATAAAAATTAAACATTTGGAATACCGGACATCCTTTAGATTGATCTTAATTAGTCTGTCCATTTTGGCGTTAAGCTTACCGGTAGTATCGCAGCAACCTACTGAATACAGATCATTTATACCAGGTGGCGAGTGGCTCGATACTGATGGAGTGCACATCGACTGCCATGGCGGCAACATCATCTATGTTGATTCGCTGAAGACGTTCTTTTGGTATGGAGAACACCGGGGGGAGCCACGAGGTGCTTCCTGTTACTCATCGACGGACCTCTACAATTGGAAAAAAGAGGGTGTTGTGATCGAAAAAGGCAATATTCAGATTTTCGAACGTCCCAAAGTTGTATTCGATGAAAAAGCAGGCAAATATGTCATGTGGTTTCATTATGATGGAATATTGGATGGCCGCAACTATGGTATTGCTGAAGTCGGCGTTGCCGTCAGTGACAAACCAACCGGGCCGTTTGTGGTTCAGAACCACTATCGGCCCAACGGACATGAATCGCGTGACATCGGGATGTATATCGATCCCGGAACCAAAAAAGCATACATCGGTTATGCAGCGGATCACGTTAACCGCACCATCCGAATGGTGGAACTGTCGGGCGATTATTTGAGTACCACGACCAACGACGTGGATATTGAAGCCCATTGCGAAGGTCCCGGCATCCTGAAAAAAAACGGAACGTTCTATCTTTTAACCAGCCAGTGTTCAGGGTGGACCCCAAATCCCGGAACTTATTACACAGCTGCTGCTATCATGGGGCCTTACACCAAACAGGGAAGTCCGTTTATTGGCGACGCGGGCAATAACTCGTTTAATTCTCAACCCTGTTACATTTTTAAAATTCCGGGCTATAAGGATGCCTATCTCTACATGGGCGATCGTTGGAATGGCGGTGGCCGTCCCGAATCGCAGTATGTTTTTCTGCCAATTACCATCACTGCTGAAGGTAAAATGGAAATTCACTGGCACAATGAGTGGGATTTGAGTCTTTTTACTCCTGAAAAAAGGAAATCTAACAGATAAAATTATGATGAACCTAAAAACGATTATCCCATTTGCCTTTGCCCCAATCCTCTTTGTTCCAAACAGTCAGGCGCAGGAAAAAAGAACATCGCCCAACCTGATCCTCATTTTGGCTGATGATTTGGGAAATGCCGATGTGGGCTTTAACGGCTGTAAAGACATTCCGACTCCCAATATCGACCGGATTGCACAAAACGGTGTCCGCTTTACGAACGGATATGTGAGCTACTGTGTTTGCAGTCCCAGTCGCGCAGGTTTGTTGACCGGACGGTATCAGGATCGTTTCGGTTACAGCCGGAACCCTTTGTTTGCGCCCAATGACCCGCAAATGGGTCTGCCTTTGAGCGAGGAAACTTTGGCAGATGTGCTGAAAAAGGCAGATTACAAATCGTTGGCCATTGGGAAATGGCATTTGGGCGCTCACGAATCGTTGCACCCGCTAAAAAGGGGATTTAATGACTTCTATGGCTTTTTGGGCGGAGGTCACAACTATTTTCCTGAAAACTTTACACTGAATGATCCTTATGAAGCGAAAAGCGAGTACGACAGTTACAAAATCAAACTGCTCCGGAATTTTGAGCGGGTTGAGGAGAAGGAATACCTGACAGACGCTCTCTCCCGCGAAGCCGTTTCATACATCGAAAAGAACAAGAATCATCCATTTTT
>JAHEYU010000006.1:109402-137563 GCA_023251435.1 Bacteroidota bacterium
ACAATGCACCTCACTCTCCATTGCAGGCTACCGAAAAATACCTGAACCGTTTCAATCACATGCCTGAAGGGAAAAGGAAAACGTATGCAGCGATGGTAAGTGCAGTTGATGATGGGGTGGGACAGGTGCTGTCGAAACTGAAAGAGCTCAATCTGACAGACAACACAATTGTCGTCTTTCTTTCTGACAATGGTGGGCCTGAAAACGACAATGGCTCAGACAATGGCATTTTGCGCGGACAAAAAAGCGATTTTTTCGAAGGAGGAATCCGGGTTCCGTTTGCGATACAATGGCCTGCAAAAATCAAGGCTGGAACGGTTTACGACCATCCTGTGATTTCGCTCGACATTTTTGCCACGGTTGTAGCCCAGACCAAAACTCCGGTAAAAACCAAAAACATACTGGATGGAGTTAATCTAATCCCATTTCTGACCGGAGAAAAGAATGAAGCTCCGCACGATTATTTGTTCTGGAGAAAATTCGACGCGAAAAATTATGCTGTCAGAAAAGGCAATGAGAAATTGATCCTGAAAAGTGATGCAGAGGAAATGCTTTTTGATTTGGACCAGGATATTTCGGAACAAAAGAATTTGAGTACCGAAAGAAAAGAAAATGCCAAACAGCTTTCCGGCGATCTCCGGAAATGGGAATCCAAACTTCAGGACCCCACATTTTTAGGATTGACGCAGGACAAGGAATACAATAAAATTCATCCTGACCGATTTAAACGACCAACGAAACAGACCAAATAAAATGATTCAATCACTAAAAATAGGAATAACGCTTTTACTTACAATAGGTCTGATCATCACGGCTTGTTCTTCCGAAGCTGAATCCGGTGAACTTACGAATTCACCTAAAAATTACTACTTCAATCCGGAATCGAAAAGTGTTAAGTCAGACGGCTCGTTTAGCAATCCATTTCAGGACCTGAATAAATTAAGCAACCTGAAATTAAACCCGGGTGACTCCGTCCTGTTGGCTTCAGGAACAACCATTCGGGGTTCGGTAACATTGATGAATGTTGAGGGATCGGCTGACCAGCCTATCGTAATTTCAAGCTACAAGTGGGGTAACCAGTCAACCGGAAAGTTGGCAACTATTGATGCCAAAGGTTTTCCGAATGGGATTTTGCTTGAAAATTGCAGCCATATTGAAGTAACCAATTTGATCATTACGGCCAATTCAGGAGGAATGAAAACTACGGATGGAAAAACTCCTGATATGAGATGCGGAGTACTGGTTCAAACCACAAAACCAGGTAATTACAGCAAGATTCGATTAATCGGCTTACAAGTGAAGGATATTTTCTATGAGGAGCCGGGTTTTATCCGGGGCGATGCAGAGGTGAATTCGGCCAACGGAACCCAGCGATACGGTTGGGGAATCCGTTTCATCAACAATACCGATGGTGCACTCCTGCAAGATTTAGAGGTTATCAACTGCGAAATAACCAACACCTCTCATACAGGGTTGAAGTTCACCGCAAAGGGTCACGGGATTGAGAACATCACCGTTTTTAACAACCGGGTAGCCGAAACGGGTGGGCCGGGTATGCAAATGTCGGGCGTAAAAAACGGGTTGGTAAAAAGCAATTACATCAATGGTTCGGGAAGCAACAATGATTCGCGCAAATGGGGCCGCGGCAGTGGTTTGTGGACCTAGGGAACAACCAACGTGATGATCGAAAACAATTCATTTCTGAATGCAAACGGCCCTGCTGATTCTGCCGGTTGCCACATCGATTTTAATTGCAGCGATGTGGTGGTACAGTACAATTTAAGTGCAAACAATGCCGGTGGTTTTTGCGAAATCCTCGGGAATAACTACAACTGCGCCTACCGTTACAACATTAGCGTAAACGATGGGTATCGGGTGAAAGGTCAGAATGGCGCTTTTCAGGAAGGGAAAATATTCTGGTTAAGCGGATATGTTGGAAACAAACAGCAGCCCAAAGGTCCGTATAACAGCTATTTTTACAACAATACGATTTATACGAAAAAAGAGATTGTGGCAAATATGGCCGTGGCAAACTGTGCTTCAGGAATATTAATTGCCAACAATATTTTCTACATCGAAGGCGAAAGTCAATTGGTGCCGGGAGACCAATATGTTCCCGACAAAATCGGAAATACCGCCATCAAAAACGTTGTGTTCGAAAACAACCTCTATCTGAAAAACGAAAACTGGCCCAAAGAGGTGCTTATTCAGGATAAAAATCCAAAGGTTGGCGATCCCGGATTTCGAAATATAGGCAGCCTGAATATCGAAGACTATATTCCGGTCAATTCGCAACTGATCAAAAACAAGGGGATCGAAATCGTGCGTTTGCCCGACGATGCCATCGGTTTAAAAGTTGGGTTAAAGGCTGAAACCGATATTCTGGGAAATAAAATTACAGGAATTCCGGATATGGGAGCAATTGAACTTTCGGAATAAGAGGATGATTTAAAATCTAAATACAACTAAAGCATTCAATATGATAGGTGAAAAAATATTTTCCAACTTAATCGTCAAATTAATAGTTGCATGGGCATTTTGTTTTCTTACTGAATTCGTTATAGCGCAAAAATCAGTGAAGGCCCCTGTCAAATTTGATTTTGAAGGGGCTGTGACAAATCCATGGAATTCAGTTGGGAACGGGATAAACTTGACCAATACAGTTGTTTATCAGGGAAAACAATCCCTTGAAGTTGCTTATGCAACATCTGCAGAATGTTTGTTTATCGTGGAACCCAATTCCACTTACCGGGTTTCGGCCTGGGTGAAAACAGCAAGTGGATCAGACCAGATTCTGTTAAATGTAAAAGGCCTGGCCGAAAATAATATCAGTCAGGCAAGTGCCCTGACTGATTGGACATTGCTGCAAAAAGAATTCAATGTTGGAGATGGCCAGGTCAAAGCCATTGTTGAAATAGAAAATCCGGACAATCCGGCCAGAAACAGTGTTTGGGTTGATGATCTTCAGATCGAACGTGTTGGTGATTTCAAAAGTATAAAAGTAGCCGGAATTAAGCCGCTTCCTTTGCGCATTCCCAAAAACGACCAGGGAATTGAAGCCCAGCCCAATTCAAAACTTGACTGGTTTCTGGATGCAAAATTCGGCATGTTTATCCATTGGGGCATCTATGCAGGGCCGGCACGGGGTGAATGGATGATGCAAAATACAGGAATGAGCCCCGAAGAATACAGGAAACTTGCCTATCCATCAAGTGGAGATGAATATTTTGCTGCCGACAAATACGATCCCAACGAGTGGGCGCAATTGGCAAAAGATGCAGGGATGAAATACATGAGCTTAACCACCATGCATCACGATGGCTACGCGCTGTTTGAAAGCAAATACATGGATGCGTTTACCTCAAAACAAACGCATAACCGTGATCTGGTAAAGGAATATGTGGATGCCTGCCGAAGTCACGGATTAAAAGTGGGCATTTATAAAACATTGATTAACTGGCGTTACCCCGGCTATTACGATGTGACAGGAACCGACTGTAAACCCAATAAGTTTGGGTACACCACTGATATTGCTCACAAGGAAAATGCCCGCCTGATGAAAGAAGAACTCTATTGTCAGGTTAAAGAGTTGATGACTAAATACGGCAAAATTGATCAGATTTTCTGGGATGGCGGATGGTTGGCCCAGCAGGGAAGTGATGCCGATGGCGCTTATTTTTGGGAATCGGGCAAATACCTCGATCCAAACAACCAATGGCCGGTAAACCCCTATTTTCAGGACAAGGATGAAGTGAACGGAAAGCCTTTGGGTTTGATGGGCATTATTAGAAAATACCAACCTGATGTACTTGTAAATCCACGTTGCGGATGGTATGGCGATTACAAATCGGAAGAAGGCGGCGCTGCTGTTACCGGTCCCATCCGCTCTGAAGAAGTTTTCGAAAAGTGCATGTCTATTGCCGGGGCGTGGGGCTACAGTCCTGCCATGGAAGATTCGACAAAAATCAGGACCGTCGATCAGTTGAAAAAAATGTTGTCGGATTGTGTGATCCGGAATGTCACCCTTTTACTGAATGTTGGTCCCGACCGGCACGGCCAGATTCCCAGGCCGGTTGCCAACGTTTTGCGTTCTACCGGAAAATGGCTCGAACAGGTTGGTGATGCGGTTTATGGCACGCGCGGTGGCCCGTGGAACCCCAGGGATGGACAGTACGGTTTTACGCAAAAAGACAACACGATATATGTTTATCTGCTGACTGATTTTAAGGGCGATACGTTTACTTTACCGTCGGTGAACAAAGGGCAGAAAGTGGTTCGTGCATACATGGTTGACAGTAAGAAAAGCGTCAAAACTGCCCAAAACCGAAACCGCGAAATTACCTTATCCGGGTTCGATCGCACGGATAAAGTGGTGTCGATAATTGCAGTAGAGCTAAACACAAAAGTGATGGCAGACAGGTAAAACATAAAAAAGACAAAAATTAGGTCAATTTAAAAGGGCAGTTGAATGGAGTCTGAAATGGTCCGGAAAATATATCTTTAAACTTATAAGAAACACAAATATGAAAAACATACTTCTTGCCACTACTTGTCTGGCAACAATCACAGGCTGTACACAAGCAAAAAAGGAAACAGCAGTTCAACTACCTAATATCGTGATTATTTATGCCGATGATTTGGGATACGGCGATGTGGGCGCTTATGGCGCAACCCGGCTAAAAACCCCAAACCTTGATATGCTGGCCAATGGGGGCGTTCGGTTTACCAATGGTTATGCGACTTCGGCCACCTGCACTCCAAGCCGGTACGCATTGCTGACTGGCCAATATCCCTGGCGGAATGTGGATGCAAAAATATTACCCGGTTCTGCACCTTTGATTATCGATACCGCACAGATGACCATCCCAAAAATGTTAAAAGAAAAGGGATACAGCACCGGTGTTGTCGGGAAATGGCACCTCGGCTTAGGAACAGGTATTGTTGACTGGAACCAGCTTGTTTCGCCCGGACCAAACGAGGTTGGTTTTGATTATGCTTACATCATGGCTGCCACGCAGGACCGAACGCCAACTGTTTACCTGGAGAATGGATTGGTTGAAGGGCTGGAAAAGGACGATCCGCTTTTGGTGGATTATGAAAATAATTTCGAAGGGGAACCAACCGGGCTGGAAAACCCGGAATTGTGCACCATGAAATGGCACCACGGGCACAACAATTCCATTCACAACGGAATTCCCCGTATCGGTTTTCAAAAAGGCGGGAAATCGGCCTTGTGGGTTGATGAAGATATGACGGATGACTTTCTTGGAAAAGCGAAGCAATACATTCAGGAAAACAAAAGCAAGCCGTTCTTTCTTTATTACGCTTTGCAGCAACCTCACGTTCCCCGCACGCCTCATCAGCGTTTTGTCGGAACTTCAGGAATGGGACCACGCGGTGATGCCATCGTGGAGGCAGATTGGTGCGTGGGCGAATTGATAAAAACGCTCGAAACAGAAGGCCTGCTTGAAAATACATTGATTATCTTCTCGAGCGATAACGGACCGGTAGTAAACGATGGCTATTACGATGATGCGGTTGAAAAATTAGGCGGCCATACTCCGGCGGGACCGCTACGGGGTGGAAAGTACAGTTTGTTCGAAGCAGGAACCAGGGTTCCATTCATGGCTTACTGGAAAGGAAAAATCGAACCAACGGTTTCGGATGCACTTGTTTCGCACATCGATTTATTATCAACTCTGGCCAAATTGGCAGGCAGCGAAACAAGAGTGCCCGATAGCCAGGAATTGTTGGAGGTATTGATGGGTAAAAGTCAGCAAGGTCGCGAAGAACTTGTGCTGGAAGCTACTTCCAGAACTGCTATGCGCAAAGGCGATTGGGTGATGATACCTCCCTACAAAGGTCCTGCAGTGCAAACTCAGGTAAATATTGAACTGGGAAATTCAAAAGATTTTCAATTGTATAACCTGAAAGAAGACATTGGTGAGCAGAACAATCTGGCAATATCGGAGCCTGAAAAACTTCAGGAGATGATAAAAACCTTTGAAAAAATACGTGGAATCGAATCTCAGAAAATTCAACAATTAGAACTAAAATAACCATGAACGCTATCAGCCGGGTATCAGTTTTAACAAGCATTGGGCTGTTGCCAATATTGTCGTTTTCGGTAAATAAACCAGAGAAAAAGCCAAATGTACTTTTCATTTTGGCCGATGATTTTGGCTATCATGACACGAGTTACTCGGGAAGCAAATTTTACGAAACGCCCAACATCGACAAAATAGCCAGCCAGGGAATGGTTTTCACCAATGGTTATGCAGCTTGTCAGGTTTGCAGCCCATCTCGGGCAAGTATCATGTCAGGTAAATTTCCGGCACGCCACGGAATCACCGATTGGATTGGCGCTCCTACAGGAGAACAATGGAGAACTGCAAAACGGTTCAATCAATTGTTGCCGCCCGAATATATTCACAGTTTACCTTCTGAATATGTCACTTTGCCCGAAGCCTTGAAACAGGCTGGCTATAAAACTTTTTTTGCCGGAAAATGGCATCTGGGCGAAAAAGGTTCCTGGCCCGAAGATCATGGATTCGATGTCAACATCGGTGGCTGGGATGCCGGCAGCCCCAAAGGCGGGTATTTCTCACCCTACGAAAATCCAAATCTTCAGGATGGCCCGGCTGGCGAAAACCTCGAAATACGCCTTGCGCAGGAAACGGTTAAATTTCTGAAAGAAAATAATCCGAAGCAAACCGGGAACCCTGTTTTTGCCTACCTGTCGTTTTATGCAGTGCATAGTCCCATTGAAACCACACAGGAAAAATGGAGCAAATACCGGCAAAAGGCTGAAAATTCGGGCATTGCACCATCCGGATTTAAAATGGGGCATTTCCTTCCTATTCGGCAGGTTCAGGATAATCCGGTTTACGCCGGATTGGTTGAGCAGATGGACGATGCGGTTGGATTCGTGTTGAATGCACTGCAAGAGATGGGGCTGGATAAGAATACAATCGTCATATTTACATCCGATAATGGAGGAGTTGCTGCCGGTGATGCATTTGCAACGTCGAACCTTCCGCTGCGCGCCGGAAAAGGTTACCAGTTCGAAGGTGGAATCCGTGAACCCTATTTCATAAAAGTGCCAGGACTTACCAAGGGAGGCGAAAAATGTGAAACCCCGGTTTCAGGAACTGATTTTTATCCGACCATTCTTGAGTTGGCCGGATTAAAACAAAGGCCGGAAGAACATTCGGATGGTTTAAGTTTGGTTCCTTCACTAAAAGGTAAGCAATTGCCTGAACGAGCCTTGATCTGGCATTATCCGCACTACGGAAATCAGGGAGGCGAACCTTCTTCCATCATCCGGAAAGGCGACTGGAAACTGATTCATTATTACGAAGATGGCCGCGATGAATTGTACAATTTGAAAACTGACCTTTCAGAAACCAGCGATGTTTCCGCCAACAATCGAAAACTAGTCAGTCAGTTGCACAAAGAACTGTTTGATTATCTGAATAAAGTTGGCGCCAGATTTCCGGAGAAAGATCCACAATATTCTGCCGAAGTTGAACGAACCTATCTGGACGGAATTGTAAAAAACAGGCTTCCGCAGTTAGAGAAACAACGGCTTAATTTTCTGTCGAAGGATTTTGACCCGAAAAATAACTGGTGGGGGAGTAAGGTCACAAAAGATTGACAGTTCCGGTAGCAAAGAGCAAAGTGGAGGCTTATCCGGAGGAGCCGGGGATCAGGCTCTGAATTTTATGGCGTATATACATCAAATAATAAAAATACCCGCATGTTTGTTTGTAATTTATTAATTTTAAATCGATTACTTTGTTAACAATTAATTGAAATCAAATTACACCTATCAATTGATTGATAATTAATGTTCATCAGATATAAATGTGTTAGCAGCAAATTTATGAGACAGACAACATACATAATTACGACCTTAGTTCTGACAATAATTTTTTCGAGTTGCAACGAGTTTGGGAACAGACAGAATCCTCTTTACGGAAAAATATTTAGGAATATAACTGAAATTCCAGAGTTAAAGAACTTCACTCCTATGGGCGGTTCTGTTATGGACGCAGGTAAGACTGAAAATGGCGACTATAGATTTGGGATTGCTAGTTTCCGTGGCAACAACGACTTTATCATTTGCATTTTTGAGGAATTTTTGGAAGCGACAGAAAAGGGAAAAGTGAATTACAAAATTCTTGACACTATTAACATAGGACAAATAAAAGAAACTGAGTATTTGACTTATTGCAATTGTCGACAAGACACAATTGGGGACAGTGAAATTATAGCTTTAGTTGTTGCAGACCACGACAACGAGTATTATGACAGATTAATTAAAGCTTGGCGAGCAAACACAAAGACAGGAAAAATAGAAATTATTATAGACAAGACAGGAATAAACTGTAGCAACGAAGGGTATGGACTTGACGATTGTGGCGAAGACGAGAACTATGATACAGAAGAACAACTAATTGATATAACAACTGACTCATTAAATCAACCCAACGAAACAGAAAAAACTGTTAAACTTGACACGAATGACATTAACAAATGAAAGAAAATCTGCTGCTAACAAACGCTATAGCAAATGCGGGTATGCGTGTTCGTTGAAACATTTGAAATCTTTACATACATTTGTGCTGGCATACAGTTGAGCAACATTCTATTCCCGCACTTGCCATAGCGTCAACCGTTGTGCGTAATTTTATGACAAAGATACACCAAGACATATTCGACAGAATTAAGACCTTGCTTAAAGAACATTTTAAAGAAGATTTAAAGGAGTTCGAAGAAGGGACACACATGACTATTGCGGACAGTGGAATTTGGATTTCAGTGGACGATACTGAACTCACTATTGGTTACGGTTTTGCTCATAGACATTATACTCCAGAATATGACGACATTTTAGCTGGAATTGATCGTTTTTTCAATCTATTGACAAAACGAAAGAAAATAACAGCCTTTTTTAAAGGTGACTTTTGTTATAAAAATAAGACAGAAATTGAATTAACAAAAGGCAGTTATGACGACATGGGAATATCGATGACTTGGTTTTTCCCGTTTTGGAAATCAAAAGTAGAAAAGGTAACATTTGAAGATAAACTCATTGACTCCAAAGATTTTGAAAACAGTATAACAACAATAAAAAACTACGCACAACAGGCGTTTGGCAAAAAAGCGGGTTCAGTGGTAAATTGAACATTCAACAGCGCTGGTGCTGATTTGCAATCAGCACTTTTAAGCCAGGGATTTGCAATCCATTTTTATCCACAGCTTCGTTTGCTAAGTTTTGTAAGCCTTCCAAGGAGTTTGGAGACTGTTTAGATTTCATTACAACCCATTTATTTTCCTTTGTTGCCATTGATTGTAGGGGCACAGGGCTAGTCAGGGTGTGACTTGAAGTCACGCCCTGACTCTAATACGCAATGGTTCACATTCCATCCCATTCGGGATTGCTGCGTGCGATTGTTATCATTCCCCACGCATTGCATACGTGGCTATTCACATTGAATCGCTTCGCGATTATGTCGTCGAACAAATGGCATGGAGGAATGAGAAAACAACTGGTGAAACCCGTTCAACATGAATATCTGTAGAGACAAGGCACTGCCTTGTCTCTACACACACGGTGATCTTTAAAACTCCAAACAAAATACAGTTTCTTTATTCGGAACCGATCGAACCTGAAGTCCACCATCGTGTAAACGCATAATTTGCCGTGAAAGACTTAAGCCAATTCCGGAGCCATTTTCGCGGGTTGTAAAAAACGGCACAAAAATCTGCTCTACTATTTCTTCCGGAATTCCCGGACCATTGTCAGCCACGCATATCTCAGGGCGGTTATTGTCGGAAAAGTGTGCAGTTAATTGAATCCGCGAATCAGGATTTTTACTGGTGGCTTCCAATGCATTTTTCAGCAAGTTGAGCAATACCTGCGAAATCAGATTTTCATCGGCCACCAATTCCATGCCGGGTGGATCTATCGAAACATTCAGTTTTACAAATTCGCTGTTTTCGAGCGACAGATAAAGTACCTGCACCCTGCTGATAAGATCTTCAACCCTGAATTGTTTTTTATCGGGCTTGGGCAAGCGGGTCAGTTTGCGATACGATTCCACAAATAGCATCAATCCATTGCCCTGCTCGTTGATCACATTTAAACCGCGAACGGTCATGGCAATCGTCTTTTCATCAATTTCCGCCGGAAGTGCCTGTCGGCCATTAATGGTGAAAAACTGGCGCAAACTTTCGGCCAGCGATGTAATCGGGGCAATCGAATTCATGATTTCATGCATCAGCACCCGAATCAGTTTCATCCACGAATCCAGCTCTTTTTCGTCCAGTTCATTTCTGATGTTCTGGATTGACAAAAGCATCAGTTCGTCGTTTTTTGTTTTTATTGAGGTCGATTTAATCGATAAATCGATGGTTCCACGCTCAGTCGTCATGGTCACCAGTTTCTGCTCAAAAGGCTTCATGTTTTGTACTGCCTGAAACAGGTTCCGGTTGATTCGTTCCAGTTGGTTGATGTGGGTAAGTACCGAAACTCCCAGCATTTTTTTTGATGCCGAGTTGGCATGCAGAATAAATCCTTTTGAATTGAAGGTTATTATTCCGGTGGCAACATGTTCGAGCAAAGTCTGAAAATATTGCTCGCGTTGCTGGTTTTCGATTTTCAGTTGTTGAATTTGTTCATTCACCTTTGTAAGTCCCTGGTAAAGTTCGCGGGTGGGCTTTCCGGTAATGTCGGTCGGAAATTTCAGGGTCGAATCGTTGTTACGCACCGAATCGAGGAAATAGCTCATTTTCCGGTTGGTGGTATTGAGGTAATTAATCAGGTTTACCACCACGAACGTTTCTGTCAGCAAAAAGAAGGCTGTGAGTGCCAGCGATTTATCCGTGGCAAACGACCAGCCAGTAGCGAGTGCCAACCCAGTTAAAATCAATACCCTGATGATGATTTGAAAATATAGATTTCTGCTGATCATTGTACTGATTTCTTTATTTTGTTATAAAGTGTTTGGCGCGTAATTCCCAATTGCTCGGCAGCCGCACTAAGGTTACCTCCGTTTTTTTCGATGGCAAGGTTGATCATCCGCTTTTCCATTTCGTCAAGTGTCATCTCCGGTGTAATATTTTTTCCTGAAGAAATAGGGCGCATGAAAAAATCTTCCGGTTTAAGCACATTGTTTTCGCTTAAAATAACAGCTTTTTCAATGGTGTGCTGCAATTCGCGAATGTTACCCGGCCATGAATATTTTAGCAGTTTTTCCTGGGCTTGCTGGTTCATTTTCAGGTTCGGTTTGTTGTACTTCGAAGCATATTTTTTCAGGAAAAAATCGGCCAGCACCAATACGTCGTTTCCACGATCGCGGAGGGGAGGAACCTCAATCTGAATAGTATTGATCCGGTACAGTAAATCCTCGCGGAACAAGCCTTCACGAACCATGTTTTCAAGGTTTTTGTTGGTAGCGCAAATCAGTCGGATATCGATTGAAACAGTTTGATTGGATCCGATGCGCGAAATCAACCGGTTCTGGATGGCAGCTAGTAATTTAGCCTGAAGATGAAACGACAGGTTGCCGATTTCGTCAAGGAAAAGACTGCCTTTGTCGGCCACTTCAAATTTACCGGGGCGGCTTTCGCGGGCGTCGGTAAATGCGCCTTTCACATGTCCAAAAAGTTCACTTTCGAACAGGGTTTCGGTAATGGCACCCATATCAACACTCACCAAAACTTCTTCGGCCCGGTTCGAAAGCCGGTGAATTTCCTGTGCTATCAACTCTTTACCTGTACCGTTTTCTCCGGTTATCAGCACATTGGCATCGGTTTTGGCCACCTTTCGCACCAGGTTCAGCACGTGCATCAACTGGGGCGAAGAGCCAACAATAAATTTCTGTTCGCGGTTGATCTCTTGTTTTAGGCCCTTTTCCTTTTCTTTCAGTTGACTGACCTCTTTTTTCGACAAGTTGAGTTGAAGCGCCGATTTCAGAGTGGCCAGCAATTTAGCATTGTCCCAGGGTTTCAGAACAAAATCGGTAGCACCGGTTTTCAGGGCTTTCACGGTCAATTCAACGTCGCCGTAGGCCGTAATCATCACCACCGAAATCTCCGGATTGGTTTCACGGATGCGTCCCAACCAATAAATGCCTTCATTTCCGGTATTGATCCCGGCATTAAAATTCATGTCAAGAACAACCAGGTTATACTCTTTTTTTCGCAGTTCGGAGGGAATCTGGTTGGGATCGGAAAGGGTAGTTACGGTTTGAAATTCGGGTGACAACAATATTTCCAGCGCACTTAAAATGCTTTTGTTATCATCTACAATCAGTACGTTTCCTTTGGCCATTTTTTTTTGATTTATATTTTTGAGTAATCTCTTTATATAAAAGTTAAGCTATTCCGTCCGAAAATAGGAATTTGCATTTAACAACATTTTCACACGGACGGTTTCCTTCACCAATATCCAATATCTATAAATATGTTGCTCCTATGGAGCAAAGACCAATCAACGTTTAGGCTGATTAGATGTGAATAGTGCCAGAGGCGCGAAATATTTATAGAACGACGATAATTTTTTTAAGCAAAGGTCGATGCTATTCCGTCCGAAAGAAGGTTTTTGCATTGAACAATATTTCACACGGACGGTTTCCTTAACCAATAATCCAATCTCCTATAAATATGTTGCTCCTATGGAGCAAAGACCAATCAACGTTTAGGCTGATTAGCGGGATTGGTGCCAGAGGCACAAAATATTTATAGAACGACGATACACCACAACTCCTTCGTGCCGTAGGTACGAAATAATTCCGTTGACCAAAGTTACCAGACTACAAATCCAAACACAATAGCCTGTCAAATTATTTTACACAATTCTGTCAATTATTTTAACGGCTGAATGTGTTTTTGAAACTAAAATTGTTAATTGTCAGCATGTTGCATTTTTGGCATTATTATGGCACAGCTTTTCGCAAAACAGTTAAACAATGAGGCAGAAAGATTTCATACTAATTTTAATTTTTGGATTTCTTACAGGAAATGCACTGGTTGCACAAACCAACTGGAACCTGAACCGGTGCATTTCCTTTGCCATCGAAAACAACTTGAGCCTGAAGAAAATGGAAATTCAGGAGAAGATGGCCACCGAAGACCTGAACCAGTCGAAACGAAACCTTCTTCCGGGGGTAAGTGCTTCATCACGCGCCGGTATTAGCTTTGGCCGGTCGGTTGACCCCAATACCAACGATATTGTGAACAATGAGTTTTTCAACAATAGCTACGAAATTGGGGCTTCGCTCACACTTTTTAATGGTTTCAGAATGCTGAACCAGATTGAATATCAGAAATTCAGAAAGAAAGCCAGCGAACTAAACCGGTTAAATGCCACCGACGATTTGGCTTTTGGTGTGATGAACTCGTATTTTGATGTGTTGTACCAGCAAGGAATGCTGAAAATTGCGGAAGAGCAGGTGGAAACATCGCGGCTGAACCTGAAAAAGATGGAGAAACAGGTGGAATTGGGCATAAAATCAAAAACTGATTTGCTCGAAATGCGCGCCAACTTTGAAACAGAAGAATTGCGTCGCATTCAGGTTGAAAATAGTCTCAAAACAGCTAAACTTCAGTTGAAACAACGAATGAATCTTGCAACAGAAGGTGATATGGCTTTGGAAACTGAAAATAATCCACTACTTGCCACCGAAAAACAAAATCAGCAAAACTTATTTCAGGCTTACACGCAATGGTCTCCCTACTATCAATCGTACGAAGCCCAGCTAAAAGCCAGTCGCAAATCGCTTGCAATCAGTCGTTCGCAGCTTTTCCCATCTGTAAACGCTTACGGTGCTTACGGAACAGGTTTTTATGAAACTACCAAAGACGATGCCGGAAAAACCGTCGGTTTCGGTACGCAATTGGATAATAACCGGAATCAATATTTGGGGGCATCGGTCAACATCCCGGTTTTCAGTCGCTGGGCTGCAAGGTCGGGTATAAAAAAAGCCAGATTGGAAGTAGAAGATGCCCAAAATACGCTGGAAGAAGAAAAACAAAAGTTGTATTTTGAAATGGCGAACAACCTGAACGATCTGGAAGCTCTGGAAAAAGAATACAACCAATACCTGAAACAACAGGAAGCTGATCAACAGGCATTTCAGGCAGCAGAAAAAAAGTTTGAGCAAGGACTGGTGAATGTGGTCGATTTTTACATTGCCAAAAATCGCTTGACCAATTCCGGAAGTCAGGTTTTGAAAGCCCGGCTTCAATGGGAAATTAAAAGGAAAGTGCTTGATTTTTATATGGGGAAAAGGTTTTGGGAGTAGGAGAGCATGGGGCAAAGAGCATGGTGCATGGGGAAAAAAGGCACTCCCTGCTCCCTGCTCCCTGCTCCCTGCCCCACGCTCCATGCAAAATTTGATTAAGCCGTCGAACACCGACGGAACTTGGAACTTTGAATTTGAAACTTGAAACTATACAGTCATGGGAATGGATAAAGTAATTGAAAAGAAAAAGGGCATTCGACCCAAACACATTGTCTGGGGACTTGGAATCTTGGTTATCGCTTTTTTGCTCTATAAAGTGATATTTGCCGAAACCGGTTCGACCTTCCGGGCCGAAAAAGATAAGCTGACCATCAGCACCGTGGAAGACGGCCTGTTTAACGACTACATCACGGTTATTGGGAATGTTGAGCCAATCACAACCATTTTTCTCGATGCCGAAGAAGGTGGAAAAGTTGAAGAGAAGCTGATTGAAGAAGGTGAGATGGTGAAAAAAGGTGATGTAATCCTGAAACTAAGGAACAACGACCTCAACCTGAGTATCATGAACAGCGAATCGAGTATGGCTTACCAGACCAACGAGTTGCGCAACACCCAGATACAAATGGAGCAGCAGAAAATTCAGAATAAACAACAGTTGCTCCAGATTGATTATGAAATTCTGCGGCTGGCACGAAACTATGAACAGCAGAAAGCATTGTTTGACGAAGAGTTAATTGCCAAAGAAGACTTCCTGAAAGCTGAAGAAGACTATCTCCGGGCGAAGAAAAACCGTGAACTCATTTTTATGAAACTGGTGCAGGATTCCATTTTTCGCGAAAATCAGAAAATCCAAATGGATCAAAACCTTGGCAATATGCATCTTAACCTGAAAGTGGTTCAGCAACGTCGCGAAGACCTGAACGTAAAAGCGCCTGTTGACGGACAGCTCGGTTTTCTTGAGGCCGAAATTGGTGAATCGATTAGCAAAGGGCAACGGATTGGACAAATTAATATCCTCGATAATTTCAAAATCAAAGCTTTAATCGATGAGCATTACATCGACCGCGTGAAACGTGATCTTCCGGCAACTTTAGACCGCAATGGAACCAATTTTAACCTGAAAGTACGGAAAGTGTATCCTGAAGTGCGCAATGGCCAGTTTGAAATCGACCTGGTTTTCGATGGCACGACTCCCGACAATATACGCACCGGACAAACTTACCACATCAAACTTGAACTGGGCGAATCGGGCAAAGCGGTATTGCTGGCACGCGGCGGATTCTTCCAAAGTACCGGGGGGCAATGGGTTTATGTGCTTAACGAAGACGGAAGTGAAGCCACTAAACGGAACATTAAAATCGGCAAACAAAACCCGCAGTATTACGAAATCCTGGAAGGCCTCAATGCCGGCGAAAAAGTAATCACTTCAGGATATGAGATGTTTGGCACGAACGACCGGATTGTGATGAAGTAGCAGAGGGCATGGGGCAGAGAGCAGAGAGCATGGAGCATGGGGCATGGGGCAAAGGGCAGGGAGCAGGGAGCAGGGAGCAGAGGCAAGCGGCAGAGAAGTGCTGTTAAATTGAATTTTAATTCCTAACTTGATGAATGTAAAACTTAAAAATTAAACTCATGGCACAATTTAGATTTATGGATTTAGAAATTTGGAAAGAGGCTATCAATATGAACGATCAGCTTTTCGACCTTGCCGATGCGATGTCAGACGCCAGAAGTTATCGCTTTGCGGAGCAGTTGCGTGGTGCATCTTTGAGCATTTCAAACAACATTGCCGAAGGTTCAGGTTCATTCTCATCAAAAGACTTTGCCAACTTTCTGAATATTGCCCGAAGATCAGTTTTTGAAACCGCCAACATTTCGTTTGTAGCCTATCGCCGGAATTTCATTGAAAAAGAGAAATTGAACCAAATACTGAACGATTTGGAATCGTTAAGCAAGAAAATAACAAATTTTAGAAAAACACTCATATAAGGGCATGGAGCAAAGGGCGTGGAGTAAAAAGCAAGGAGCATAGAGCCTGGAGCATGGGGCTGAAAAACTCCCCGCTCCATGCCCCAAGCTCCCCGCTCCATGCAATTTTATTAACGCAGAGGCTAGTGCAAAGCGCCAACCGTGCTCCTTGCCCCATGCCCCAAGCTTTTTTATTAACCATTGCGGCTGATGCAAAGCGCCAACCATGCCCTTTGCCCCATGCCCCAAACCATATTTATTAACCCAAAGGCCAGTGCAATGCGCAGTCCATGCTCCTTGCTCCATGCCCCAAGCAATTTTATATCATGATCAAGACAGTAAACCTTAACAAAGTATTCCGCACGGAAGAGATTGAAACCAGTGCCTTGAACAACGTGAGCCTTCACATTCAGAAGGGCGAATTTGTAGCCATTATGGGGCCTTCGGGCTGCGGCAAGTCAACCTTGCTAAACATTATAGGCCTGCTCGACAACCCAAGTTCGGGCGAGTATTATTTCGACAATCAGGAGGTTGGCGGATTCAAAGAACGCAACCGCACTTTACTACGCAAAGGAAACATCGGCTTCGTGTTCCAGAGTTTTAACCTGATCGACGAACTCAATGTCTATGAAAACGTGGAGCTTCCGCTCATTTACCTGAAATTAAGCGCTAAAGAGCGCAAAGAGATGGTAGAGAAAGTGCTGGAGCGGATGCAGATCAGTCACCGCAAAAAGCACTTTCCGCAGCAGTTATCCGGTGGCCAACAGCAGCGTGTAGCCATTGCGCGTGCAGTGGTAGCCAATCCCAAACTGATTCTGGCCGATGAGCCAACCGGTAACCTCGACTCAAAAAACGGGTTGGAAGTGATGAACCTGCTCACCGAACTCAACCGCGAAGGAACCACCATCGTAATGGTAACCCACTCCATGCACGACTCTGAATTTGCACACCGCGTCATCAATTTGTTCGACGGACAGGTGATTACCGAAGAGGTAAAGAAGCAGATGGGGGAATTGCTGGTGTAAAAAGGAAGCCCATCCTAAGCTCCCCGAAGGGGAGAAACTAAAAACCAAAAACTTCAACCCATGTTCAGAAATTACCTAAAATCAGCTTTTCGGTTCCTGAAGCGAAACAAGTTGTTCGCTGGGATAAATATGTTGGGGCTCTCCCTCGCTCTAGCTGTAACATTTATTATTTTGTTATATGTTATCAACGAGTTGAGCTACAATGCCAGTTTTAGCAATCGAAAACAGATTTACCGTGTCCTAAACTTTTACGTGGATGACAAAATAACTGACGACGAAACGCCTTATGTCTTATCAAAAACTCTAAAAGACGAGTTTCCGCAAGTAAAATATGCTGCGCCAACCCGAAAATTTGACAAGTTCAGTATAAAACTGAAAGACGAAAGTATTCCGGTACAAAATGTAGTTTGTTCCGATTCCAAAATCTTTGAAATCTTCGATATAGCTGTTAACGGGCAACAGAGGAATATCCTTGATGATAAAAGCTCAATTGTTATTTCCCGCGCAATAGCCAGGAAATTTTTTCGCGAAGACAATCCCGTTGAAAAAGAGCTGGTTGCCATTATAAACGACAAGGAAGAGCTGTTTGTGGTTAAAGGTGTTTATGATGATATTCCGGTTAACTCAACTTTATTTGCCGATTGCTTTATAAGTGCAAAATGGGCTATTGAAAAGTTAAACCAGAAGTCAAAAGAAAAAAATGCTGAAACCAGTTGGAAGTCTGGTTACTGGTTGAACTGGGTTTTGCTCGAAAAAGATACGGATATGGCCCTGCTTGATACTCAATTCCGGGCTATAGAGAAAAAGGTCTTTGGGGAAAATAACCGCACCAAGTATTCGTTTCAGAATTTATCCGATGTATATCTTAGATCACAGAACATCAACAGCTGGGCAGCAAAAGGAAACCTGAAAAATATCCGAATTTTCTCCGCTATTGCCCTGTTGATAATTATTGTCGCCATATTTAATTACGTCATTCTTTCAATTGCTGTATCAACTGGCAGGACAAAAGAGATCGGAATCAGGAAAACTAATGGAGCTAGCATTCAGTCTGTCCGCAAACAATTGCTGTACGAATCGGTCGTGCTGACCATGCTGATTTTGCCTGTTGCCTTGTTATTAGCTTGGACAGGTAAACCTTATGCCGAGCATCTTTTTCAAACCAAATTATTCATCATTCCATCCAATATTATCCTTTACATCGTGGTTAATGTCGCGCTTACCTTAGTTATCGGTTTGGCATCTGGACTTTACACCACGTCCTATTTATCAAGGCTGAATGTGATCAGCATTTTAAAAAATCAGGCACAAACCGGAAGAGGTAAATCACATGTGCGGTTGGCCCTGATTGTAGTTCAACTGGTTATATTCTGCTCATTTATTTCCAGCACATTAATCATTTATTCGCAATATAAATATGCGCTCGAAAAAGATACTGGCTACAACAACAAAGATGTTTTATATATCAACGTTGAAAAGAATCAGCAAAATTCCGCGGCATTTATAACCAATATTAAAGCATATCCTGATGTTATTTCTGCTGGCGGTGCAGGGAACGAATTGCCAATGAAAACTTACTGGCCTTACAGTGTAGCGCATTTTCAGGATAAATCGAAAAAAATCCCCATTGAGGTTTTTGGGATTGGCTATGATTTTGTTGAAACCTTGGGACTACATTTGCTTGAAGGAAGAAGTTTTTCCCGTGAGTTTGGTGATAGCGGAACAGAAAGATACCTGTTAAACGAAACGGCTGTAAAAGAGCTTGGAATTACTGACCCAGTCGGAAAATCAATAGATGCGGGTGAAATTGTCGGAGTTGTGAAAGATTTCAATTTACACTCTGTTCACAGAAAAATTCCGCCACTTTTTTTGGTGGTGTCTGATGCTTTTGTCAGCCAGGTTGCAATTCACCACAAGAGTGGTTCAGTTGGCACACTTCTGCCAATAATAAAAGCCGAATGGGAAAAAATTGCTCCTGGCCAGCCTTTCAGGCATAAAACCATTGAAGATCTAAATAAAGAAGTTTATGCAGGGGAAAAAAACCTAAGTGTGATCGTCTCCATTGTTTCCCTGTTTTCGATGCTGATTGCTTCGTTAGGGTTATTTGGGTTAACACTTTTTACGGCCAAAAGCCGGACAAAGGAAATTGGAGTGAGAAGGGTTTTAGGCAGTCCAGGAAGCACGATTATTTACTTTTTTCTAAAAGACAATTTAATCCCGGTTTTTATTGCTTCTTCGCTATCGGTACCAATAACATGGTATTTCATGAATAATTGGCTGAGCAATTTCCCCTACAAAACAACCATCAATTTTTGGTTTTTTGCCGTTGCTTTTTTAATTGCCATTGCGGTGGTGGGATTAACCGTTTTCTTCCATTCATGGAAAGCGTCGAGGATCAATCCGGTGGAAGCGCTGAGGTACGAATAGCTCAATACAAAATACTCTTTATTCAAAAAGGTGTCGGCTCAAAGCGGTTCGCCCTTGCAAACAGTTTTAATCATTGTTAAACTAAAAAAGAATTCCCATGATGAACACAAAAAAAACCAGTAAAGCATGGCGTTGGAAGGTGGCGACCTTTCTGCCATTGCTTGCCCTTCTGCTGATGGCTTTCGGCAACAGGAGTGAAAAAGTTCCCGAAAAAGAAAACATACCTGAAAAAGTTGTTGAAACCTCCCAAACTGTTCCGGTGACCCAAAGTTTACAGTCAGGTCGGTTAATTGAAATCAGAAAAGACGGCAATTACATTGACAACAAACTGTGTACACTTGAAGAAATCGTTAATAAAGGAAAAGAATGGGGGAAAGCTAGCAACGATCGGATTCATCTTCAGATTGATGAGTCGATCCCATTCAACCATATTGATGAAATCAAAGAAAAGTTGAGGAATGCAAAAGTTTATCACATTACCCAGTCAACTGGTAATACTGATGAAATTGTATATTTTGCCGGCGATGTAAATAAATCTGCTAAGTTTTCGCAAGGCAGTTGGAGTAAGTGGATAGATCCACAAATAGTAAAGATTACCGAAGGTAAATGTGTTGACTTAGATTATTCTGTAATGATTAGTTTCATTATAGATAAAGATGGCAAAGTAAGAGATGCCCGTATATCTAAAAAATGCGATTATCCAGAAATCAATGCAGCTTTTGAGAAAGCTATAGCACAAATGCCTGATTGGATTCCCGCCATGAGAGGGAATAAAAATGTGAGTGTTTATCATGATATGATGTTCATGCATAAAACAAAAATTGTCAAAAAAATTGTTCAACCGAATTAGAAAAGTTCTTTTAGTTTAGATTAGAAAAGCTGTCGGCTTGGTTTCTTTTAAACTTTACAATGAAATATAAAGCTGGGCACGACTCGTAATCGGACTAGGACTTAAATATAACACGTGAATAATATCGCCTCAGAGATGAGGAAGTATCAACAATAGAATAATTTATACAACATGAGAAAATTAATTTTTGCTTCTTTTATGCTGATTATTTTCATGGCAGATATAAATTCTGCTTTAGCACAGCGTGTAATTAAAGGCACTGTTTACCGCGAAGGGAAATTTGCTGCTGGAGTAACAGTTGAAGGCCAAAAGGGTAAATTACCGTACATGACCAGTTTTGACGGCATTTATGAAATAAACGTTCCGGCAAACTGCAAATTCATCAAGTTCACATGGATTGCAGATGACTTATCCAAAAAGCTTGACATTGAGGGTAACACAAGCAATGTAATCGATTTTAGCTTTGATGGTGTTATTCCAGCTACAGATAAAGAATTAGAAGGAGCAATACTGAAAACGCACAGCGAACTATTGAATGCTTTGGATAAGGATTATATGAGCCTTGTAACTCTTGAAAAACAGTTTTACGATCAGAAGGATTATAAATCCGCTTTAAGTCCGTGGAGAAAATTGTACAAAACTTATCCCAAAGCAAGCGAGAATATCTACATCCATGGATTGAAGATGTACAGAAGCTCTATCGAAGAGGCTAAAGATCATACAACAAAATTTAAGTACATCGATACGTTGATGAACATTTATGATCACCGTATCAAATACTTTGATCGAAAAGGATTAATACTTGGCAACCAAGGTATTGACTATTTGAAATATACACTTGAAAACGAAAATCTGACAGATGAACAGAAAAAACAAATCTGGGAAAAAGGCTTTGTTTATGTCAGCGAATCGACTAAGCTTCAGAAAGATACAACTGATGACATTGTTTTATTACTTCTGATGCAAACAACCAGAGGTTTATACAGCGTAGGTAAATTCAGTAAAGAAAAAGTTATTGAAAGCTACGATATAGCCTCCAGAATTTTAAATAAACACCTGGAAAAAGAACCAACAAATGCAGACATTATTAATATTCGTGATATTGTTGATCAAATTTTCCAGTCAAGTGGTGCCGCCGACTGCGATGCTTTAATCAGTATTTATGAACCCAAATTCGATCTGATTAGCTCCAATATTGAAGATCTGAAAAAGATGGTTCGAATGCTCGATCGCCAAAACTGCAGTGCCAGTCCTTTGTACGCCAAAGCTTCTGAAAAACTATATTCTTTGGAACCATCAGCCGAAGCTGCTTATAATATGGCACGTCTGTTTGTGAAAGCTGAACAGTTGGATAAAGCCGAAACTTACTACAAACAAGCAATTGATCTGGAAAAAGATCCGATTAATTTAGGTAAGTTTTATCTTGAACTAGGACAGCTTAATTTCCCAAAAACCCAGATAGCAAGAGGGTATCTCAAAAAATCGATTGAAAACAATCCCAATCTCGGGAAAGCATATATCATGTTGGGTGATCTTTATGCACACAACAGTAAATCGTATGGCGAAAATGACTTTGAAAAATCGCAGGTATTCTGGGTAGCAGTTGATTATTACAACAAGGCTAAAAAAACAGATCCCTCGGTTGAAACTGAAGCTAATCAAAAAATAGATACATATTCTCAGTATTTTCCGCCAAAAGAAGAAATTTTCTTCAATGGTTTGACAGTGGGCCAACCTTACTCATTGGGTGGTTGGGTTAGCGAAAATACTGTTATTCGAGAACGGAAATAACACGAATTGGAATAGTCTATTTACCCACAATAGTTCGATAAATGTTCGTTATAAAATTGAAAAGCTGTCGGCTTGGTTTCTTTCTTGCTGACAGCTTTTAACATTGCCATGAAAATCAAAGTTCAGGTGCCGTAGTTGCCAACCCCAAACTGATCCTGGCCGATGAGCCAACCGGTAATCTCGATTCGAAAAACGGGTTGGAAGTGATGAACCTGCTCACCGAACTCAACCGCGAAGGAACCACCATCGTAATGGTAACCCACTCGATGCACGATTCTGAATTTGCACACCGCGTCATCAATCTGTTCGACGGGCAAATGATTACCGAAGAGGTAAAGAAGCAGATGGGAGAATTGCTGGTGTAAGAAATGTCTGAACTGTGGTTTTTGTGATGAAAGGATTTCCATGATTTCATGGACCGAAATGAAAAAAGGTTTTCAACTTTGATAAAATCCAGATATGAAAAAGCATATTATCTGCCTTTATTTCCTGCTAATTATCACTTTAAACAATGTGAAAAGTCAAAGCCTCGAACAAATTCTGGAAAAGCATTATGAAGCGGTTGGCGTTAAGAATGTGAATGCCATTAAAACCATTAGATACAGAGGAATATTTGACAATAGCTATTTGAAGGAATTTGTCCTAAGTAAAAAAACAGACAAGAAAGCTCTATACCCCAAATTTACTTTATCAATAATCAACAATCAGGCATACAAGCTTTTGGTGGCCGGCACATTTGGACAAGAAGTTTATTCTTTTGTTGATGGAGCCTATTGGAAGGATATGGGAGGATCACTTCCTGAACTATGGAACCCAGCAAATATAGAGAGACTTAAAATACATCTTTTTACTGACATACAGGGATTTTTAATCGACTGGAAATCTAAAAGATATTCATTGGAAAAGTACGAAGATATTGAGCTAGAGAATATTCTTTATCATCGGCTAAGACTAGTCACACTGGAAGATGATACACTATTTTATTATCTCAATTCCCAAACGAATCTTGTCTCAAAAATTAGTTTTTTTTCCGATTTGGCGAAGATGCCCAATGCCCCTTCTTATACAATTACCAACTACAAAAAAATTAAAGGAATTAAAATGCCAACTAGCTGGATTTATAGAACGCAGATGTTCAAAGACCCAAATAGTTATCAGGCGTTGAGAATTAAACGGATAAAAACAAATCCAAAACTCAATAAAAAAGATTTTCAGTTTAAAAATCAAGATCAATAATCATTAAACCAATCCATTATGAAAGCTAAAATTATCTTATTATCAATCTTCTTTTCTTTTGCATTTACTTCCTATTCGCAGACAGACGCGAATAAAGAAAACCCCTCACAAAAGATTCAGGAAGGACAAAAAGCCTCTGAACAAATGATCAAATTAATCGGAAACGTAACCGATTCAGTGACTCAAAAGCCAATCCAAATGGGCTTTGTAACAATAGTTGGAACCAACATCGGAACCCTAACCGATCAGGATGGTAATTTCGTCATTCAAGCGCCAGTTGGTGCCAAACAATTGGCATTTGCAGCAAAAGGTTATAAACCTTTAAAAGCTGTTGTCGACTCAAAAAAAGAAATGAAAGTTAAACTCGTACCAAAGGATAAATAAACGAGTCAAGTATGTTATCCTATTACCTAAAATCGGCATTCAGATATTTTCTAAAGAGGAAAGTATTTATTTCAGTCAATCTCATTGGACTGGTCATTGCTTTCGCGGTTTCCTCACTAATTATGCTGTATGTGATTAACGAATTGAATTACAATTCGGAGCATAAAAACAGCAAGCTTATTTACCGGGTAACCAGCAAGCAAGAATCTATCCAAACCTCAACGGCATCAACATTGCTTGATCTGGGGCCTCAAATTCGGGAAAGTTTTCCAGAGGTGACTGGAATGTGCCGGTTAACAAGAACCAAATCCTGGATAGGGAAAGACAATGATGAAATCATCGCCAAGTCGGTGTTTGTTGATCCTGATTTTGTGAAGATGTTTTCCTTTCGGCTTTTACAAGGAACGGCAAATGATTTATTTGCAGAACCAAATGCTGTTGTTTTAACTAAATCAATGGCTAAAACGGTATTTGGCAATGATTATCCGATTGGAAAAGAAATCAAGATTAGATTTCCTCAAGGTGAGTATTTCTTTAAGGTAAAAGGAGTTGTCGATAATTTCAGTGAATTCTCATCGGTTGCCGGTGACCTTTTCCTAGGGTTTAAATTTTATCACGAAAATCTATGCGATGCTTTTCTGGAATCATATCCGTTTTTCACTACATTTCTGATGACGTCAAAAAATGTTGAAACCTCAAAACTGGAAGAAAAGATTAATCAGGCCAATATCGAAAAATGGACCGGGATATCAACCTTTAAATACCAGTTGCAACGGTTTGATCGGATGTATTTGCATTCAAGCCATTTAGGGAATAATCCTTTTCCTACTGGAAACGCACGTATATTGTATGGATTGATTTTTCTGGTCTGCTTGGTGGTTATCATGGCTTGCCTGAATTTTGGCATACTTACAACTGCCTGTACAATAACCCGGAACAAAGAGTTGGGTGTTCGAAAAATTAACGGGGCCTCGGCATTACAAATCAATAGACAGATGATGTTCGAATCTTATTTGCAAACAACTATTGCCTTGCCAATCGCTTTATTTATTTCCCTTTTGTTGCTTCCGTTGTTTAATAACTACCTGAACTGCAATTTGAAGTTCGAAATGATTAGTAGCTTACCGTTTGTGGCCGGAGTTATTGGACTTGTGGTTCTTACAGCTACTGTTTCGGGACTTTTTGGATCGATGGGTTCAACCCGGGTAAATCCGGTACAGTTGTTAAGAAGGAATCAACCCAAGTTTGGATTGGGTTTAAACCTGAATAAAATACTTTTAACCGGCCAGATGATTGTGGTAATCTGGTTTCTGACAGCAACATTTGTAATCTTTAAACAGATTAGCTTCTCCAAATCTTCAAATCTGGGTTATGATCCAGAAGACTTACTTGTAGCGCGTGTTGAAAACCCAAACTGGAATGGAGATATTTTTAATCCCCAATATGAAAACACCGAAAAGATGGAGGATTTAAAACGTAGTCTCTCGGAGCATCCTTCAATAAATAGTGTTTCAGTTACTCATGAGCTTCCACCTTTTAGAGATCAACTAAGCAATGGTGTTATAATAAATCCGAAAACAAATGAAACTTTTCCAATTGCAGAGATTGGATGTCATTCCAACTTTCCCCAATTAATTGGTTACAGGTTAAAATCAGGAAGTTTCTTCTCTGAAAACTACACAGGAGAACAAAAAAATGAAATACTATTGAACGAAGCAGCAGTAAGATACCTGGGATTTGAAAATCCTGTTGGGGAAATAGTTAGTATGGACGGGGCCAAAGCGGTTAAAATCGTAGGGGTTGTTTACAACTTTAATTTTCAATCGATGCGTCGGGAAATAGTTCCAATCCGAATTCGCAAAAGTGACAGATTTCTTAGAGGCTTTGATGTCGTAATCAGGTACAGGCATGAAATGGCAAATGAGGCAATCGAATACTTCACAAAGGTTTTCAATGAAAGATATAAAGGATATAAAACAGAAATTGTATTCCACGAGGATAAGATAGAAGAACTGTATAAAAATGAATTATTTGAAGCTAAAATTTTGGTTCTTGGCATCGCATTGGCTGTTTTCATTGCAGTGATGGGAATTTTAGGAATAACACTTTTTGCGGTCAGGCAGCAAGTAAAAGAAATTGGCATCCGCAAAATAAATGGAGCCAAAGTTTCCGACATTTTATCGATGTTAAATTTTAATCTTTTAAAATGGGTCGTCATCGCTTTCGTGATTGCCACGCCAATTGCATACTACGCCATGCACAAATGGCTCGAAAATTTTGCTTACAAAACCGAACTAAGCTGGTGGATTTTTGCCCTGGCAGGTTTGCTGGCGCTTGGAATTGCATTGCTTACGGTAAGCTGGCAAAGCTGGAAGGCTGCAACAAGAAACCCGGTGGAGGCGCTGAGGTACGAATAACCCTGTCAGGAATAGTGATTTATTGACAAATAAATATACAAATTCTGTCAAATATTTTGACAGTAAAAGGAGTTGAAAATAAAATTAAGTACTGAATATCAGTTGGTTAATGTTGTGGTACGGTTTCTGGAAATTCAGGAAACAGGAAACAGAAACAATTAACAGTCTCAAAGCCATGATCACACATTTTTTTATAAACATTCTCCGAAACGTCAGACATAACAAGGTTTTTACGTTGATCAACCTCACTAATCTTGTCGTTGGGTTTGCCGTTTTCATCCTGTTCAGTACTGTAGTTAATTACGAGTTGGACTACGACAAGTTCAATACGAACTACGACCAGATTTACCGCGTGCAAACCCGCCAGGAGGATTCGCACCCTATCAACTATTGCACCTACAGCCCGCCAGCTTTTCGTTTCCATTTAATGGCCGATGTTCCCGAAGTGGAAGAGGTTTTACTGATGCGAGAGGTTTCGGGCGGAGCTAAAGGTTCAGGCCAGTTTTTTACACTTCCCGATGGCAGCCAGTTGAACGAAAAAGACGGCTATTGGAGCGAAAATACGGTCTTCGATATTTTTACAGTGAAACTGATTGAAGGCAATAAGGAAAATGCATTGACGGAACCAAGCACCATCGCTCTTTCAGAAACCTTATCGAAAAAACTTTTTCCGAACGGAAATGCCTTAGGGAAGCTGGTAACCATTGGCAAACATTATCCCCTTACGGTATCGGCTGTTTATGCCGACTTCCCGAAAAACTCATCGCTGCGGCCAACTTATATGGTGTCAATGCCAACGTATGAAATTCTGGCTGAAGGGCCTACCTATCGCGATAACTGGAGAACCATTCAATTTGATAATTTTGTGTTGCTAAAAAAAGGTGTCAATCCGGAATTGGTCAATGCAAAAATCAAGGATGCCTTCAAAAATATAAAGGATTACGAAAAATCGTATCCCTACCTGCATCCGCTATCGAAACATCACCTTTCTCCAAATAGCCAGCCCGATACTTACATTGGCCTGGGGATACTTTCGCTGGCAGCCATTTTGGTGCTTATTCTTTCGTGCGTCAACTATGTGAATCTTTCGCTGGCCAATTCCACGCAGCGTTCCACCGAAATCGGGATTAAAAAAGTAATAGGCGCGTCAAAAAAACTAATTACCTCCCAGTTCCTGGCCGAAACGGTTTTGCACACCTTTTTCGCCACCATCGTTGCACTTTTTGCAGCACATGCCGCATTGCCGCTAATGAACCTTATTCTGGAAAAGAATCTGGATTTTTCGATCTGGAACAACGGACAACTTCTTGGGTTCGTTTTCATCGTCAGTCTGTTGGTTGGTGTTGTTTCAGGTCTTTATCCCGCAATGGTTATTTCAGCTTACAATCCGGTTAAAGTACTGAAGGGTAAATTGTTCATCAGTAACAGGAATTCGTTCAATGTTAAAAAAATATTGGTGGTTGCCCAGTTTTCCATTTCGCTGTTTATGCTCATTGTCAGTTTCATCCTGTTCAACCATGTTAATTTTATCCTGAACAAAGACCTGGGATTCGACAGCAAAAACATCCTTTATACTGAAATCAATGTGCACGATACCACCCGGTTCGAAACCATTAAAAACAGGCTGTTGCAATACCCCGAAATTTCGGATGCCGCGTTTTCGTCCACCATTCCGTTTATCGGCAATATTGGCGGCTATGTAACGTGGGAGGGAGCCGAATCCGATGAAAGGGAAATGGTCAGCCGCAACTATGTGAATTATGATTTCATCCCGACCTACAATTTAAAAATGGCTTATGGACGTAATTTTT
>JAHEYU010000061.1:0-18988 GCA_023251435.1 Bacteroidota bacterium
GAATTTAACTTCTTTCGTACAAACATGCCCGAAATTACAAATGGGACACCCATTTCCAAAATTCATCCCAATAAAATCAGGCCTTCCAGAGGCTCTTTTTGAAATGTGCGGAAAACAGGATAGTTTTGAAAAGGTCTTGCGAAAATCGCAAGACCTTTTTTTTATAAGATATTCCTTTAACTTTAAGGCTTCTAAATTCAAAGATCAGATGTCAATAAAAACCAGTTTCTTAAAAAAAGAACATGTCGATTCAGGGCTGGCTTTGTTACTTCTTACCCTGATTATGGGATTTTGGTTAAATCTTCAACAGGTGGCATTGCTCGCAGCTGTTGCCATAGTGCTGATTTTACTTATTGCTCCTGTCATTATTTATCCGTTTTCGTTTCTTTGGCTCAATCTTTCCGATATGCTGGGCAGGATAATGTCGAAGATTATTCTAACCGTTATTTTCATCGTATTTGTTTGTCCGGTTGCCATTGTCAGAAGAGCAATGGGTAAAGACAGTCTGATGTTGAAGAAATTTATGAGTAGTGAGGGTTCTGTTTTTACCAACCGCAGCCATGACCAAACTAAAACTGATTTTACCGCTCAATTTTAATTATATGAATATCAGCGATTTTACTCAATATTATAATAGTCATTCAATTGTCATTTTGTAGTCATTAAGTTGCAATTAAATGACAACCGAATGACAATAAATGACCACAATTAACTGGTGCAAAATGCCAAATAGGTAAGCAAACGATCAATATTAAATTAACAACCGAAGTGAGATGGAATTTTTAAAGGAACTCTGGCAATTTTTAAAAATACGTAAGAAATTCTGGCTGCTGCCATTGATAATTGTACTTCTGTTTTTTGCACTGATCATCGTTTTCACGGCCGGCACCGCCATTGCACCTTTCATCTATTCTATATTTTAAACCATGGGAAAAGCAGTTCTGGGCATTTCGGCTTTTTATCACGACAGCGCTGCCGCTTTGGTGCAGGATGGGAAAATTATTGCAGCCGCGCAGGAAGAACGCTTTACCCGTAAAAAAAACGATGAAAGCTTTCCGGTAAATGCCATTAAATATTGTTTGGATGAAGCCGGAATTGATGCAAAATCACTGGAATGTGTGGTTTTTTACGACAAGCCTTTTATAAAATTTGAACGCCTGCTTGAAACCTATCATGCTTTTGCCCCAAAAGGACTTACAAGTTTTATCAATGCCATTCCGGTTTGGCTAAAAGACAAGCTTTTTATGAAAAGGCTTATCCGGAACCAGTTAAAGTCAATAGGAATTTTGCCGAATGTGCCTATTCTGTTTTCAGAGCATCATCTTTCACATGCTGCCAGCGCATTTTTCCCTTCGCCCTTTCAGGAAGCTGCCATTTTAACCATTGACGGTGTTGGTGAATGGGCCACCACCACCATTTCACATGGGTCAGGAAATAAAATAACGATCCTGAAAGAATTACATTTTCCTCATTCTATCGGACTTTTATACTCCGCATTCACTTACTATTGTGGGTTCCGCGTCAACAGCGGCGAATACAAATTAATGGGACTGGCTCCTTATGGCATTCCGGACTCCGAACGTGTTGAAAAATTTAAAGAACAAATTCTGACAAAATTGATAGATGTTCGCCCGGATGGTTCGTTGTTGCTGAACATGAAATATTTCAGTTTTGCCACCGGTTTAACCATGAGCAACAATGAAATGTGGGCGAAACTGTTCGGAATTCAGAAACGAAACGATGAAAGCGAAATTACCCAGCCCTACATGGATCTGGCGCTGGCGATTCAGCAGGTAACAGATGGAATTGTGCTAAAGCTTGCCAAAACTGCACAGGAACTTACCGGATGCAAAATACTGGTGATGGCCGGAGGTGTTGCGTTGAATTGTGTATCGAACGGTAAAATATACGAAAGCGGCTTATTCGAAGATTTATGGATACAACCTGCCGCAGGCGATGCCGGTGGATCACTCGGCGCAGCGCTTGCTGTTTGGTATATGCATTTAAACCATGCAAGGGTGGTCGATCCTGAAGATTCTATGCAGGGTTCTTATCTGGGTCCCTCCTACCCCGACAATGAAATCAGGAAAATTATTCATCGCTTTGATATACCCCACCGCTATTTTGAGGACTTTGATGAGTTGGCAAAACACACAGCAGCGCAAATCAATTCAGGAAAAGTAATCGGCTGGTTTCAGGGGCGCATGGAATTTGGCCCCCGTGCACTTGGAAACCGCAGCATTATTGGCGATGCCCGTGATCCGGAGATGCAGAAAAAGATGAACCTGAAAATTAAATTCCGTGAGAGCTTCCGGCCTTTTGCCCCCGCTATTCTGGAAGACGACGTCGCCGAATATTGTCAGTACAAAGCCCATTCGCCCTACATGCTTCTGGTGATGCCCGTTTTAGCCGAAAGGTGCAACAAGCCTCCTGAAAACTATCACAATGAAAACATTTACAGCCGCTTGTATTTCGAACGTTCGGATGTGCCAGCCGTTACGCACATCGATTATTCGGCTAGAGTTCAAACGGTTAGCAAATCGACCAATGAGCGGTTCTGGAAAGTCATCAGTGAATTTAAACAACTTACCGGGTATGGGATTATTATAAATACCAGCTTTAATGTTCGCGGCGAGCCGATCGTATGCACACCGTTTGATGCTTTCCGATGTTTCATGAATACAGAGATTGATTATCTGGTGCTCAACAATTTCGTGTTCGACAAAGCACAACTCTGGCAACTGAAAGACGAGTTCGCGAAGGATTATAAATTTGCTCCTGATTAGTCCGCTGAAAAAACAGGACTGTTTGTTTACATATCTATTTGGCATTTTGCACAAGTCAGTTGGGCTCATTTATTGTCATTCCGTTGACAGAAAATGACAACGGAATGACCACCAAATGACAATTGAATTACTTATATGACATTGATATTGAAATTTTAATTGATTAAGCATGAAACGAACATGCCGCTGGAAATTATTTTAAAGTGGCGGCACAAAAATAGAATGAAAATAAAGTTCATAGTGGATGCTTACTTGCATGTGAGTTCCATGT
This sequence comes from Bacteroidota bacterium, assembly GCA_023251435.1. Classification (GTDB taxonomy): domain Bacteria; phylum Bacteroidota; class Bacteroidia; order Bacteroidales; family Prolixibacteraceae; genus Aquipluma. Next base: position 3,058 of record JAHEYU010000061.1, read on the forward strand.
GAACGATTAATAATAAATAAATTAATACCGATATTTTCACATGAAAAAAGAGAGCGCTGGTTCAAAGCAGCAATTAACCAAAAACAGGAAGATTATTTTCAGCATTATTTCTGTTCTGCTGCCCTTCCTGTTTTTAATTTCGCTGGAAATTATTCTTCGTATTTCGGGCTCCGGTCACAATCATTCTCTTTTTGTGAACCACCCCGACAAGGAATTCGAAGGTTATCAGGTGATGAATCCTGAAATCGGCAGGAAATATTTTCAGAACATGGAGTATTCTGCTCCGGCCAAAGATATTTTTCTAACCGAAAAGCCGAATGATGTATTCCGGATATTTGTGATGGGCAGTTCAACAGTTGTAGGTTTTCCGTACGAAAACAATCTCATGTTTCCGCGCATACTTGGCGAGCGGTTGCGTGACGCCTATCCGGATAAAAAGATTGAAATGGTAAATACTGCCATAACAGCCATCAACAGCTTTACATTGGCAGATTTTATGCCGCAGATTTTAAACGAAAAGCCCGATGCAATCCTCATTTATGCCGGTCACAACGAATTCTATGGCGCTTTTGGAGCAGGTTCGAACGAAGCCATGTTTCACAGTCCGACCTTGATAAGAATACATTTGAAGTTAATGAATTCGAGGGTTTACCAGCTTGTAATGAAATTGGTTGGCAACATTTCAGGAATCTTTAATTCCAACAATTCTGCCGGTGAGAAGCGGGGTACGCTGATGAGCCGCATCGTTAAAGATGCTGATATTACCTACGGAAGTGATACCTACAAAGAAGGCATCAACAATTACGAACAAAATATGTCTGCAATTTTAGCGCTGGCAAAAAAGAACAATGTTAAAGTGTTTATCAGCGATGTGGTAAGCAATCTGCGGGATATTAAACCTTTCAAATCTATTCCTTCAGGCGAATTAAAAGGTGCAGAAGAATATTACAATGCCGCAAAAGACTTTGAACTAAAGGGAGAAATTCAGAAGGCCAATGAAAACTACCTATTGGCCCGCGATTATGACTGCATCCGTTTTCGGGCCTCGTCAGACATCAACAGAATCATCAAAGAACTGGCAGATAAAAACCAGGCAAGCTTTGTACCGACACTGGATCTTTTCAATTCAAATTCACCCAACGGAATTGTTGGCGATAATTTACTGACTGAACATGTACATCCAAATATTACCGGAGCGTTTCTTTTGTCCGAGTCGTTTTACAAAGAAATTACCCATTCGAAGCTAATTGCACCTGAAGTAAATCCAGAAACTGAAAAAAGTTTTAAAAATTTCAGGATAACTTACGGATATTCAGCACTTGATTCTCTGATCGGAAAACACCGGATCACCAATTTAAAATACCACTGGCCGTTCAGGGACGAATCCAAAGATTACATCGATTACAGAGAAATTTATAAACCAAAAGGCAAAACAGACTCGCTGGCTTTTAATGTAATGGCCAAACAAAAGATCTCATTAACAGAAGCCCATGAGTACCTTGCTGAAATGTATTTTAAAAAGGGCGATTACCTGAACGCATATCGCGAATACAATAGTTTGACAAAAATGAATCCTTACTGGGGCTTCTATTTTCGCAAAACTGCTGATTGTTTGCTGAAACTGAACGATCTTCCGGAAGCATTGCGTTTTTTCGAACGATCGACCGAATATGGCGAAGCGAGCTTTTACGCGCATTTTCGTGCCGGTGAAATATGCATGATCAAAAACGATTTTGAAAAGGCCATTTTTCATTTTCAGAAGTCCCAACTCAATGCAGATAAGGATGAAAAAGAGAAAACGCTGATAAAAATATATCAGGCATTGAGCTACCTGAACCGCGCTGCCGAAGGCAAAGAAATAGAAGCCTATTTTGCAAAGGTAAATCCAAACAATCCAATTCCCGTTCCCCCTAAAACCAATACCTACATGGATTACATTCCGGCGCAGGTTAAAATTAAGGTGCTCGAAGCCCAGAAATTAATTGATGTGAAGGATTACGGGAAAGCACTTGGATTGCTAACTGAATCGCTTGAAATAAAAGAAACAGCAATCGTTTTCAGGCTGCTTGGCGAGGTGTATTATAAAAATGAGGAATACGAAAAGGCACAGCATTTTTTGAAAAAAGCCTATCCTGAATTTAAATTCGATACAAATTATCTTCGTTCCTGGTTTATGACTAGTTTAGCCACAAGCAATACAGACGATGCCAGGAAAACACTGGAGCAACTAAAGAAAATAGACCCAAAATCACCAGAAATTGGAACATTCCAAATAATTTTGAACAATTTTAATCCTAACAATATCAATGCGAATATCGATACTAAATAAATTTTGGCAATCTATCTGAATATTCAATTTCCAGGTTGAACTCAAACTTCCTTGTAACATCCGGATTTGACCTGAATAAAGGAAACCTTAAACTTAAATAAACCGACATGTATAAATTATTCACATTATCAATCCTTCTGTGCACCACAACTCTGATGACTTCGGCCAAAGGCCATCAATCGGCACAGACTTCAAAAAATCAAGAATCAGCGGCTGAAGCTCCAAGGTATGAGTTGGTTTGGAGCGACGAATTTGATTACAACGGTTTGCCTGACAGTAAAAAATGGAGTTACGACATTGCCGGGAACAAATCGGGTTGGGGAAACAACGAAGCGCAGTTTTACACCAAAGAAAACCTGAAAAACGCAGAAGTTAAAGATGGAATGCTTTTTATCAATGCGATTAAAGAAGACTTCGAAGGCAAAAAATACACCTCTGCACGCCTGATTACTAAATCGAAAGGCGATTGGTTGTACGGCAAAGTCGAAGTACGCGCCAAACTGCCCGAAGGACGGGGAATGTGGCCTGCCATCTGGATGCTTCCAACAGATTGGAAATATGGTGGCTGGCCTGCCAGCGGCGAAATCGATATCATGGAAAATGTTGGTTACGATCCGTATGTAATCGTTGCATCGGCTCATACGAAAGCATACAACCATTCTATTGGCACACATAAAAATGCAAAAATTACGATAGCCGACTGTTATGCCGAATTCCATAACTACATTCTGGAATGGGACTCAGATGAATACCGGGTTTATGTAGATTCAACCCTGTATTTTACCTACAAAAATGATGGGACAGGATTTCAATCATGGCCTTTCGACCAACGATTTCACCTTTTGCTGAATGTTGCCGTTGGTGGAAACTGGGGCGGCTCAAAAGGCATCGACGACACCATAACTTCCCGCTCGATGGTAGTTGATTATGTTCGTGTGTATCAAAAAAAATAAAATGAATATCCGGAATATTACCCAATGTCATAAAAGTCATTCAATTGTCATTTGGTAATCATTAAGTCGCCAGGAAATAACAACCGAATGACAAAAAATGACCACAACTGACTGATGCAAAACGCCAAATTGGTATGCAAACGGACAACCATAAAAAAAACAATTAATCTGAAAAGACTGAACTGACAAAAAATGAAATCAAATTTAAAAATAACATTCGTGCTGATTTTGCTAACTCAACTCGCTTCAGCACAATACCTTCATCAAAAAGGAAAATACATTGTTGATGCCAACGACAAAGAAGTTTTACTTCGGGGAATGGGAATGGGCGGTTGGATGCTTCAGGAAGGATATATGATGGAAAGTTCCGGTTTTGCCGGTACTCAGCACGAACTAAAAGTCAAAATCGAGCAGCTGGTCGGAAAAGATGGGATGAATGCCTTTTACGACGCATGGCTTACCAATTATTGTCAGAAAGCAGATATTGATTCTATGGCAGCCTGGGGTTTTAATTCCATCCGGCTACCTTTTCATTATAATCTATTTACATTACCCATCGAACAGGAACCAGTTGCCGGTCAGGATACATGGCTCACGAAGGGATTTGAACTGGTTGACAGCCTTTTAAACTGGTGCGAAGCCAATAAAATGTACCTGATTCTCGATTTGCATGCGGCTCCCGGAGGACAGGGAAAGGATGCCGCAATTTCTGATTACGACAGTTCGAAACCATCTTTGTGGGAAAGTGCCGAAAACCGAAGAAAGACAGTTGCACTCTGGAAAAAACTGGCAGAGCGTTATGCTTCCGAACCCTGGATTGGCGGATACGACCTGCTGAACGAAACAAACTGGACCATGAGTGGAAATACGCTGTTACGTAATCTCTACAACCAAATTACAGCAGCAATCAGGGAGGTTGATAAAAACCACATTATAATTATTGAAGGGAACTGGTTCGCCAACGATTTTACAGGATTAACACCTCCCTGGGACAATAACATGGTTTATAGTTTTCACAAATACTGGAGCTATAACGATCTGGGATCGATACAGGGATATTTGACTATGCGAAACCAGTACAATGTTCCACTTTGGCTTGGTGAAGCGGGAGAGAATTCAAACTCGTGGTTTACAAGTGCCATCGACCTTGCTGAAACCAACAAAATAGGCTGGGCATGGTGGCCATATAAAAAGATCGGTTCGGTTACAGGAACTGTTACAATACCCAAAACTGCCGGATATCAAACGCTCCTGAATTACTGGAATGGCACAGGATCGAAGCCTTCAGCCGAAACTGCCAAAGCCTATTTGCTGGAACAGGCCGAAATGCTAAAATTGCAAAATTGCATCATCCGCCGCGATGTGCTCGATGCCATGTTTCGCCAGGCTCAAGGTGATAAATCGCCAAAGCCATTTAAAAAGCATGTTGTTCCGGGCACCATTTATGCAACCGATTACGACCTTGGTGGCAACAACCGTGCTTATTTTGATACTGATACCGCAAACTACAAGGTTTCAACAGAAATTTTTACTGCATGGAATTCAGGTTATTCCTACCGGAATGATGGAGTTGACATTGAGACCTGTAGAGATGCTTCAGGAAACAACGGATACAATGTAGGCTGGACCAACGACCGGGAATGGATGATCTATACTGTAAATGTGGATAGCAGCGCTTTTTACGATTTCGAACTGCGTTATGCAGCACAAGGTTCAACCGGGAAATTTCATCTCGAACTGAATGGCATTGAAATAACTCCGGTAACTTCACTTTCGGCTTCGGGCGGCTGGGCTGTATGGAAAACCCTTGCGATAAAAGATGTTATTCTTCCTGAAGGAAAACATCAAATCAAACTGGTGATCGATAAAGCAGGCTTTAACATCAATTATCTGAAATTTGCAAATCCTAAACTACTTGAAAACATTGTGCCTAAAATTCTGAATGCAAAAACAGATTATACCGGCAAGTACATTCTTATGATTCCGAACTTAAGCTATAATATAAACTCACTCCCCCAGCCTGCCGATTTTGAGCTCACTGTTAATGGCAAAATCGTTGACATCGAATCGGTATATTTCGATAATAATTCAACTTATAAACTAATTCTGAAGGTTGGCCAGCAATTAAAATCTGCCGATAATATTCTGTTATCCTACAGCGGTAACTTATTGAAATCAGAACCCGGTATACTATTTCCGGCACTGCAGAAAATAAGTGTGATAAATAATAGCCCGGTATATTTACAACTTCCCGGCACAGTTCAGGCCGAAAATTATACGACAAACTTTGGTTTATCTCCTGAAACCACCACCGATACCGGAGGCGGACAAAACATGGGATACACCAATGCAGGCGACTACCTCGATTACCTTGTTTATATTCCTTACAATGCAACCTTTACATTCGATTACCGCGTCGCTTCAACCAGAGGAGGCAGCATTGAATTAAGATTGGTTGATGACCCCGCAAAACCGGAAATAATAAATACGGTGACAGTACCAAATACCGGAGGTTGGCAAAACTGGCAAACAGTATCGGCTTCAGGAAGACTTACTCAAGGTGCACATACATTAAGATTATACATTAAGCAGCCCGAATTTAATATCAACTGGTTCAAGGTTTCGTTCCTGACCGGGGCATCAAGTATTGATGAATCCCGTGGAATTGAAGTATTTCCAAACCCGGCCACCAACCGGTTAAGTTTTACCTCGTCAGGCCTGAATGAAAGTTGTGAAGTGAAAATCATCAATCTTCAAGGCGTGGTTGTCAAACAATTTCAGGCAGAATTAAAAACAGGTTCAGTTGAAAATATTGATATTTCGCAATTTGCTGCTGGAGTTTATATCTTTTCGATTGAAAACAAGTCTGAAAAATATTTCAGGCAAATTATTAAAATGTAAGAAACCCGATAAGCTATGAAATATTCTAATAGGAAACAGTTGGCCGGAAAATACATTTCACTCGTTTTGTGTATAATTTTCATGGCTTTACCTGCTTTTTCACAGACAAAAAGTCAGAAGCGTGGAATTGCCTACGGGTACCATTCTCCGGCCGATTTGGAAGCTATTTCGAAAGGCATTTCGTGGTGGTACAATTGGAGCTACAAGCCTGAAAGTACCGTGGCAGCCGTTTACCCGAATTACGGGATGGATTTTGTTCCGATGACATGGAACGGATCGTTCAACGAAGCCGGGCTGCGAGCCTATTATGCAAATAATCCAAATTCAAAATACCTGCTCGGTTTTAATGAACCCAATTTCACCACACAGGCAAACATGACCCCATCGCAGGCAGCAGCAATTTGGCCTAAACTGGAGAAAATTGCCAAAGATTACGGGCTGAAAATTGTTGGTCCGGCGGTGAATTATGCAGATAAACCTGTGACCGAAAATGGCGTTACCTACACCGACCCAATCGCCTATCTCGATGCTTTTTTTGCGGCCTGCCCCAATTGTCAGGTCGATTACATCGCAGCACACAATTACATGTGCTATGCGGGCGCTTTAACCAATGATATAAAGCGATACAAGAAATACAACAAACCGATATGGCTCACCGAATTTGCCTGCTGGGATCAGCAAAACATCACGCTAGACATGCAAAAAGGATACATGATTGGCGCCATTGACTACCTCGAAAGCGACACTACGATATTCCGTTATTCGTGGTTTACAGGCAGAATGGCAAATAGATATCCATATCTCGAACTGTTCAGCTCCCAGTCGGGACAGCTTACCGATTTGGGTAAACTTTACGTGGGTTTTAATCCCATTCACGATCCAACTATTTATTTCAACATTCCTGCCCGTTTGGAAGCCGAAAACTATTCAACCATGTTTGGAACTTCACTCGAAGCTACCAAAGATGTCTCCGGAAGTATAAACGTTGGCTGGATTGATGCCGGCGACTGGCTTGAATACAACATTGAAGTGCCCGCAACCGCCGATTACAACGTATTTTTCAGGATTTCGGCCAATAGTTCAACCAGTCTCGAACTGAGAGAAAACAACACGACCATTCAAACCCTGCAAATTCCGACTTCAGGTGGATGGCAAAACTGGAAAACACTGAAAACCAACATCAACCTTACAGCGGGGAAACATAAACTGCGTGTTTACACCAATCGTGGAATGTTTAACCTCAACTGGATAGAAATCAGCACTTCAGATTATCCAACAATAACTACTGAAACAACTATGACCCACGAGTTGGTTTATCCAAATCCGGTAAAAGATAAACTGTATATTGAAAACGGAGCCAATAGAGGCAAAACTGAAGTTTCGGTGTTCGACCTTTCAGGAACAAGTATTTTTACAAAAATATTTTTAGGCGAAACATCGCGTATTGAAATCGATTTCAGTAGTTTCAAGAGCGGATCGTACATTGTAAGAACCCAAAATTCAGAAAATATTTCTAACCATTTGATTGTAAAATAATATGAACTTATTATTCTCCTTATTAATTCTGCTTTTTGGCTATTCCGATAATTCTCATGAAAGCCAAAGTCCTTCAGATCAAAAAACTAAAACCGAAGTTGAAGCCTGGGTGAGCAATCCAGCCGGAAATGTGCTTTTCCAGAAACAATATATCAGCCTGAAATTTGGCAAAGAAACAAACCAGCATCCAACCATCAGTGTTGATGCAAGCAAGATATTTCAGACCATTGATGGGTTCGGGAATTGCCTTACCGGCGGAAGTGCCACACTGCTCAACCGAATGGACAAAGCCAGCAGGGCGCAGATTCTGAAAGAACTTTTCGCCACAGACGCGAATAATATTGGCATCAGCTACCTGCGCATCAGCATCGGCGCTTCCGATCTGAGCGACCGCGTATTTTCCTACAACGATTTGCCAGCAGGAGAAACTGATGTTGAAATGAACAAATTCAGCATTGAACCCGAAAAAGCTGATTTAATTCCGGTTTTGAAAGAGATTCTTGCCATTAATCCAACGATCCAAATTATGGGATCGCCCTGGTCGGCACCAACTTGGATGAAAACAAACAATGCCTCGAAAGGTGGCAGTTTAAAGCCCGAATATTTCGACGCGTACGCCAAATATTTCGTGAAATATATTCAGGCGATGAAAACCGAAGGAATCATCATCGATGCAATTACCATCCAAAACGAACCGCTGCATCCGGGCAACAACCCAAGCATGTATATGACTGCTGCAGATCAGGCAGAATTTATCAGGAAAAGCCTCGGTCCTGCATTTTCGGCAGCGAAAATTAAAGCCAAAATCATCGTTTACGACCACAATGCCGATCGAATCGATTATCCGCTTGAAATCCTGAACGATCCGGAAGCGGCAAAATATGTTGATGGATCGGCCTTTCATCTTTACGGCGGAAAAATTGAAGATCTGAGTAAAGTGCACGAGGCATTCCCCGACAAGCACCTGTATTTTACAGAGCAATGGGTGGGAGCGCCCGGAAATATGGCAGGTGATCTGGCATGGCATGTCCGCACCCTTATTATTGGCGCCACCCGAAACTGGTGCCGGAATGTACTGGAATGGAACCTTGCAGCTGATCCTGCCAGCGATCCGCATACCGACGGAGGATGCGACCGTTGTTTAGGAACCATTACCATCGATGGCAATGCAGTAACCCGCAATCCGGCCTATTATGTCATTGCACACGCTTCGAAGTTTGCACGACCAGGTTCAGTCCGAATCGACTCCAATATGCCCGAAAACCTGCCCAATGTGGCCTTTCAAACTCCTGAAGGCAAAAGAGTATTGATTGTGCTGAACGACCATAAAACCGCCCGGCAATTCAACATACAATTCAATGGAAAAACAGTCGCAACTTCATTGGAATCGGGAGCAGTTGGCACTTATGTGTGGTAATTCTGGAAGTATCTTTTCATACCAGCCTCAACTTTGACTTTATTTCTTTGTTTCAATTCTGAATTAAATTTTCAAAATCATGATCATTGTTGTTTCACCGGCGAAGTCGCTTTACGACCACGCTCCTATTCAACTTCAAAAATACACCGAAGCTGATTTTCTGCCTGAAGCCGAAAAAATTATTTCGGTTCTGAAAAAGAAAAAACCGGCACAGCTTGCTGATCTAATGGGCATTTCGCCCAAACTGGCAGAATTGAACTTTCAACGTTTTCAGGAATGGTCGTTGCCTTTTAATAAAGAAAATTCATGGCAGGCAGTTTTGATGTTCAACGGCGATGTTTATCAGGGACTAAAAGCAGAAACATTTACCGCAGAGGAATTCGAAATTGCCCGACAAAAACTTCGCATCCTTTCCGGAGTTTACGGACTGCTAAAACCGTTAGACCTCATTCAGCCCTATCGTCTGGAAATGGGAACAAATATATCGGTTGCCAGAAAGAAGAATCTTTACGAATTCTGGAAAACAAAAGTCACCACCAAACTGAATCAGGAATTGGCAGAAGAAAAACCGGCAGTTTTGGTAAACCTGGCCTCAAACGAATACTTCAGCGCGATTGACACAAAAAAGCTGAAAGCCCGAATTATTACTCCAGCATTTAAAGAAAATAAAGATGGAAAATACCAGATGATTTCGTTTTTTGCCAAAAGAGCGCGCGGCTTGATGAGCCGGTTTATCATCCAGAACAACATCTCCGATCCGGAGGAAATGAAAGCCTTTGATCTGGAAGGATATTACTTTAATAACCAGCTTTCGAAGGACGATAATTGGGTGTTTACAAGGTAGGAAGAGTTGTATATAGTTTTTAGAAACTGGGATCCATCGTGATCATACCACCGTTTTCTAACGTGTTAACCTCCGCGTTCTTCTTGCCTTGTTTATTATTGAAATTAAAACCAGGTTTATCCCAAAACTTAGAATCATAATTTGAAAATAGTCTGTCTGATAATGGTCATAGATCATAAATGTCATCATTGCGTAGAAGATTGCCAATCCAACCAATGATTCAAATAAGTGATTTCTGCTATCCGAGAGCGTGGTCGGCAAATAAATTGACAGAAGAGGTATTAATACAAACCAGAACAGAAATAAGGTAATCAAATTCCATCCAACCAAAATTGAAAATGGAACCAAAACAATTGTAAGTCCAATGGGTACAATCAGTGTTCCTTTTAACTTGTCTTTAAATTCCTTGTCCATATAAAGAAAGCTATCGGTTCAATGAAACGAACCAAATCTCTAATAACAAGCGCTCGTCATCAGGTAATTCTGCACATAATCGTCAATACCTTCTTCAAGGCTTAAAAATGGCTCGTTGTACCCGATGCTTTTTAGTTTCTGAATTTTGGCGCATGTGTAGTATTGGTATTTTCCACGTAAGTCTTCCGGAGTATCAACAAAACCAATATTTTCATCCGTTTTCATCGATCTGAAAACAGCTTTTGTAAGGCTCATGTAAGTACGAGCCTCTCCGGTACCGACATTGTAAATTCCTGAGTTTTTTCTTTCGTTTATGAAGAACAGAATCACCTTGGCAACATCTTCCACATAAATAAAATCACGGGCCTGTTCCCCATCTTCAAAATCGGGATGGTGAGAACGGAAAAGCTTCATGCAACCTGTTTCTGAAATAGTGTTGTATGCCTGAAAAATAACTGATGCCATGCGGTCTTTGTGGTATTCGTTCGGGCCAAATACATTGAAAAATTTCAGTCCGGCCCAAAAGAATGGCTGTTTAGGTTGTGCGAGCGCCCAGCAATCAAAATCATGCTTCGATTGCGCGTATAAATTAAGCGGTTGTAATCCGGAAATAATAGAATGGTCGTCGTCAAAACCTAAACTTCCATCGCCATAAGTTGAAGCTGAAGAAGCATACACCAAGGGCAAACCATACTGAATACAAGCATTCCAAATTTTCTGGGAGTATTCGAGGTTAAGCTGCTGGTAAATTTCGGGTTCCTGACCAATGGTATCGGTACGCGCACCTAAATGAATAATAATCTGGACAAATTTCTCGTTAATCGCTAACCAATTAAAAAACTGATCGCGATCGACCATTTCTGAATATATTTTGGTCTGGTAATTGGGCAGTTTCAACGGATCGTCGTATTTATCGACCAAAACAATGTCTTTAAATCCTTCCCGGTTGAGCTTTCCTACAACATAACTACCGATAAAACCAGCTGCTCCCGTAACTACAATCATAGATATGGTTCATTAATGTTAGATAGTTTCTGAGACATTGTTTTCGTAATTATAAACTCCATTCGGGAAATAATATTGTATTTGTACGCCAAAAAAATTAACTTTTATTTACATTTATTATAGTCCTGAAAATCAATTCGAAACCCAACTTTTGCTTACGAAAACATGTTTCCTAAGCTGGTAATAAATTAATATGATTGTCCGATTGCATACCTATTGGCATTTTACATCAGTCAGTTGTGGTCATTTATAGTCATTCTGTTGTTATCTTCTGGCAACTTAATGACTACCAAATGACAATTGAATGACTATTATGACATTGGGTAATAAAACTTGATATTCATTTAAATTTATTCTTTGCAAAAATAAAAAAATCCGGCAACCGAAATATAAAAATCTCCTGTACAAATAAAATTTCGCTATCACCAAAAATCCAATTTGCAAATGCAATTCAACAAAAACTACAACAGTTAACTCTTTTAATGATGAACATACTACCTTTGTGGTTGCGTTTACCCAACAATTTATACACAGAAAGGAAGTCAAAATGGAATTTTCATTGAACGGGAAAGAAGGAACATACCGAAAAGTTGAACGATACGATCCGGAAACGACAGCCAAATTGAGCGATCATTACAGAGGGATCCTCGAACTTTTGGGAGAAAATGCTGACAGAGAAGGTTTAAAGCAAACGCCCGCAAGAGTTGCCAAATCCATGCAATTCCTGCTTCAGGGTTACGAACAAGATCCCGAAGAAATTCTTCGTTCGGCTATGTTTAAAGAAGATTACCGGCAAATGGTGATTGTAAAAGATATCGAAATTTATTCGATGTGCGAACACCATATTCTTCCATTTATTGGCAAAGCACATATCGGTTATATTCCAAATGGCTACATTACCGGTCTTAGCAAAATTGCACGTGTGGTTGATGCGTATGCAAGGCGACTGCAAGTTCAGGAGCGACTGACCACTCAGATTAAAGATTGCATTCAGCAAACACTGAACCCGCTTGGCGTGGCTGTGGTAATTGAAGCACAACACCTTTGCATGCAGATGCGCGGGGTTCAGAAACAAAATTCAACCACCACCACATCCGACTTTACCGGCGCTTTCGAACGGGTAGCTACGAGGGAGGAATTTATAAGATTGATTCGGGGATAGAAATTGCATAAAAACTTAAAATGATTGTCTGTTTACATATCTATTTAGCATTTTACAGCAGTCAGTTGTGGTCATTCATTGTCATTTTTTTGTCATTTAGCTGACAACTTATTGACTAACAAATGACAATTGAATGACTTTTAAGACAATGGTTAATAATACGGATATCCATAAAACTTAATATTAGCATTAACTAAACTTAACTACACTGATTTCTTTATTTCTCAACATATTTTTACTTTTGCCGCGAATGAAAGTCACAAAACATATATTATTCCGGTTACTATTTCTGACAACAGTACTTTTTTGCCTTGGGCTGGAAGTTTATTCTGAATACAATTCTCCCTCTTATTGTATAGAAAATTCTGAAAATGGGAATTGTACTGACAATATTCTCAATTTAGATATTGATGCTTTTGATGATGACCATATAAATCAAACTTATGAAACATTTTGGATAGCCGAACGACTGACTTGTTTGCCTATTTCAAACAACCCGATTTTAGGACATATATTTTCCTTTTCCAACTGGCAACCACCTCAAAAATTCTTCTTCAGGACTTAATACCCTGAATCCTACGCAATAAACAATTAGCCTTGATAAGCATCGGGCAATACTTATTGAATGGCATTGCTCTTCCAACCTGGAAGAACCTTACCAAGCTAGAAACTCCACATATCTTACAATACGATTTTCTATACAAAGCAATTATGCTTAAGTTTGAAAGTCAATACCGGGCACAGCAATGAATTAAAAATCTCAACTATTTACAACAATATGAAATTAGACGACTTAATAAATTATAATCGAAGAAATTCAAACAATTACAACAATCGCAATTATCAGAACGAATACAGAAGTTCTTCATATTCAACCAATTCTGATTTCAGGTATGACAGCAATTATAAAATGAGGTTTATTCTGGAAAAAATACGGAATAATAAAAAACTGAAACTTTTTGTAATTACTGTAGCCATTGTACTGGTTGTAATTATCATTGCGATTATCCTTATCTTTTTGCCACTACTGGTAAAACTATTTAATTACATCAGCCAAAACGGCATTCAAGGTATCTTAGAATTCATTACCGAATTCTTAAACAAATTATGGCAGGGATCAGCAACATAAAGAAATATAATTGAACTCCGGAATGGGCTTTACTGTCAGCAATTTGGAGCTCTTTCACAAAAATAAAATTAGAAATTTAAAAAATTGATTATGATTATTGATGGGTATGTTTGGGCCGGATTTATTGCTTTTGTAATATTATTACTGGCCATCGATCTGGGTGTTTTTCACCGTAAATCGCACGAAGTAAAAATTAAGGAAGCATTGATTTGGAGTGCACTCTGGATATCTCTGGCACTAATTTTCAATTATGGAATCTATGTTTTCATGGGAAAAGAAAAAGCCCTTGAATTCCTTGCCGGATATTTGATTGAAAAATCACTAAGTGTTGATAATTTGTTTGTTTTTATTATGCTGTTTTCATACTTTAACGTGAATCCGATTTATCAGCATAAGGTCCTTTTCTGGGGTATATTGGGGGCATTAGTTATGCGTGCTGCATTCATTTTTGCCGGTGTTGCGCTTATCACTAAATTTCATTGGATTATTTACATTTTCGGGGCTTTCCTGATTTTAACCGGAATAAAAATGCTGATTCAAAAGGAAGGAGAAATTGCTCCGGACAAAAATCCATTGGTCAGGTTGTTCAAAAAATTCTTTCCGGTTACTGATCAAATGCACGAAGGTAAATTTTTCGTCAAACTGAATTCGAAAACAGTAGCCACACCTCTGTTTGTAGTATTGCTCATAGTCGAATTTACAGACTTAATATTTGCTGTCGATTCGATACCAGCGATTTTGGCCATATCGAATGACACATTTATCATTTTCACCTCCAATGTTTTTGCCATTTTGGGTTTGCGAGCCCTTTATTTTGCCCTTGCAGGTATAACTAAATATTTTCACTACCTCAAATATGGTTTATCTGCCATTCTGGTTTTTGTAGGAGTAAAAATGGTAATCGCAGGTTTTTACAAGATTCCAATTCTGTATTCTCTTTTAACTATTCTTGGGATACTATTTGTATCAATTATGCTTTCAATAGTATTTCCTCAAAAAGAAAAAACTATCTGATTCTACTTTAACAGATTCTATTCAGAGAATGATTTTTCAGCTTTTTCACCCCGTCCCTAAAGGGAGAAAGCTGAAAAATCAACCTTTTCCCTTTAGGGATTCAGGGTAAAAAAGGTTGATTTTTTTCAAATGTGTTAAAGTAGAACTAAGGTGGGACCATTCGAAAAATCAACCTTCAGACGGCAACCATCCCGTAGAAGGTTGATTTTTTTTATTCAGAATTACGATTATCAGTTATGGCATAGCCGGTAAGTTCCAGCCTGTGCGATAGGTGTGTTTGATATAGCCGGTTGCAGCTTCGAGTGCATTGAATTTGGCATATTGGGTATTGAAATGAGGATGACCGTCAATAACTTTAAATTCATCGGAGGTCACAATTTTCAATTCTTCGGTTGGTGAAATGTTGGTGAACCGCATATATTCAGCATCCCATTTCAGGGTTTTATTCAGGCTTTGCAATCGAATAGCCAGAACTCCCAGCAAAACCATTTCGTTGAAAGGACCGGAATACCCAAAATTCGAAGTGCCTTCAATCCTGTTCTCCGGAGATTCCTTACAAGCTCTTATCCAGTCTTGTTCATGTGGTCCATCCACGTATCCAACTGCTCCTGGAACCCTGCGTAAATAAGGAGTTACTTTGGGAATCCTGCCTGATAGCAGTCGCGGGTTAAAACCTCCGCATCCGGTAATCAGCGTATCTTTCGAACCAACAAAAATACATCCGCCAAGACCATCTGCCATCAGGTTTTCACCTTCAGGCAATAAATCAGGCCTGCGTGGAAGAATTCCTCCATCGTACCAGAATACCTTAACAGCAGGCATTTCCTGATTTTTAATTCTTGTGCGGGCAGGAAAAACAAATTCGACCGTTTCGGCCTGCGGAGCGCTTTCGGTGTTCACCTGTGTCGAACTTCCGGAGACCTTTTCAGGATAACCTAACTTGAGCGATTGGTAAACCGGATCGAGTACGTGACAGGCCATGTCGCCAAAGGCTCCGGTACCGAAATCCCACCAGCCACGCCAGTTCCAGGGAGTATAAATATCATGGAAAGGACGCATTGGTGCAGGGCCGATAAAAAGATCCCAATTCAGTGTATCAGGAGCTGTCGTGCTACCCGAAGGTCTTTGCAGTCCCTGAGGCCATATCGGCCGGTCCGTCCATGCATGAACTTCCTTCACTTCGCCAATCTCACCATTCCAAATCCATTCGCAAACCTGCCGTACACC
>JAHEYU010000061.1:18998-37886 GCA_023251435.1 Bacteroidota bacterium
GCCCTGATTGCCCATTTGAGTCGCCACTTTATGCTTTGCTGCGAGTCTGGTAAGCAACCGTGATTCGTAAACCGAGTGTGTCAACGGTTTTTGACAGTAAACATGTTTGCCCATCGACAATGCCGTTGCAGCAATAATGGCATGGGTATGATCGGCAGTTGCAACCATCACGCCATCGAACGAATTGCCCATTTCATCAAACATCTTTCGCCAATCCCAATAACGCTTTGCTTTTGGAAAATCGTTGAAGCATTTTTCGGCATATTTCCAATCGACATCGCACAAGCCAACAATATTTTCAGTATTCATCCCCACCAGGTTAGGATGGCCTTTGCCGCCAATTCCAACACCTGCAATATTCAGTTTATCGCTTGGAGCGCGGTGCCCAAGTCCGCCAACAGCAATATTTGGAACAATTGAAATTCCGGCAGTAGCTACAGCAGCTTTCTTTAAAAATTCGCGTCTCGAAGCATTCATCTTTTCAGATTTTACTGCAGCAATAATTAAATTTCTTTGATTTTAACATTCCGGTACCACACTTTTGTTCCGTGGTTTTGTAGCGAAATATGTCCTTCATCGAACTTCCCATAATCGGGAAAATTAGCCCATTTGCCGCTTTCACGAAGTTTTTTCCACTCATCCGAATATTTCACATATTCAACAACCACTTCACCATTCAGAATGTGGGTTACCTGGTTTCCATTAACAACCAGCAGTACCTGATTCCATTCACCAACCGGCTTAAATGGTTTTGTTTTGGGTGGATACATCGCATAATTTGCACCGCATATTTGCCAGTCTTCCAGTTTATCAGGCCAGTTTTCATGATCCATAACCTGAAATTCAGGGCCGGTTTCATAAGGAAACTTATAGGTCGAATCTTCTTTAATCTGAAAAATGATCCCACTGTTAGCGCCTTGTGTCAATTTGAATTCGGCACTAAAGGCAAAATTTTTATACGTTTTATCGGTGATAATATCCTGACTTTCGGCACCACCTTCGGTTGTCATGGTTAAAGCCTGATCTTCGACAATCCAGCAATCGGGTATTCCCTGCATATTGTAACCGTGCCAGCCTGTGAAATTCTGTCCATCAAACAGCAATTGCCAGTTATTCTTCGCTTCACCATCCGTCAAGGTATTGACAGGAGCATTTTTATCGAGCTCTGCGTTAAGTGAAAGTGGATCATTTGTTTTAGTTGAACCGCACGAAACCAAGGCAATAGTAGCCAGTAAAAAGATTGATTTGTAAATTAGATTTTTCATGTCGCTAAGTATTTAGTAAATAAATATATACAGCTGATTTTCTGTTAAAAATACATGTATTTTCTCAAAAAGTTACGTTCCGGATTTCAGTAATTTCACCTCCGATATAAACTACAACAATAAGAATACTTTTTTCTTAGCTTTAATGAAGTTTTACTATTGCGCCAAAGTGAACCGGAAGCTTACTCCAAAGTTTGTATTAGAAGTATTGAATGATCCCACCAAAGGCTTATTCAGGATTCTATCGTAATATAGGCGCAACTGAAAACGGTCGCTCAACATATAATCGGCAGTCGTCTTTAGAGTAATCGCATTCTGGCCGGCAGTAAGTTGCTCTCCATCCTCAACAATTTTCCTGAGTATCGTTAAATTTTTTCTGAAAGACAGGTCGCCCCTGATATTCAAATCGTTCGAATAGGCTTTCTGTGATTTTTTTGTTTTAATTATCAAATCCATCCGCGTAAAACGGTAACCAAGCCCGAACACCATTTCGTTGCTAATCATTTCTGTAATCTGGTTGTTGGAAAAACTAAGGGCCAGATTTCTTGAAGACTTCAGTTCGGCACGGGTTTCAAAATCGTTGATCCAGGTAATTTCCATGTTTATCAATGGGCTGAACTGCTCCGAAATACTTACTGAATTAATATCGTTTGTCCCAATAAAGTCGCCGAGTGTATTGCGCACATAACTAAACCCGTCTTTATACAGTTTATCGTCGTAATCGAGATTCGAAATAAATGAGCCAACATTGTAACTCGACCGGTAAGAGTGATTAAAGCTAAGTGTTTTAAGGTATTTTTTCAGGAATGGTGATTGCTGAACAACTCCTTCGTAAGTAATTCGCCAGTTTGGACGCATATATTTAATGGATGGGAACGGACTAAGTGCAACTTTTTCGGGTGTTTGCCCGGTGTATGCCGCAATAAAGGCCGGAACCATTACCTGCGGGGAAGTTGGACCATAACCTTTGTAGTAATTTGTTCCTTCAACTTTTCCTGGGGTATATTGTTCAAGTGTATTTTCAATACGCTGATTTGAAAGTCGTTCTGAAATTACTTCGCGATAACTTTTAAGGTTTTCGAATGCCGGAGATTTAACGTTTATACTACCGTCAGCATTCTTTTTGCCGATTTTACTGAAAGCTGTATTCATGGTATTGACCGACATGGTAAAATTGCCACGCACCGACTTGTTTACCGGATCGAAAGAACCGCTTGAACTATCGTAATTATAGAACTCTGTAGTACGTTCAGAATAGGTTCGGTTGGCATTTACATCAATGCGGAGATCGGGAAAAGGTTCGACATTTGCGCGGAAAGTAAAAGTTTCGCTGTGCGACATCACAAAAGGCGAATTAAGCGACGTGTCGCGTGTAATCCATCCGTTTTGAGCGGCACGAAGCGCAAAATCCTTGTCCTGCCAACCCATCAGGAACGGTAATCCTGGAGCCATTGAAACTCCTGCGGAACTGCCAAACATCGCCTCGTCAGGAGTGTATTTTCCGAAACCAAATGTACGCGGAACTGGCATAAAACCTGGCAGTACGGTGCCATCATTAGCCGAATAGCTCACAGATATACTGCGAACACTCATCAAAGCCCGGGCTGTATAATCAATGATCTTTTGTCCCAAATCACCATTTGACACTATTTTCCCTTTTACAATAAACCGGACACTAGCAACACTTTTTTCAGGAGTAAAACTTACACGGTTTTCGTTAACAATTGCAATTTGCCCGTCAATTTTAACTCCATCTTTATCAACAGCGGTAACTTCCACATCTTCGGTCTTCAGCTTGTGGAAAATCGATTTTGGCGTATTTGCCTTTAGCCTTACATTATCGACTGTATATTGAACTTCCTTGATCTTTGGTTCTCCCTTTTTATTTTCTTCAGCAGGTTGTTTTTGCTGAGCAGCCTGACCCTGCTGACCCGGTCTGGGTCTTTGCTGGCGCTGCAACTGACGCGAACTTGTTCCGTATTTCTGGTTGATTTCTTTCAGGAAACCAACTTTATTATACAAAGTAATCATGTTAAGCGTACCGTTAAGCTGAATCTGACGCGAATTTTCGATTACATTACCAAGCACTATCGATTTTTCGGTGACCGGACCAGCTTGCCAGTCATACATTCCGCGATAAGTTGCCGACAATGAAGTCCAGTCGAGCAACGGCAGTTTGCTTACCGGAACCATGTAGGTAGCATTCAGAATATGATGGTACAACGTCGGACGGCCAAGGTTCATCAGGTTGGTAAGAATCGAATCTTTCTTCATTGCATAGTCGTCGTCATTCCGATTGATCCGACCTTCAGGCTCATCGATTCTTGCAGTGTTTTCAGAAGAAAAATCGAATTGGAAGCTTCTTGATAAATTGTACCGCAAATCGAAATATCGGTTCCAGATAAAATCCTTATTGAAAGTGCGCGGAATAATCATGTTAGGATTCGAGATATTCCGGAGCTGTGTTTCGTTGTAATGGCGCCACAAATCGGTACGGAACGAGAACTGAGATGGCAAAGGATAGACATTAAAATCTTTGATTAGCTGGAACGCTTTTTTATTCAGCACCTTCGAGTTTTTGAAAGGTTCGAACACTTCTGGTCGTCCGTTAAAATTATAACTGAACATTCCCCGATAGTTCTTATCCAGATTTTCTTCAATATTAATGCTCCGTTTCACCATTTCGTTGTACGAATAAGTGACAGCGAAATTGGTCGGGTCGTATATTTTTGGTTTTCCTGATTTGCTGCTCAGGTCGACTTTAACATTGGTAAGATTGATGCTTTTGCGAACCATCAAATCCTGTGCAAGTCCTTTCAACGAATCTCTTTCGTCTTTCCCGCCAGCCAAATTAAGTGCATCCTTCATTTTAATATCCGGATCGAGCGGGTTGTATTTCGGATTGCTTTTGCTTTCGGAATAACCTACATAAAGCGGAATTCGTACCTGCGCCTTTTCAGGAAAGAATTTGCCAAGTTCGAGATTGGCCGAAACATCAATTTCTGTAAGGTCTTCCATCGCACGCTCATTCACTTTCTGCTCGATGCTACCAAACCCCGCACTGCGTGTTCTTCCGGCGAAAATAACAGAGCCAAGGTCGGCCAAACGGGCAGAAACCCTTCCGGTAGCAGCCCATCCACCACCCTCTTCAAAATCCGACAGGCGCAATTCGTTCAGCCAGATTTCGATCGCCTGTCCTTTTGGATCTTTTGTCTCTGAATATTTGTTGCGAATACCCACCATCATTACTTCAACATTTCCCAAATTCGGATTTCCCTTTATTTTGATTGTTCGGGAAGTGCCAACAGCATCAGTAAATTCCTTTGCAAGGCTAACAGTTGAACCTGCCTGACGAAGTTCATCGTTACGTTTCAGCTTTAAATTGGTAAATGCGTCAAGCGTTAGGTCTATGCGGTTTGCATCGGGCCATACCTGGTAACGATCGGCTTCAATTTCGCTTTTATACTGACCGGGGGTAGTAAGCGAGAGCGGAATTTCGTATTCGTAGTAATTGTTGTAGTAATCAGATCCAATTCGCACAAACAACGAAAGATCGTTGTCCTTAAGCGAATGACCTTCAATAGCTTCAGCATGAACTTCCATCTGGAGCCGTTTATAATTCCGGAAATCCATGCTTAGGTTTTTATAGGCAGCGCGGGAATCACCGGGAACCAATTCAATGGCACGCATCAGTAACGACTGTTCGTTCAACTGACGGAGCTGCGGATTGGCCGGATCGATAACGCGTTCGATACCGGGAGGCAAAACGTAGTTTACAGGCCGGCGGCTTGCATTTTCTTCGATGTTTACTGCCGAAATATCGAATTGGGTGGTTGGCGAATTAATGCCAAGTTGTCCGTCAACATCTTTGGTATACTTGCGCCAATCGGACCTTACCAGATCGAGCGTTGCAAAGCGCAGTACAGTAGGCTGCGAGAAACCTTTCATGAACATTCTCATGAAACGGATGGATTTAAAGTCGTTGATTGATCCAAATACTTCGCTCGGATTTTTAACCGGAACTTTAAACTGATACCACTTCACAACGGCTGTTTCCCCGTTTTTCAGTTTTACCGGAGCTTCTTTAATGTCGGCAATCATATTTTTCCCAACAACCATGTCTTCGCGGCGAATGTTGACTTTATACTGATAATACCGTTCATATTCATTCAGGGTATTGTCACCGTTGATGTCTTCAATATCAGGCTGGGTCGATGCCGTTGTAGGGTACGATTCGGGAGACATCTCGGCAGTTGGTGAGTTTCCATCAGGCCCGTTAAACAATTTATATCGCTCCAGAATACCTAATTTCTGGTCGTCGTAATCGGAACCACGGTAATAATGATAATTATCGCCGCCGGGATCTTTCGACAAATTGGTAAGCGCATCCTGGTTAAGTATATTTTTCATTTTTTCCAGATAGCTCTGGTGAAAAGTATTTTCATCGTTATCGTTCATACCATCGAACCCGATATCCTGATAGCGGCGGCTTTCAATGTTATTATCAAATTCTTTCACGAGCGACTGCAAAGTTGAAACGCGTCCCCAAAGCGTGGTGTCAACATTGGCAAGTTCCGAAGTGGTTGGTAATCCATTTTCGAACGATTTACGGGAGTCTTTCAGCACGTCTTCCGAAATATCACCAAGGTTGAAATACAGTTCTCCACCTTTGTCTAATCCCAGCGAATCGTTCACAAACGGATCCATCACCCAGAATTCGAGGAATTCTATATTGGCAGCTTCAAAATCGCTGGTTTCAATGCGGCGCATAATTCCACCCCATCTCGATTCAGGATCGCGCAAAGAACCGTCGGGATTTACCCCCTGCGAAAAACGCGAAGGCTGACTGTCAAAATTATAGGGTCCACGCTCTTCAGGATAAAAAGCAAGGTCGAATACAGGTATGTTAGTTGGCAACCCAACCGGTGTTTCCCTGTCGGGGAATATTTCGTTTTCATACACTTCGCGAACCAGATGATTCGATTGAAGTTCTTTATCGTTTTTAATATGATCGGGTGTTGTCGGGCTGTTACGCAGGAAAAGCGGATCGATAATGTACCAGGCCAGTTTCGCACGGTTGAAGCCATAAGAAAGTTCGTCGTTGGTTTCGGCTTCGGGAAACATTAATTGTTTTTGCGGAGTACTGGCCAACACCCACGCCGAGCGTGTTTTTAGGTCGATGGAAGTTTTGGTTGCTTCAAAATCGTCGATATAGGCTGTTCCGGTTTTCTTAATCACCTTCGAATGACCAGGAATAAGCTGTGCAACCTCGCCGTCAAATGAGATGGACGATGGTGCTTTGGTTGAATAAAATGGTAGTTTATCGATTATTTTGGTCAGGAGCAGCGATTCGTTCGAAAAAGCGGCATCAAAACCCAGCATGGTATTCGAGATGGGGTCGTCGCCATAGTTTACTTTCTGTGTCAAAGGCCGTTCCTGCATGTGCAAAACAGTTGCGCCCAAATTAAAACGGTCGCTGATTGCATAATTGGCATGTGCCCCAATCATGGTTTTGCGCTGCATACTGAACAAATCCTGACTTTCGGTTGAAACCTGAATCGGAGCTCCCGACTCGAGCAAACCCGAATTAATGATTTTTACAATACCCGAAGCATAATCAACAGTATAATCAATATTTTCGGTGAGGGCGCGACCTCCTGAAGTAACTTTTACAGAACCGCGGGCAAGATTTTGTGATGGAGCCATAATTTCGGAGCTCGAAGAACCTTTATATGAACCCTTTAACCTAAACTTATCGTGCTCGGCATCCTGTTCGGCAACAGTGCGGGTTGAATCGTACAATGTACTGTAAACGTATTTTCTGATTAATGCCGGATCGTCAATAGAATCGGCTAGGTGTTTCCCGAATGGCTCGAGTACCGGGAAAATAATCTTTCCGGTTGACGAACTCACAGTAATTCCTTCCACATAATCGAAAACTCCGTCGCGCATAAGGTCTTGTTGCGAATTCAGTTTATCGAGGTTCAGAACATTCAGCAAAATATGACCGTCCAACTTTCCTTCCGGAAGATAATTTATGTACGAACCGGTTTCGTCGTTCTGGTACATGATGTCGAGAACAAACTCCTCCTTGGTCAGCTGATAGGCGTTCAGGTCGTAAATGTTTTTCATCATCAGTTTCCATGTCGGAAGTTTTGGCGATAAATTGGTGCCTTTCAACAACTTCAGTACAAGCGTTTCAGGAGCATTGATACCGTCGGTGGAGAATTCACCAACCTGGTAGGTTTTTCCGTTGGCCGTATAATTGAATGCAACAGCCAATATCTCGTCAGTATTAAGTGCCGACCGAAGCGAAATGTAACCCAAATTGGGGTTGATGGTATATTCCGACTCGTTTAGCAGCCGTGCCTGTTCAATTTTTTCGAAATCCTGCCCGCCGTTAAATCGATAAACTGCAAGAGGTGAAAGCGTTTTATTGATGTTGTCGGATTTACGTATGCCAGCGTAGTTGTTTAATATTTCCTGATAAATTCCATTTGCATTGTTAAAAGGATACACTGATTCGGGATACTGAAATCCGGAATTTTCCTGAAAAGCACCGATTGTGTTGTAGATATTACCAATTGGATTGGTTGGATCGTCCCCTTCGTGCTCGCCCAAATCCATAAATGCCAGAATGTTACGGGCTTCTTTAAAATTACTAGATTTATTGGTTACCCAAACTTCTATTTTATTGATAGTAATTGAAGAACGGATAACAGGCAAGGTTTTAAGCGCCTCGTTGTAACTGTCGCGAAAATACTGCGCAAGAAAGAAATGTCGGTTGGCATCATAATCTGAAGCAGCAATCTCGAAAGTTTTTTTCTGGGCGCCACCTTCCGATTCGATTACCTGTGTTTCGCCTTTGTGTTGCGAAAAAATAGTGGTAAGGTTTAGCTTTCCGAACTGCATTTCGGTTTTTACCCCAAAAAGATTCGATCCCCCGGTGATGAGCGATCCGTTAAGTGGCAACGACACATTTCCTGCTTCAATCTTTTTAATGATCTGATCCTCGTCGCCGGTGTAGCCGAGGTTCATTTTATTTTCGTAATCGAACGTGGCTTCGGTGTTATAGTTGACACGCATTTCCATACGGTCGCCGATCTTACCCATCACATTCATCTGTATTTTCTGGTCAAAATCGAAGGTTGGAACTTTGCGCAAACGTTCAGGAATAGAAGGATTTTCGGTGGCATTCATCTGGTAACCAAAACTCACCTCAACATATCCCTGCGGGCGGATATCTATGGTATTGCTTCCGAATATTTTGCTGAATGTTTCGCCGCCGATGGTGAGCCGCGGAATCAATCCGCCCTTGTCTTCAATGGCTTTGATTTTTGTCTGGTTTCGCCAGTAATTCTGCACCGACTGCTCGAAATCATCTTTCTGAAACTCCTTTCTGGTCATTGTTTTTGGCAGCCTGAAATTCAGATCTCCAACTTTATCGGTAAAAATATATTCGCCGGTAACCGGGTCGTATTCAATTTCGGTACGAATGTTCGATGGGCGTTTCAGGAATAGTTTGGCACTGTCTTTTTTGTCGGGAAAGGCAAAAGCAGGTTCATCCTTGAAATTGAAAGGCAATACACCGGTGGTATCGATCCTTACTGTATCAGCCTGAATGCCAGCAAATGTAAATGCATTGTAATTTCTGACGGTTGTTCTTGATTCTGTGGGAGTTCCGCCAAAAGCATAAACAAATGATACAATTAAAAAAAGAATTATGTTTCTGCAGTACTTTTTCAATTCCAAAAGCTTTTTCTGATTAAAGGCTTTTCAGCGCTTGTTTTATCACATTTTCAACAGACTGGGATGGATTTGCGGCCAAAATTTTATCCAGTTCTTTTTCTACCGGTTTTTTCGCAAATCCCAGCATTAATAATGCAGATAACGCTTCATTTCGCAATGTATTGTCTGCCGAAGCGACTATTTGTTCAGTTCCGGGCGACTTTCCAACTTTATCTTTCAGATCGATGATCACACGTTGAGCCGTTTTGACCCCAATTCCCTTGATGCTTTTTAGCAGATTAACATTATCGAGCAGGATGGCATTCCGGATTTCATCGGGAGAAAGCGACGAAAACATCATAATTGCAGTGTTCGATCCTATACCATTTACCGAAATCAGCATCCTGAAAAGTTCGCGTTCACTCTCTGTAGCAAAACCGAACAATAAATGGGCATCCTCGCGAATAACCTGATGGATAAACAGCTTGATGGTTTCGTGGCCATGTAATTGCGTATAGGTATTGAGTGAAATGGTGATAAAATACCCAACAGAATTAGCTTCCAGAATAACATGAGATGGTTTCAGTACTGCAACTGCTCCCTTTATATATTCGAACATACAATTGGTTATATTTTAAATTCCTTCATCAATTGCTTCAAAATCAACCGATTCATCCACCTGTCCCTGATTAATTTCGTATTTCTTCAATGGATTTTTGGTCATTTCTTTATAAAGCGCACGGTTCTTGAAAATATCAATCGCGAGGTACAACGATTCGCGGAACGAGTCGGGTGTAGCTTTGTCCTCACCGGCAATGTTGAATGCAGTTCCGTGGGCTGGAGAAGTGCGTATAAAAGGCAAACCGGCAGTATAATTTACGCCCCGGTCGAACGATGCCATTTTAAATGGAATCAATCCCTGATCGTGATACATGGCCAGTATGGCATCGAATTTCACAAAATCGCCCGAGCCAAAAAAGCCATCAGCAGGATACGGTCCAACTGCAATAATACCCTCGTCTTTGGCCCGTTGGATAGCCGGGATAATAACATCTAGTTCTTCTCTTCCGAGCAATCCATTGTCGCCGGCATGAGGGTTTAACCCAAGTACAGCAATTCGCGGACGTTTTATCAGGAAATCCTTTTCCAGCGATTGATTGATAATTCTCAACTTATTAACAATGGCCCCCTTGGTTATCTTTGAAGATACTTCGGCAATAGGAACATGACCTACAACAACGCCAACTTTCATTGATTCGCTCACCATGAGCATGACATAATCGCGAGATTTAAACTGGTCGGCGAGGTATTCGGTGTGTCCCGGAAAATTAAATTTCTCCGACTGAATATTATCCTTATTGATGGGGGCTGTAATCAATGCATCAATTTCGCCATTCTTCAAATCTTCGACAGCTTTTTCCAAAGCCATGTAAGAAGCTTCGCCTGCCATTTCGCTCGACTTACCAAGTTCTACCCTGATATTATCATCGATACAATTGATAATGTTTGCCTTACGCGAATCTGCCTCACTGGCAACCCTGATATGATTGAAGTTGAAAGACTCGAGATTTAAAGCTTTTTTATGGTAGGCAGCAACTTTTGGCGATCCGTAAACTATCGGGGTACACATTTCAAGAATACGGGGTTCCATCAATGTTTTAATAATTACTTCGTATCCAATTCCGTTGATGTCGCCCTGCGAAATTCCAATTACTATTTTATCTCGTTTCATATTTATGTCCTGGTTGTGTTGTATGCGTTGAAAATCTGTCAAAGTCGCTTTTTGTGAAGGGCAAATTTAATCTATTATTTTAGACTATTTCAACCTTGTCTTCACTTCGTTCTAAAACACAACTATTATAAACAGTATAAGAATCATCAGCATAAACAAAATGAATTGGTTACGCACAAACAGACCCAATAAAAGCAGTATTTCAATTTCGTCGGTACAGGCTGTAAATACTTCGATGGTGCCTTTATCTTTCGATAAAAACTCATTACTCTGGTAGGTTATCAGCTCATCTCCATTGAATTTCCATGACCAGCGCGATTGCCAGAAATTCTTCACCTCCAGTTCAAATCGTTTTCCATTGATAATGATTTCGCTTCTAGGATTGAAAAGGTTGACCATTATGGTGCCCAAAAGTTCATTGCTTTTGCCATCGTAGATTTCAAGCTTCGAAAGGAAAAACTCCCGGTTCAGGATAAATCTTCTTCCCTTTATTAATCCGTGTGCTTTCGAGCCAACCAGACTCTCCCATACGATAGAACCAATTTGCTCCGAACCATGCAGGATTTCCAATTGGTTTTTAAAGATCCCTTTTGACCATACATATCTTTCCATAGGTTCTTCTTGTTTAAGACTACCGTATATTCAAAAATTAAATACCTCACAAACTATCAACGATAATGTTGACAGGCTGATAACTGCATTATTCTATATCGTCACCCAGATTCAGCAATTCAACTTTCCTAAAATCGACCGGGTGACTTTCGGCCTGAAGAGAAATGGTGCCTTTCTTAAGCAATATATTTTTATCGGCCGGAAGTAGTTTCTGAAAGTTCGGGTCACGATCGTCTAACTGTGGTTTTGTATATTCTATAACGGTTTGTCCATCAATGATGTGTTTTATTATTGAATCGCCACGAACTTCCACCTCAACAGTAACCCATTGGTCGCCATGATATGTTTTTGAAGTTGAATTGGTACAATGCTGTGTCCAAAGGGAATCGTTTAAAACCACATTGGTGCCGGGCGTGCATAAATTAAGGGTCGAACGCTCGTCAGTTCCGTTTCCACCAAGCAGCTGAACTTCGATTGAAACCGGAAAGTCCTGGTTCACATCCATGCTTTCAGCACTTTGTCCGTGAATCATGATACCGCTGTTGCGGAATGCCCATCCGGCACCTTCGGCTACCTGTTCTCCGACAAACCGGTATTCCACACGAATTTTGTAATGTGAATAGGGATTTTTATAGAATATATGACCAAAATGGCCCTCGAATTTCTCATACTGATCGTACCTGACTTTCAGCAGACTATCTTCAACCCTAAAAGTATTTCCATAGTTCTCGTTTAACGGGAACCCGGCTATTTTTATATTCCAATCGTTTAAATCCTTCCCATTAAACAATTGAATCCACTCTTCACTTTTAGGTTTTGGTGAGGTACATGATGCCACAATAGCAGCAACTACCATAAAAAGAATAAGTTTTACTGAAAATTTGCACATAATATTTGTTGGTTTATTGGTTAATAAATCGGAGTTGAAAGATAGCCATTATTTTAAGAATTTAACCAGCGAAAGTTTGCAGTTTTTCTAAAAAACAAAGAGCGGGATTTAGCTCCTGCTCTTTGCTGAACGAAATAAAAAAGTACAATTCAAAACTAAAAATGACTTTACTTTTTGTCTTTTTTAGCTTTTTTCTCGAGTCTCTTTTCCTTTAAAGTTTTTGTTGGTTCCTTTTTTTCGTTCTTTCGTGTATCTACTCCTTTTGCCATAGCAACAAATTTTGAAGGTTATTATTCTAAATTCTAAACACATAAGGTAATTCAAAACGAAAACCAGGCTGTGATCCTGCAATCGGCTTGAATACGATCAAAATTACTCTTTTTTTCATATCAGTTTGTATTTTTCTTTGCATGCCTTCTCTTTAATATAACCAATCATTTCTTTCTGGTACTAAGCTCCCAACTGTAAAATAATAAAGACAAAAAGGTACGAATATATCTATCTGATCACAAGCGAAATACCCCCTATTAATTTTGGATAATCATACGCTATTTTGTTATTTTACTATTAATCCCTAGAATATCTATTTAACAACTAAAAAACTGAACTTATGAAAACTTCAGAATTGTACTCGAAGCTTGTAAGGGTGTGGCTATTTTGTATAATAGCCTGTATGGGGTCTTTGAGTTTGATTGCACAAAGCACCATTTCATCAACTACATCAGGAGGTGTTTGGAATGCGCCGGCAACATGGGTAGGCGGGGCTGTTCCTACAGCTTCTAATCATGTAACAATTAATGGTTTGGTTTATCTTAACGGCGATTTCAGTTGCACTAATCTTACGATCAACGCATCGGGCTCGCTCCTAAACCAATATGGCTATAATCCTACAATTACGATCAATGGTAAATTAACCAATAATGGAAATCTAAACACCAACCCACAAGGGTATAGCCTCTACCTGAATCTTTTAGGCGATATCGAAAACAACGGGAAGTGGGCTCCTTCAAAAACATACCTTGCGGGAAACAAAGATCAAAATATTAAGCAATCAGTTGGTAAAACTTTCCAGGGATACTTTCTAACCACCGATTCGCTGGGCCAAATTATACTTGGAAGCGATGTTGCCTTCGACAGTAATACCTGGGATTGGAA
Organism: Bacteroidota bacterium; assembly: GCA_023251435.1. Lineage (GTDB taxonomy): Bacteria > Bacteroidota > Bacteroidia > Bacteroidales > Prolixibacteraceae > Aquipluma. The sequence continues at coordinate 32,380 of JAHEYU010000061.1, forward strand.
CTTATCTAAACTTCGCACCAACGGATTTAAGCTAAATACCCTAAATTACTTACTGAACAGCGGGATCATCATATCAAACGATCGGTTAGTCTTAAAAAACACAAGTATCGCTTCAATGGCATTTACCGGAACTTATGAGATCGATGGCAAAGTCGTAGTGAGGGATGGCAATATTTTTAATGGCACCGCAACTATTTTAGATACCCTTTTCAATCAATATGGATATAACCCAACAATTACGGTAAACGGAAAAATCATAAACAAAGGAAAAATCATAAACAATCCAGCAGGTTATTCTTTATACCTGAATACCTTTAGCGATATTGAAAATCAAGGTGTTTGGAATCTCAGACAAACCACTTTCTCATCAAAGAATGTCCAACGCATTAAACAGACCGCTGGTAAAAGTATTCAGGGTTATGTGTTGACCACCGACTCAATTGGGGATATTATTTTCGATAGCGATATTTTACTGGTAGGCAACCAATGGGACTTAAATAAATGCCAGATACAAACCAATACATTTAATCTTCTGACTCAGGATTGTATTTTAACCAAAGGGAAAATCCTTGCCAATTCGAATGAAACATTGAAGCTGAAGAATTCAGCAATTTCAGAAATGCGCTTTAACGGGACTTATAAAATTGATGGAAAGGTACACATCAGGGATGGGAATGTACTTAACGGAACAGCAACTATCTTGGATACTCTTTTCAATCAATATGGGTACAATCCGACAATTATTGTAAATGGAAAAATCATTAACAATGGAAAAATCATTAACAATCCATCAGGCTATTCTTTATACCTGAACATATTTAACGACATCGAAAACAATGGAGTATGGGCGCCAAGGCAAACTGCATTCTTATCAAATAATAGCCAAAGAATTAAGCAATCAGTCAATAAGAGTTTTCAGGGGTATTTTGTCACCACAGATTCTATTGGTGATATAATTCTCGAAAGCGATGTTTTACTGGCCAGCAATACCTGGGATTTGAATAATTGCCGAATCCAAACCAATAAATTCAATTTTCTGACATTGGATTATATTCTAAGAAAAGGAAAAATCCTCGCTAATTCGAATGAGACGTTAAGGCTAAAGAACAGTGCAATTTCAGAAATGCGCTTCAGTGGAAATTATAAAATCGACGGAAAAATTCATGTAAGGGATGGCAATAGTTTCAATGGAACTACTACTGTTTTAGACACCCTTTTCAATCAGTACGGATACAATCCAACAATCAATTTTAATGGTAAACTCATAAATAATGGTGCGATAATCAACAATCCACAAGGTTATTCTATCAATTTAAATATTTATAGCGACATTGAAAACAATGGAAAATGGGCGCCTAACAGTACAACTTTTTCAGCAAAGAATAACCAACGCATTAAACAGACTTCCGGCAAAAGTATTCAGGGATATATGTTGACTACTGATTCAATTGGCGATATTATTTTCGATAGCGATGTTTTACTGGTTGGAAATACCTGGGACTTGAATAAATGCCAGATACAAACCAATAAATTCAACCTATTGACCCAGGATTGCCTTTTAAACAACGGGAAAATATTAGCCAATACGAATGAAATACTGAGACTGAAAAATACTGCCATTTTAACAATGCGCTTCAGCGGAAATTATAAAATCGACGGAAAAGTTCATTTCAGGGATAACAATGTATTTAACGGAACTGTAACTGTATTAGATACGCTCTTCAACCAGTATGGCTATAACCCAACAGCTACCGTGAATGGCAAAATCATTAACAATGGTAAAATCATAAATAATCCCGGCGGTTATTCTTTCTACCTGAATATTTTTAACGATATAGAAAACAATGGGATATGGGCGCCAAACAGAACAACTTTTTCAGGAAAAAATACACATCGCCTGAAGCAAAGTGTTGGTAAAAAGTTTAATGGATATATGGTTTCTTCGGATGCTGCAAATGGAATAATCCTCGACAGTGATGTCTTATTCGATGCAAATACCTGGGATATGAATAGTAGCATAGTACAAACCAATAAATTTAAACTGAAAACAAAAGACTATCTGCTTCGCAAAGGGATCATAAATTCGAACGATACACTGATTTTAGCCACTTCCAGCTTAGCAGAAATGACCTTCGAAGGAGACTATAAAATTGGTGGTTTTATAAATTTGAGGGATGGCAATAAACTTACCGGAAACGCAACCATTTTGGATACTTTATACAATCAGTATGGTTATAGTCCGACCATCACCGTTGAAGGAAATTTGATAAACAATGGTACGATTGCAAAAAATCCTTCAGGATACAGCTTACACCTGAATTGCACCGGGAATATTGAAAACAACAATAAATTCAACGTAAACAATGTATATCTTTCAGGAACGAATGACAGAACTATTTCGGGCCGGAATGCCAATGGAACTTTCGGGACCTTTTATGCTGATAATGCAATTAATCTGATTGGCGACAATACGCTTCCGAACATCAATTTCACAGCGAATCCGCTTGCAGGTTGCACCGTAAAAAAGGGAGCTTCACTCACACTACTTTCATTACCAAATTCGGCCAAATTAAAAAACAACGGACGCGTTTCGGTAACACAAGATGTTGACAATACCGTCAACAATACTTACAACTTTTATGCTGCTTCCGTTTCAACCCTGGCAAAAACTCCGGTTGGTAAACTCGCCATAGATAATTACGGAAATCAGCAACACCCCACAGCAACCGGAACCATCAATACTTGGTGGCGTTTGCGGAATACACCTCAGCTTTTTAACGACTCGCTGAACTGGCTGAAATTGACCTATCTTGATGCTGCCTTAAATGGTATTATTGAAGATTCAATCAAAGTATTTCATTCGCCAAACTCCGGTTTATCATGGAAAAGGATTAAAAAAGGATATACTGTCGACAAAGCCAACAACCTGGTAACCATCAATAAAGCCCCATCATTCGGGCATTATTTGTTGTCAAATTCAGCATTGGGTATCACAAGCTTTCAGCCGCTGGTCGAATCGGCTGAACCACGTTTTGGAGGTAACTCCGGACAACTGACCATGTATCTGTTTGGCGCAGGCTTTAAAAAGACATCGACCGTAAAACTTGTGAAGGCCGGACAAAGCGACACAAAAGCCGACTCGACATACCTGACAGATGCTTTGGGTGAAGCAATGCTTGCCAAATTCGATCTTAAAAATAAACCGTTGGGCGTTTACGATGTGGTGATTGAAACTCCGGGAGAAAAAACATTGACATTGCCGGCCTATTTCACCATTATGACTGGAGAACGAAGCGACCCTTGGTCATCTATTTCAGGCCGTGACCGTTTCCTGATAAACAGGTGGCAAACCTTTAACATTGGTTTTGGAAACTCTGCAAACACCGATGCATTGGGAACCGTTCTGGCTTTTGCCGTGAATGATCTTCCCGGATTAGAAATAATCTTTCCCGATGTAAATCTGGTACTTCCAAATTCCGTATTACGCATGAACCCGATTTATGCACAGATACCCACCTGGGCTCCAATATATTACACAACAACAGCCTTATCAGGATACGAAGGGCAATCAATGCGCGTTTATCCTTTCTATATTCCAACAATTGCTGCTGGGTCCTCTAACACCGCCAGAGTTAGAATCAAGCTAAACGGGGCAGGATCATTAAAAATGGATTCATGGATTTTAGATCCGCTCTATGAAAGAATTGAAAACAAACTAAAAAAAGCTGATCCTGAAATGCCAATGGAGGTGCGGGCATGCATTACATTTGCTGCCGAGAAATATGCAATACAACAACTTACAGGTGGATTACCAGTATTGAGTTGTTTGCCAATGCTTGATAAACTATACCCACCGGATAACTATTTACCGGATTATATGGTTCCGGAAGAGAAACCATATACATGGGGAAGTTTTATTTGGGATTTTGCGTCTGCCGGGCTCAGTATCGGCCAATGCGCAACTGGATTTTTCCCTGGACCTGGAACTGCATTATCTTATGGCCTTTCAGTTGTTGGGGGCTTGATGGATTTAAAAGAAAATTCTGATGTAAATGAAGGTTGCTGGCGCAAATTCAGAAAACTTTCGCAGAATAAACTCGACAGCAAGGGTGTCACTTCCTTTGACCCCAATGAAAAAGTTGGACCGCGTGGTTATACTTCAGAAAGATATATTTCGAAAGAAGGAAACCTCAACTACACCATCTTCTTCGAAAACAAAAAAACAGCAGGCGCTTCAGCGTTGGAAGTATTTGTTACCGACACGCTCGATATTAAAAAATTCGACCTCAAAACCTTCAGTTTTTCTTCTGTTACATTTGGTGAAACGACAGTCAAAGTACAGGAATACGCAAAAGAGTTTCAACTATTGGTTGACCTTTATCCTAAAAAGAATATCATTGTTCAGGTTTATGGGAAACTCGATACCATAAAAGGCATCGTTTCATGGGCATTTCATTCGCTCGACCGCATTACAATGGAACTTACAGAAGATCCCGACATGGGATTTTTACCTCCAAATGTTACTGGTCCTCAAGGTGAAGGAAATGTTACTTTCAGTTGCAAGCTGAAGGATTCTGTAAAACATGGCGACCTTATCAGCAACCGCGCATCCATTGTTTTTGACTTTAACGCTCCAATCATTACCAATACATATAAAAACAGGATCGATGCAATGGCACCGTCGAGTTCTGTTTCGCCATTGCCAATTTCACATCGCGACAGCATTTTCACGGTTTCGTGGACCGGCGATGACTTTGGAAGTAAAGTTTCGAAATTCAATATTTTTGTTTCGACCAACGATAAGGAATACATTCTCTGGAAAGTGGCTTCGGCACCTGGAAATGCAGAATTTAAAGGGAAGGATGGTTCGAAATACAAATTTTTCTCTGAAGCTACCGATAGCCTTGGTTTTGTTGAGCCAATGAAAGTTACGGCTGAAGCAATTACCACCATCGACCTAAAAACCGGGCTAAGCGATATTGATGCAAACAAACTGAACATTCAGGTATTTCCAAATCCTGCAAAAACACAGTGCAAGGTGATGTTTACATGCGAAACTTCAAGCGATATCAGCATTTCTCTGGTCGATATTGCAGGAAAAACAATCAGATTACTCGACAGGCAAAAATTCCAGGCCGGAAAGCAAACTGTTGATATTAATCTGGAAGGTATACCTGAAGGTGTGTATATCGTTAAAGTTCTGAATAATGAACAATCATTCCATCAAAAGCTTGTAATCAGCAAAAGATAAAGCTAAAAACGCTCATAAAATTAAAAAGGAATGATATCCAATTCAACTTTGGACATCATTCCTTTTTTTGTAATGAGGAAAAAAAAAGCTGCGAATCAAAAATTAGACTTTATAAAGTTGAAATATTCGAATCAGTCCTGTTTTCCGCTATGGGACACCCTGAAAATTTTTTGAGATAATTTGACAAAGTTCAGCTTGCATATCGTCCATTTTCAGGAGTTGCGACTTGGTTTGTTTTGATTCGGGCAGCATATAT
>JAHEYU010000119.1 GCA_023251435.1 Bacteroidota bacterium
GCTCGATTTGTTTCGAAAATTTAAAGAGAATGAAAGTAAGATTCATTCTCTTTCTTATCTGTTCTGGGAATGCACTCTCCGTTGTAACCTAAACTGCCAACATTGCGGAAGCGATTGCAAGCAAGATGCTGCTGTAAAAGATATGCCTCTTTCTGATTTTTTACGTGCAATCGATCAGTTGGAAGGATTGGTTAATCCACACAAAACTATTGTTGTACTAACTGGAGGCGAAGTGCTTTTGCGTAAAGACCTTGCTGAAATTGGTCAAAGCCTTTACGATCGCGGCTTTCCTTGGGGAATGGTGACCAATGGCATGTTACTGACCGAACCTAAATTACAGCTGCTAATTAATTCAGGCTTGAGGGCCGTAACAATTAGCCTCGATGGTCTGGAGGAATCGCACAATTGGCTAAGGAATAACCCGACAAGTTTCACGAAAGCAATTTCTGCAATCAGTCTTTTACCCACATTCCCAGATTTGAAATACGATGTGGTAACCTGCGTAAATCGTATGAATTTTGGAGAGCTGCACCTGCTCCGCGATTTGCTGATCAGCAAAGGAATTGCCGAATGGCGGGTATTTACCATTTTCCCTATTGGAAGAGCAAAAGATAATGAACGGCTCCAATTGTCAGCTGAGGAATTTAAAGGGCTTTTTGAATTTATCAAAGAAACCCGACTTTCAGGAAAGATCAAACTCAATTATGGATGTGAAGGTTTTTTGGGGAGCTATGAAGGCGAGGTGCGAGATAACTTTTTTTTCTGTCGCGCCGGAATTAATATTGGCTCTGTTTTGGCAGATGGCTCAATCTCGGCCTGTCCCAGCTTGCGAAATAATTTCATTCAGGGAAATATTTACCAGGATAATCTGGCAGAAGTTTGGATTAACCGATTCCAGAAATACCGAGAAAGGAGCTGGACGAAGACTGGATTGTGCGCCGAATGCGATTTTTACAAGTATTGTGAAGGAAACGGGCTACATTTGCGAAATGAAGAGACTGGTGAACTTCTTTTCTGCCATTTGCATCGGCTCGAACATGAATAAACTGATGAAACTTCATCGGTCGGATGAACTTCATTTCCAGAATACTGTTTCAATGGCTGAACACAATTTTACAAGATGTCTGAATTAAAAACAGAGAGGGAACGATTGCCGCGTTGGATGAAGTCTCAATTGCCCAAAGGCGAAAACTATTCGAAAGTAAAACGATTAATTGCCGACCACCATTTAAATACCATTTGCACCAGCGGAAACTGCCCCAATAAAGGCGAATGCTGGAATGCCGGAACAGCAAGTTTTATGATTCTGGGCGATAAATGTACCCGCAATTGCCGGTTTTGCTACGTTAAAAACGAAATGCCAGATCCGGTTGACTGGATGGAACCGCTTCGATTGGCTAAAACAATCCGAACGCTCGAATTAAAACATTGCGTAATTACATCGGTAACCCGCGATGATTTGGCCGATGGGGGTGCTGAATTCTGGGCAACAACCATACGAAAGATCAAAGAATTGAGTCCGGATACAACCATTGAAACACTGATTCCCGATTTTAATGCCAATCCCGAATTAATACGGAAAGTGATTGATGCTGCTCCTGATGTGATTTCGCACAATATGGAAACGGTGCGGAGGCTGACTCCAAAAGTACGTAGTACTGCCCGCTACGACCGGAGTTTACAAACCATCTCGATTATTGCTGAATCTGGAATTGTGGCTAAATCGGGCATAATGGTTGGGCTTGGCGAAACCGAAGCCGAAGTTTTGCAAGCGATGGACGATCTTCGGGCCGCTGGCTGCAAAGTTTTAACAATCGGTCAGTATCTTCAACCCGACTCCAATTTGTTGCCTGTTCAGGAATACATTCAGCCGGAAATTTTTGAACTTTACAGGGCCGAAGGGATGAAACGTGGATTTTCGTACGTCGAAAGCAGTCCGTTGGTGCGCTCCTCTTATCACGCTGAAAGGCATGTAAATGGATAAAAGAAGTCGCTGTGGTCATTAACCAGTCGAAGTTATCCAAAAAAGTTGCGGGTTACGAGATGCGAGTTACTGTAAAATCCCGCAACCCAAATCTCGCAACCCGTATCCCGTAACAAATCAAATTATGAAAAGAAGAAAGCATAAGGTTCTGGAAATTATTAATATAACTCCCGAAACTTTTATTTTAAGGCTCGACCGGCAAGATTTTCAGTTTGAGCCCGGTCAATATGTTGTTATTCGCATACCGGATGAGAAAAAAGGGCGCGAATATTCAATATTTAGCGCAACTACCGACGATTACCTCGATTTTCTGATCCGAGAAATTCCGGCAGGCGAGTTTTCGCGTTACCTGCGTCACCTTACTCCCGGATCGGAGTTGGATATTGAAGGACCGAAGGGTTATTTCATCCTGAATGAAAAAACGAAACGCGGTCATCCGACCTTGATGATTGCCTCCGGAACAGGAATATCGCCATTTCATTCGTACATTAAATCCTATCCTGATTTAAATTACCGGATCATTCATGGCGTTCACTTTGCCGACGAAGCATACGGAAGGGCTGCATTCGATCCTGAAAAGTACATTCTTTGCACTTCGAGACGAGATGAAGGCGACTATTTTGGGCGGGTTACGTATTACCTGAAAGAGAACGCGGTGGACAAGGATACGATTTGCTATCTCTGCGGAAACTCGGCAATGATTGAGGAAGTGACTAACCTACTTGAAAAATATGGCCTTCCTCCGGAAAATATCCGAACAGAGGTTTTCTTTTAAAAACTTCAGGATAGGAAAAGAAAATTGTTAATGATTAATACATTCGCCGGTTCATTCTTGTTTAAGAACTAAATTCACTGTTATTTCACTCTCGATAGGGTTGTTTTCAGGCCTAAGTGTCTAGTTGAATGGAATAACTTTCAGGAATGATAAAAAGCATTGATTGTGAAACTCATTTTTAAATTTTGGTTTGCAATTGGCCTGACACTGGGATTGAATGTTAATTGTTTCCAGTTGAAAGCCCAGGTAAGCGAAAAAGGTTTGCCTGAAAGTTTTCTTGTCGAACACAAGAATGCTGTTATTATTCCTGCAATGAAACTTGATTCGGTTTGCATCGGCAAAATGCTCGAAGAGGATAGAAATTTCAGGATCGACAACCGGTATGGAGTGGTTCGGCCATGCGATATTGATATAAAAAAAAACGGAATCAGGACTGAAATACAAGGAAAAGGAACCGTTTGGCAATATAAAATCGAATCGGAAAATGCCTTGTCTCTGGGATTGTTTTTTAAGAACTACCATCTGCCCCCAAACGCCAAAGTATTCATTTATAATTCCTCTAAAACTCAGTTGAGGGGAGCTTTCACGCACAGAAATAACAACCTGAGAAAACTTTTGCCTGTTGCCGAATTTCCTGGTAATCATCTGATTATAGAATACTTTGAACCTGTCTCACCCGAATTTTCAGGCAAACTGGTTTTGGGGTCAATATCTCAGGCTTATATAGATTTAAAGAAAGTTGCCGAGAGTCGGATCGGAATTAACTGCGGTGCAGGCGCCGATTGGCAAATTGTGAAACACAGCGTTTGTATGATGACTTTTCATAATTTTCAGAATTCGTATTTTTGCACCGGAGCGTTGATAAACAATGTGAAGGAAGACGAGACACCCTATTTCCTTACTGCTAATCATTGTGTCAATTCAGAGTCAACCGCTAACACGCTGATGACCTATTTCAATTTCGAGAATTCGACCTGCGATGTCGTTGATGCAGCATTTTCGCAGACATTATCGGGCGCAACATTTAAGGCGGGAAGCACCGATTCCGATTTTTCTCTGTTGCTGTTAAATGAATATCCGCCCGACGAATACAATCCATTTTATGCCGGTTGGGATATCAGCGGCGAAAATCCACGTTCCAGTGCGAGTATCCATCATCCGGAAGGAGAGCCAAAAAGCATTGCAGTAGCGCACAATACATCTTTTAGTTATCCCGAAAAAATACAGTGGTTTTCCGAAGATCGTGTGTTGGTTTCAACCACCTTGCCCGGTACACATTGGTATTCGTTGTTTGATCAGGGATTGCCCGAAACCGGTTCTTCAGGCGCTCCTTTATTTGATCAGAATCAAAGAATTGTAGGACAGCTTCACGGAGGGGTTGGAACGGTTTTGCTTTTTGGGAAGTTATCGGTATCGTGGGATTTTAATGCTCCCGACAACAAACAGCTTGCTTTCTGGCTCGATCCGATGAAGACAAGAAAAACGATGAATGGAATCTGGAAGATGCCGCCCAGGACAAATTTCCGCGCAGAACTTCAGGAAGTATGCGTTGATTCGCCCGTACAGTTTATCGACCGAAGTACGCATAAACCAACCGAATGGCATTGGCAGGTCGATCCTCCCACCCATAGTTTTGCCAATGGCACCGACAGTACATCGAAAAATCCTCAAATATTATTTCTGAAGGATGGTACTTATTCTGTAAAGCTTCGCACGTCGAATAAATACGGAAGCGATGAACTTATTCAGCAAAAATATATTCTGGCCAGAAGTGAACTGAACGTCAGGTTTCTGAAAGCCGGAAGAGATACAGTGGTTTGCGGGTCGAGCCTGAAAGCCTTCCCGTTGAAAGTCGCCGGAGCTGTAAATTTCACTTACAAAATACAAAAGCCTGAATTAATAGATACTGCTATCGGTCCGAATACCTTGTACCTGACACTAAATCAATTTGCAAAACAAACCAAATCGTTTGACACATGGGTGAACGTGACCGGAACAAACGGAAATTGTGTGGCATCCGACAGTATTTTGTTTCACGTAATTATTCAGCCAAACGATCACATTGCCAATGCCGAGAGATTGTTTTTAGGACGGAATACGGGTTTTTCGAACAGATGCGCAACTGTCGAGTCGAATGAACCCAATCCTCCATCATCCGGATGCGTGGGTAATTTAAGCTGGTGTCCCGATTTTAAACCTACCAAAAGTTTATTGGATAATTCAATCTGGTTTACATTCGATTCGCCTGCCAGTGGGATTGTTACCATCAATACCAGTGGTTTCGATAATCAAATTACGGTATATGCGGCCACCGATTTCAGGGATATTTTGTTGGGCGACCGAAAGAAATACAACATGATCGCGGCCAACGACAACAGGTCTTCGGGCGATAAAACTGCTTTGATCGAAGATTTAAAGCTCGAGCCAGGGAAACAATACTGGTTGCAGCTAGATGGAAATAATGGTGCGATTGGCGATGTTACCATCGATTTGCTTAGCAATTCGCTTGACGCATTCGTGTTTCCCAACCCGTCAAAAGGTATCTTCAATATCAATATTTTTCATCCCGATCTGGGAATTGCCGACCTTTCGGTCACCGACTTAAACGGACGAATGATGTTTTCGAAGCAATACAAAGTTGAACTGAATTCAACGCATTTCACCTTCGATTTGACCGGTTACCCAAAAGGAATTTATATTCTACGGGTTAAATCAAACGGATTAACTACGAGTAAAAAGATAATGTATTATTGAAAATAGTTGTTGCAGACTAAATTTCTACATTTGTGGGACGGCTTGTTTGCGCCTGAAATAAATCAACAGCTGTTAGCGATATGGTGAAAATTAGTATCAGTGAAAAACTTAAATTGCTGTGCCCAAATCTTCAGTTGGGCTGTATCGAAGCCGATGTAATCGTTGCAGAATCGGTTGAAAACCTTACTTCTGAAATCAATTCCCAAATTACCCTGATCAGTCAATCACTGGTTATCGACGATATTTCCAAAATTCTGGCTATTGCAGCCTCCCGAAAAGCTTACAAATCCTGTGGAAAAGATCCGGCACGCTATCGCTTATCTGCCGAAGCTTTGTTGCGACGGGTGGTTTCGGGCAAAGGCCTGTATCAGATTAATAATGTGGTCGATCAGTTAAACCTTGTTTCCATTTCTACTGGGTTTTCGATTGGCGGATATGATGCCGGTCAGATTCAGGGCGACATTTCTTTTGGAATTGGACTTCCGGATGAAGCCTATTCAGGAATAGGACGAGGAGCGTTGAATATTGAAAATCTGCCGGTATTTCGTGATGAGTTGGGGCCTTTCGGTACGCCAACCAGCGATTCCCCGCGAACTGAAGTCAGCTCAAATACCAGTCGGTTTCTGATGATCCTTATCAGTTTTGATGGCGGCGAAGAACTGAAACCAGCGACAGTAATGGCCGTCCGCTTGTTGAAAGATTATTGCAGCGCAACCAATGTAATTAAATTTAACATCGAATAATATGTGGAGATCAATTTGCAGGCTAATCCTGAAACTGATGGGATGGAAACCCAAAAATGGCGTAATTCCCTATAAAAAGGCTATCATTATTGGGGTTCCTCATACCAGCGGCTGGGATTTTGTGCTTTCGTACCTTTTTTATACCTCGATGGGTGGGGTGGCAAATACCATGATTAAAAAGGAGTTTTTCTTTTGGCCGGTTGGTCCGGTCCTGAAAAAGATGGGCGGAATACCGATTGATCGTTCGAGAGGCGCCACTATTACAAAGCAAATTATTACTGAAATGAATAGCCGCGATATGATGCATTTGGCCATTACTCCGGAAGGCACGCGAAATTTGACGAAAAAGTGGAAAGCTGGTTTTCATACCATTGCAAAAGCTACCGGAGCAACTGTTTGCCTGGGAATCTTCGATTTCGGGCGCAAGGAAATTGGGTGGGTAAAACCATTTGAGCTTACAGACGATGCAGAGGCCGACATCAGTCGTATGAAAGCTTTTTACCGCGAATATGGTGCGATAGGCCGACATCCTGAAAAATTTACTGCGGAAGATTAATACTATTCAATGACCAAATTATCGAATCTATAAACTTCACCTATGACTCAGGAACTATTAAACATCGCCATTTTTCAGCTCGATCTGGTTTGGGAAAATCCGTCAGCCAACCGCACAAAAATTGATGAATGGCTTCAGCAAATTGACAAAACTACCGATATGATTTTCTTGCCTGAAATGTTTGCAACCGGTTTTTCGATGAATGTTTCGGAACTGGCAGAACCAATGAACGGAGAAACTGTGAACTGGATGAAAAAACGTTGCTCCGAGCATCAGCTTGCCATTTGCGGAAGTCTGATTATTCAGGAGAACGGTAATTTTTACAATCGCTCGTTGTTTGTCGAGCCTTCAGGAAAAATCAGTTTTTACGACAAGCGGCACTTGTTTACGATGGGAAACGAAGAAAGTCATTTTCAGGCAGGAACAGAGCGATTGATTGCTAAGTACAAAGGCTGGCGCATTTGCCCGCTTATTTGCTACGATTTGCGTTTCCCCGTTTGGGCGCGTAACCGTAATGAATACGATTTGCTGGTTTATTCGGCCAACTGGCCACAAGCCAGAACTGAGGTCTGGAATACCTTGCTGAAGGCGCGTGCCATCGAAAATCAATGTTATGTGGTTGGTGTCAATCGTATTGGAACCGACGGACAGGAAATTGAATATTCGGGCGATTCGCAGGTTTTTGGTCCAAAAGGGAACCCCCTTTTTCAATCGTTACCTGGCCGCGAAGAATCACTTTCAGCCTCGCTGTCTTTTAATGAGTTAAATGATTTTCGCCAGAAATTTCCGGTGCTGAACGATGCCGACGACTTTATTCTGAAATAATAAAGGTAAATTGTACGATAATTAAAAAAATTAGCATGAAAGATCTAACAACCTTATTACCAAGTTCGGAGCGAATGGTGGAACTTGCCATTACTTATGGCAGTCAGATTTTACTGGCAGTTATAACTTTAGTTATTGGGCTATGGTTAATCGGGAAGCTTGTTAAAGTTCTTAAACGCATATTCGAAATGCGCTCGTTTGAACAAACGCTTCAGTCATTTTTAATTCATCTGATAAGCATTACACTAAAAGTACTGTTGCTGGTGAGTGTTGTTACAATGGTTGGCGTGCAAATGACTTCATTTATAGCCATTCTTGGTGCCGCAGGCTTGGCCTTTGGAATGGCGCTTTCAGGTACTTTGCAAAATTTTGCCGGCGGGGTGATGTTGCTTATTTATAAACCATTCAAGGTGGGCGATTATATCGACGCGCAAGGTTCTGTTGGTACTGTGGCTGAAATTCAGATTTTTCACACAATATTAAAAACTGTTGACAATAAGACGGTTGTAATTCCAAATGGTGGATTGAGCAATAGCACACTTACCAATTATTCAACCGAACCTCTCCGCAGGGTTGACTGGAATTTTAGCATTAGCTATTCTGAAAACATCGACAAAGCAAGGGGTATTATTCTTTCGGTTGTTAATTCTGATGCGCGTATTCATCAGGATCCAGCTCCTTTTGTTGGACTTATTTCGTTGGGCGACAGTTCAGTAAATATGGTGACACGCGTTTGGGTTGACACTGCCAATTATTGGGACGTGTTTTTCGCTGTCAACGAAAATGTTAAAAAAGAGTTTGATAAAACGGGCATTGTAATACCATTTCCGCAACGGGACATTCATCTATTTCAAACCAAAATAAATTAGAAATCAAACAAAATCAAAAATGAAAACCATCCTATTAATTCTTTTCATCGTATCAGGCTTTGGAGCCTTTGCCAAAGATTACACAGTCAGTTCCCCAAATGGGAAAATCAAAGTTACAGTTTCAGTCGAAACACAAATAAAGTGGTCGGCAACAGTTGATAATCAGCCAGTTTTTACAGGCAATACTTTGAGCCTCGATTTGGGAACTTCGGTGTTGGGTATCAATCCAAAAGTTGTTTCAGGAAAGACTTCGACTGTTAATGAAACGGTTCAAACGGTCGTGGCAGTAAAGTCAAAAACCATCAGCAATAACTATAACCAGCTGAACCTGAATTTCAAACCAAATTATACTGTTAGTTTTCGTTTGTTCGACAATGGAATTGCCTATCGGTTCGAAACAAATATAAAAGATCAGATAACCGTTAAATACGAAGAAGTTGGATTGAACTTTTCAGGCGATTACGGAGTCCTTTTTCCTGAAGAAGAGACCGTTTATTCGCATTACGAACGGATTTATTTAGATCAGAAAATCAGTTCACTCAATGCGGGACGGTTTGCGTCGCTGCCAACTTTGGTAAAAGCAGATAACAACATTAAAATCGGTATTACAGAGGCTGATTTGTTCGATTATCCGTGTTTGTTTCTGGAAGCGACGGGTAAAGCGGCTTTCAAAAGTAAATATCCAAAAGTTATCCTGAAGTCGGATCCGAAAGGCGACCGCGAGATCCAGAACATTCAGGAAGCCGATTACATTGCCACCACTTCAGGAACGCGCACTTTTCCCTGGCGCGTTTTCATGATCAGTACCGAAGATGCCCGGCTGGTTGAAAATCAGATGGTTTTTCTACTTTCAAGAGAAAATAAAATTACCGATACCAGCTGGATAAAACCCGGCCTTGTTGCCTGGGACTGGTGGAACGAAAACAATATTTATGGGGTTGACTTTAAAGCCGGACTGGATACCAAAACCTACAAATATTACATCGATTTTGCTTCGAAACACAACATTCCATATATTATTTTGGACGAAGGCTGGACCAAATCGACTACCAATATCAAAGAAGCAAATCCTGATTTGAACCTTCAGGAATTGATTGCCTACGGAAAAACAAAGAATGTGGATATTATTCTGTGGTGTCTCTGGAATCCGCTTGATGCCGACATGGATGCGATTCTGGACATTTATGCCAAAGTTGGCGCCAAAGGAATCAAAGTCGATTTTATGGCCCGCTCTGAACAATACATGGTTAATTTTTACGAACGCGCTGCAAAAGCGTGTGCCGACCGTAAACTTTTAATCGATTTTCACGGGGCGTTTAAACCTTCAGGAATGGGCAGGGCGTATCCGAATATTATCAATCACGAAGGTGTAAAGGGTATGGAAAATGCCAAGTGGAGCAAGGATATTACACCTGAACACGATGTGACACTGTGTTTTACCCGAATGTTGGCCGGGCCGATGGATTTTACTCCGGGAGCGATGATCAACAAAAATGAAAAGGATTATGCCATCAGCTTTTCGAATCCGATGAGTATGGGTACACGCTGCCACCAGATTGCGATGTATGTTTGTTACGATTCGCCGTTGCAGATGCTGGCCGATAGTCCTTCGAATTACTACAAGGAAACGGAAACAACAACCTTCATCAGCAAAATGCCGACAGTTTGGGACGACACCAAAGTGCTTGATGCAAAAGTTGGAGACTATATTCTGATGGCCCGCCAGAAAGATAACAACTGGTATCTGGGTGCTATGACAGATTGGACGGCCCGCTCATTAGATCTTGATTTGTCGTTTTTGGGCGAAGGAACATTCGAAATTGAGATAATGCAGGATGGAATTAATGCTGAAAAAAGTTGTAACGATTATAAGAGAATTGTAAAACAGATAACCAGCGCCGATAAGTTGAAAATTAACCTTGCAAAAGGCGGGGGCTGGGCTGCAATTTGTAAGAAGTTATAAAAAAGATATCGTTGCAGTAGGGGTTTCATTGGGATGGACTGTCTGTTAGCTGAAAACAGGAAATCAATCTGTACCATATAAATTTCGTAAACCACCTCAACCATTTAAATCAAAAGAAGGTCGCCGATGTAAAGTCAGGCGGCCTTTTTCCTGTTTTCCGCACATTTCAAAAAGAGCCTCTGGAAGGCCTGATTTTATTGGGATGAATTTTGGAAATGGGTGTCCCATTTGTAATTTCGGGCATGTTTGTACGAAAGAAGTTAAAT